>JAHEKS010000329.1 GCA_024638215.1 Acidobacteriota bacterium | reverse complement strand
AATTCGGGTATTGACAAAACTGAGCACGGAAGAGACGTGCCACCGCTTGCGCAATGCCCTCCGCGACGAGGGCCTTGAACTGGCTGGCGAGGTTGATCTGTCCCGAAGGATTGAAAGCTATACGGGACTCGCGTTTCCGACATACAGGATCTTGAATGTTTGGTGCCCATACGCCACTTTTCATGCTTTGCTTGCGATTCCCGAAGCAGGACTTTTCGTGCCATTTCATCTTGTGGTTGCATCGGACAATGGTCGGACTTCTGTAACGGTTGTGAACCCGGCCTGGCTTGCGAACATCGTTGACAGGATTGGTTTTCGCCTATTGGCAAAGGATGTGGGGGCGAAGCTTAAGCGTGCGCTCTCGACATTGGAGATGACAGAGGAATCATGCCGGGAACTGAAACAAGGCGTGGCGTAAGGATAGGCAATGATTATCACCGATGAAGGGGGTGGCGTTGGTGTTCGCTTCACACTTTCGAGATCGCTCGAGAATTGCCATTACTGTCCCTGTCATTATGGCAGGAGTCGCTTCTTGGCTTTACGCTCAGAGGCCGGAACCAACAAGAACTGATCCATTCGTCGTATTGTCCATGCTCGTACTGTGACTCTTTAGCTCCATGAACCGAGTGAGATAAACTTTCTGCGCGAGAGGGGAGTACGAACCCTCCCCGCGAAACCAACTTCTGAAATTCCGGGCCTTGTCTTCCCGGTCCGAATCGGAGCATCTGCACGACCTGCTTCGTTACAAAAACCATCGTCTTACCGACGTTGAAGCCTCTCCCTAACATTGGGGCGGGCTGGCAAAACAGCGGCCCTCATTCACCAGCATGGGGCAAAGCCAGAAACCGAGTACGGTCTCTCTTGACAACAGGGGCGACCTTGTACATGGTGTACGTTGGCAGCACGAAACCGTAACGGGTGTCTGCGCCGCGAGCAGTGACGGGTAGGGCGAGTAGGAGAGGATCATGACCGCGGCAGTGCCGGGAATTTGGCCATACGCGTATTTGATGATGAGCACGACTTTGTGGCTCGTCTGGCTCGTGCTCTATGTCGTGCGCACCGACCTACGTCGCAACATGTTGGGCGTGAGCCTTGCGACAGCACTTCTGGGGCTCACGGAGCCATTGTTCGTTCCCAAGTACTGGAATCCATTTACACTGTTTGACCTTGCCCGCCGCACGGGTTTCGACGTGGAGAGTCTAATTTTCTCCTTTGCCATTGGCGGCATCGTTTTTGCAGTCTACGAAGTGCTTTTCCGCATGGCACCAAGTGAGGGTATGGCCAATGAGCGACATCAGGCGCGCCATCGTCATCACGTGCTCGCAGTCACGGCGGGACCGTTGGTGTTCGTAATCCTTGCGGTTGTGACTTCGCTTAATCCCATTTATTCATCAGCTATTGCCTTGGTGGCGGGATTCTTTGCCACACTCTATTGTCGCCCCGATCTTTGGCTGAAAATGATCGTCAGCGGCGGCCTATTCTTCGCAGTTTACTTTATCGTTTTCCTCGTCTTCAACCTTGCCTTTCCGGGATATGTTGCAGTTGTGTGGAACCTGCGGGCTCTTTCTGGAGTGCGAATCCTTGGTGTCCCCTTAGAGGAGCTAATGTTCGCCTTCACTTTTGGATTGTACTGGTCAAGTATGTACGAGCACCTGATGTGGCGGCGGGAACGGGCACTTTCGATGGGCATGCGCAGAGATGCCCCTGGCCGTGCATAAGGACAGCTCACGAAGAGAATAAAGACTACAACTAGCGCTCCCTGACGCCGGATAGAAAGCGCATTTCCAGTTCACCCCACCGCACTTATTGCGCACCCACAGTGTTGCTGCATCCGCTCAAAGATTCGGCCTTCACAATCCAATCTGGATTGTTCATCGGCCTCCCCCTTGGATATCACCACGCCCGCCAGCCAAGCTGTTGAGGCGTGAAGTCAGACGGCCAGCGATACTTTTTTTCTTTTGGGAGTTTCCATGTCCTACCACCTGAAGTGCTCACGCCACGGTTGAGTTTCGCGCCACTTAGCATTTCCAAACGCAACTTAAGCCATTTCCCGGCCTGCACATGTTGCTGATGGTTTAGTACGTTAATCGCTACCAGGATTGCCCTAAAGTGGCGAGCAGAGGTGGCTTCCTTCAAGTCGCTGATCTTATGGAGATCGTAGTCGAGTTGGGCCATGCTGACGCGGTCTGATCCTAGGTCATGGTTGAGGTTGAGGCGGGCCAGGTCCAGTTCCTTTTGCAATTTCTCGTCCGACGCAAAGAAACCTCCACGAATAAAATACAGTTGCTGGGACTGATCTTCTGAAAGGTCTAGATCCTGCCTGAGATCCAAGAAGAAGTTCTTCCAGCCGACAGCGACAAGGGTGGGGACCAAGGACTTCATACCGGACATCGTTGCAACCTCAGCGGGCAACGGCCGCAATGGTGGAGTCTGCTGCCCGAAAAGCCGAAATGCGGGGCTCGTCAAAAGAATGACACCCGCGAGCTTCAGAGAGATTCGCAAAAATGAATTACCAAACGTAAGAATCACCCCCTTGTGCTGACCGCAGGGCCCTGTCGTCAACACCCAGATAAGTGGCAAGGAGATGAGGGCAGCCAAAGTAGTCGACTAGAAGTTTTTGATCGCGCGTGAAGGCCGCAGACTGCGAGTTGAAAAATGCTAATTGAATCATCGCGTCCGCCAAAGGCCAAACTGCGGTCATGAGGGAAAGGTCAGGAAACTCCGACCTTAGAAACGGGTCAGCAAATTCTCCGTCTTTGAGAGCATCGGCGACGAGCAATGGTTGGTCCGTGGAAAACAAGTGATCACAAAATCTCGTGAAGTCCCCATTAGCAGAGAGTTGGTTAGCCAGGATCGGGTTTTGGGCGGAGACATGGGAGAATGCTTTCCCGGGCCCAAAAGCTCTCACTACCGCGACCGGAGCGCCTATCAGGTCTCGGAGGACGTCCAGGACCTGGCAGAGCGGTCCTGTCCAACCCTCGCTCCTCGACAAAGCCGTTCGAAGCAAATCGATCCATTGGTGGAGGGAATGGATGAGTTCTTTATCGTAACAAGAGTCTGGAACTCCCATCCCCTCCTTTGCTTCCCTACCCTCCGCCTGTACCGAGAGCTCTTGATTCCAAAGCATCGCCTTCCCCCTCTGCTCGTCCGCTTATTCGGCAATTGATCAACGCGTCTGAAGTTCAGCCGCGACCATTCGCCCTTCAAGTTCCTCCTGCGAGGTTTCGATAGGTTCTAGGGTCTGTAGCGCGCGGCTCAGGCGCCCGGATAGATCTTTGGCCAAGAGTCGAAACCCGATTCGGTCAACCACTCGGGCCAACCAATCCGGGTTCACAACCATGACCAGGGTCCGGCCGTTACGAGACGTGACGGCAACGTGAAACGGAACGAAAAGGCCAGCCTCTGGAATAGCCAACAAAGCCTGATATGTTGCGAGCGGGCTCCAAACGCTCAAGATGAAGTATTTACTTACCGAAAGACCGATATGCTTTGCGATCTCTTTGGAGAGATCGATCTGTTCGGCTACTTCCAACCCTTGCATTCGGAGAGCGGCCCGCAACTTCCGGCATGTTTCCTCCTCGCTCAATGAGGTCAATAACCAAAATGAATGTCCTTGGTTGCAAATCATTGCTGAGCCCCCTCGATTTGAATCGGCGCCTCTCAGAGCCGAGGGCCACCATGTATTGAGCACATGCCTTGCCATCGAGCTTGTTGCGTGGACGTGAAAGGTGACGACTACCTGAACCCCTTGAGCGGACACAGCTTTTGGGTGAATACCTGCAACCGGCGGCCTACCATCCTATAGTCAAGGAGTGAACCTTTTCCGGCAGCAGCTTGTCCGCTATGGGGCAATCTCGTCTGCCACGAACACGCCGGGGTGCGCAACCGACGTCAAATCAACCGGAGAAGTCCAGAATCACCTAAGAGGGTCGAATGGTAATAACCTTGCGAGGACGCTTTACGGTGCACACGCCGGTGCAACTGGTAAGTCAGGCGTTAAGTCGGATTACTGGTCCAGTTCCTCTCGAAAGGAGTTCTTGCAACACGGAACCGTTTTACTGGCTCTTGGAGAACCGATTGCAACGTGTTGGACACGTTTTCAAATTCCTCAGTAACCAACTGAAATGAAGGTTGCTGACGTGATTATTCGCAATTCAGAGGAGCCGGGAGTAAATGGTCTATCGAGAATAGTAGAGTTAGCCCTTCGCGTTGGGCCGATTGTTGCGATCAGTTGTGTTTCGTTAAATAGTCCAATAAGTTCTATGAGGCTTCGAAATGGCTCCTCGTAGGGAAGGTGAGGCTAGCAAGAATGTGCGCAAGAAATATCGATGGACCATTTCAGGACGCGGCAGCGATCGCTGGCATTTCTTCAGTTTGGTTCCCGCTTGCGGGAGAATCTGACACGGGGACGGGACATGTGAACCCAGTCAGGCGTCGCGGCATAAGCGAATGATAGGATCGCACTACAATGACGAAGATTAGCTTTTGGCGAATGGCTGAAATTGCCCTGGTGGTCGTCGCGGCCTGCCTGGCTGTTGTTCCTCACTATATCGAGTTTCTGAAACCTCTATTTCCTGATCCCAGATTTGCGAAAGTGTATTACATCTCCGTAATAAGTCTGCTCGTGGTTTCCCTGGCGTATAGCTTGCAACGTGGTGTCTTCGCTGCGGCAATCAGGGGAGAGATTGCTAAGAGAGACGTGG
>JAHEKS010000328.1 GCA_024638215.1 Acidobacteriota bacterium | reverse complement strand
AGCCAGCCGCCGCGCTTCCATCGCTATGGCATCTCGTCGGGAACGTACGGTGTGGTCGGCCATAGGCCGACTCTAGCACAAAACATGGCATTGTCAATCTATTTATGCAGAGATCTCTAGGTCCGGGCGCCTCCCGTGGCCCGGCGCGGATTGCTTGGGAAAGTGGCAGTGGTCATACCATCGCTTGAGCCCCAGGAACGCATCCCCTTTTTCTGCACTGCCTTCGCGTCGGCGTGCGCCGCCGCGGGAGGTCTGACGGCCCGTGCCGCCGCCGACACACTCTTCCTGGAAGCTTACGGGCCCCACCTGCTTGCCGCGATGTACGTTGGCACCAGCATCCTGGTGGGGACGGTCGCGTATTTTTTCGCCCGTTGCGTCCGCACCTCGGCCCTCAGCCGGATCCTGATGGTGTCCTGCAGTTTCCTGGGCGCGGCAGCCCTTCTGCTGCGGCTGGCGCTGTTTCTTCCCTGGCACGGCTTCCGGATATTCGCCTATTTCTGGGGCGACCTGACCGTCAATGGCTCGATGCTGTTGTTCTGGAGCTTCTTCGGGCAGGTCTTCGATTTCCGCCGTGCCAAACGGTTGATGGGGTGGGTAGGCGCGGGAGGAACGCTCGCTTGCATCGCCGCGGGTTTCCTGATCCGTCCCTTCGCGCAGCATTTTGGAACACCCAACCTTCTTTTGGTTGTCGCGGTGCTGATGGCCGGCTTCGGCTCGGCCGTCTTTATTCTCACTTTGCATTCCAAAGCCCAGCTCGACGGCCAAGCCGGAGCCTTGCCGTCCCAAGCCGCACTCCCGGGCTTCGCTTACTACCTCGGCCTGTTGAAAACCCCGCGCATCCGCACTCTGGCCATGCAGGCAATGGTTGCGACGATGGTTGTGATTCTGGTTGACTATCAATTCAAAGCCGTGGCGCAGGCGAACTTTCGCGGACCGCACCTGGCCGCCTTCTTCGGTGACTTTTACGCGGTCGCCAACATCATCGTTTTGTTGATTCAACTCTTTGCTTTGCACCGGATTCTGCAAGGCCGGGGGCTGTTGACTTCACTTTGCGTCCTTCCTGCCGCGATGCTTTTGGGCGGCTCCGCGACGATAGTCACCTCCGCCTTCGCGGCCGTCGTCGGCACCAAACTCGCGGCGCAGACGACGCTCTTTACGATTGACGGTGGGGCATTCCAAATCCTTTACTTGGGCATCAAGAAACAGACCCGGACCCAGGTGCGAGCGCTGGTGGATGGCATTTGCAGGCCCGCGGCCATCGGCCTCACCGGCGCGGCCCTCATCCTGCTTTCTGGACTGGTGAGGGTTTATTACCTTTCGATTCCCGGCGTCTTTCTTTGTATCGCCTGGTTTTTCCTGGCGCGCCGCAATTACAGCTTTTACCTTGGGGGCTTAGTGGATTCGCTGAGCGCGCGGCTCTTCGATTTTTCCGAGGACCCTCGCGACCTGTACGACAAATCCGTGGAGGAATACACCCGCCGCGCGCTGCCCACAGCCAAGCTGGAAGAACTTCCCTATCTCCTGAGCGTGGTTCAGCAGTTGGATCACGCGGATTGGTCAGGGGAAATCCGGGCTCTCCTTCGGCGTCCCGAGCCGGAAGTCAAAATCGCGGCGCTCGAGTGCCTGTTCAGTTGGAAAAAACCGGCGGATACCAACGAAGTGATCGAGCTCGCGCGTCACCCCGTGGCGGAAGTCCGAAGGGCGGCGGTTCGCGCCGCAGGCTTGAGCGGTGAAGCGGTGATGGCGCCCATCCGCCATTCGCTCGAGGATGACGACCCGGGCGTGCGGGCGGAAGCGGCGTTGGCTTTGATTGACATGGGAAATTTCGGCGGCCTGATGCAGGGCGTGGTTGCGGTTAAGGATATGCTTGAATCCGAGAACAAGTCGTACCGGGTCGCCGTGGCCAATCCTGTCAGCCGGCTGCGCGTGCGCGGAAGAACCGAATCTCTCCTACAACTCCTCGATGACCCCGAGCCGGAAGTCCGCCTGGCGGCTCTTCGCGCCTGCGGCAACATGCCGGAACCGGAGTTGGTCCACCCGGTCCTCGCGCAGCTCTGGGGCGCCCGGACGAGCGGCGCGGCAGCCGAAGCGTTGATCGCGCTCGGACCGCTGACCGCCGATTACCTGGCCGCGTACAACGACACAGCCGGCCTGGCCGCTATGTTCAGGCGGTCCGTTCAATTGGCCGTGATTCTGGAGAAAATCGGCAGCCCGCGCTCCCTCGAAGTGCTCAAGCGGGTGCTGGATAACATGGGCCCCAATGCATCGGAAGTTGTAATTGATGCTTATTGCCGGTTGCTTCAGCGCCAATCGGCCTTTGAGACAAACACCGAACACTGGGAATCCGTCCTGCGCAGCCAGGTGGTGGCGACCCAAAAGCGCAAAAGGCTGCTGGCGCGCTCTCAGCTTCAGGCGGAGAATTCTTTTCTCACCGGTGTGCTGCGCGAGGAGTACACTCGGCACCTGGGCAATATTTTCACGCTTCTCGGCCCTCTGGCCACCACCGTCAAGATGGATGCAATCCGTTTGCACCTTCAGAATGGTGACGAGGACCAGCGCGCCAACGCCCTGGAAGTCCTGGAGCACGTCGTGCCGGCAAAGTGGAGAAACGACATCCTGGATTTGGCGGACGCCAAGATGCCGGCCGTGGAAGGAACCGACGTCGCGGATTTGTTGCGCGATGTCATGGACTCGGAAATCTCGGAGTCGGTGCTGCTGGGCGCCGTGTACGCCGAATCTCGCGGAGGGTCTCGAGAGGCAATCCCTCTCGTCCGGCAATTGCTGAAGCATCCGGATGGGGTCATCCGGGAAACCGCGCTGTTTGCTCTTGCTCAACTGGAGCCGCCCGCCGACCTCGCCGCGCATTGCCATCGGTTGCTTTCAGACCCGAACGGGACTGTACGGAACCTGGCCAACGCGCTGTTGAACGGTTCGCGCCAGGGCCAGGGAGGAACCGGTATGATCGTCGTCGAAAAAATGCTCTTTCTACGGCAGGTCCCGCTTTTGTCCAATATGGCCACGAGTGAGCTGACCCAGGTGGCCAGCATCGCGCGCGAAGTGACTTGCCCTGCCGGCACGCGCATCATTCAGGAAGGCGAGCGCGGCGATAACATGTTTTTGATCGTCGACGGCGAGGTTTCGATCCGGCGCGGAGAGACGCCCCTGAAATCCCTAGGCCCCAAGGATTTCTTCGGCGAGATGAGCATCATTGACGGCGAGGCGCGCTCAGCCTCCGCCATCGCCCAGAAGGACTGCTTGCTGCTGCGCATTGACCGCGAAGACTTCAACGATCTGCTCGCGACGTATAACTCCGCCGCGATATCGGTCATTCGCGCTTTGATTCAGCGCCTTCGCGAAGTGCTGCCGGCGGTTGAAAGGGCCCAGCGCGGCATGTAGCGGGTCGCCGGAATATTCGCGGTTCCATCTCCCTGTCAAACCCCTTCCGCAAGCTTGATCGCGAAGACCGGCACTTTTTCCCGCTTGCCTTTGACCGCGCATTCTCCCAGGGCTTCGCAGGGAATCTCTTTACTGATAGCGTCGTGAACGCGCTCGTTGACCAGGATCCTTCGTTTGACTTCTTTGGTCAGGCCTTCCAGGCGCGCGGCCAGATTGACGGGGTCGCCGATCACCGTGTAGTCCATTCGTCTTTCCGACCCGATGTTGCCGGAGATCACGGTGCCGCTGGTGATGCCAATGCCCATATCCACAGTTATCTGTTTCTTGCGTGCCCGCTCTTTGTTGATGGCCTTGAGTTGGCCGCGAATCTCGAGGGCGGCCCGGACCGCCCGCAGCGCGTCATCCTCGCGCGGGGCCGGAACGCCAAACACCGCCAGGATGGAGTCGCCGATGAACTTATCCACCATTCCCTGATGGCGGAAAATGACATTGATGATGCGCGGGAAGTAGGCGTTCAAAAGTTCGACCACGTTCCAAGGATCCATCTGTTCGGACAGAGTCGTGAAGTTCCGGATGTCGGTAAGCAGGATGGTCACCTCCATCCGCGTCCCGCCCAACAGGCCCTTGCTTTTGTCCTGCAACACCTGTTCCGCCACCTCGCGAGCCATGTATCGGCAAAGCGTGTTCATCAGGCGCCGTTCCTGCGTGATATCTTCTGCAACCAGCACACCACCCAGGAAATTTCCGTGTGTGTCCTGCATGGGCAGCGCGTTGACGTCCAGGCTGAAACTGGTTTGATCCTCGCGCAGGAATCGGACATCGTAAACCTTGCGCCCGCGCCGGTGCGCCAGCAGATCCTCGGTCAGGGAGGCCAGGCGCACGTTGGCCGGTCCTCCGAAGAGCGTCCTGAAATCCTTGGTATAATCCGTGCCGGCATGAAATCCGAATATCTCGCTACCGGCACGGTTGACTGTAGTGAGATTGCCCAACTGGTCGAACGTGACGATGCCTGTCGAAACGCTCTGCAGAATCCTTTCGTAGTAGTTCTTCAAGCTGTGGACGTTCTCGAATAAGCGGGCCTCTCGCAAGACAAGCGAGATTTGACTGGCCACGGCCTTGCCGAGCGCCTCGTCCTCGCGCGTAAAGCTCCCGTAGCGCTTGTTCAAGACCACCAGGACCCCCGGCGAAACTCCGCCTTCTTTGCTCAGCGAAATGCAAAGGACAGAACGTGTGCGTTCGTCGAAGTACTTCTCGATTCTGGGGCGGAAACGCGGATCCTTTCTCAGGTCAGGAACATTCGACAGCTTGTCTTCCTTGGCCGC
>JAHEKS010000327.1 GCA_024638215.1 Acidobacteriota bacterium | reverse complement strand
AAGTCGGCGGGAAAGTCTGGCCCGGGGCATAGCAGGCACCTCCGAAGTTGACGAAGCCTGTTGGGCAGTTGCCGTACAAGAGAGAGTTACCTGAAAGGCCGGTCGGAGCATAGGTTGCAAACACGTCCAGGCTGGGAAGAAGCGCGTTGCGGGCAGCCTCGATGGTGATCTGCTGGTCGCGGATGTTGAGCTCCGCCTGATTGATTTCCGGACGGTTGGCCTCCGCTTCCTTTAAGGCGTCTGCCAGCGATGGAATATCACCGGGTGAAGGATCAGGGAGCGAATCCGTGGCGTCAATTTGTGCCGAAGCCAATTCCGGATCCACGTGCTTGGAAAGGGCGGTTTTGAGCTTTTCCTGCTGTTCGAGGTAGTTGGTCTGCGCCACAATCAGGTCCTGCTGGCGCGCCGCCACTTCCGACTCGGCGCGAACCACTTCAATGGGAGCCAATGTCCCGATTTCGACTTGTCGCTTGTTGTCGCTCAGCAGTTTCTGGGCGTAGGCCAGAGCGTGCTCGGCCACGCGCACGTTCTCCCGATAGTAAAGGAGATCGGAATACAGGTTGAGAACATTGGCAATGGTCGTCATCACCTGCTGGCGAAAGACACTGTCCGCCTGGGCGACGTCGTTCTTGGCGATGCGAATGAACTTGGCGTTGGCGCGGTAGCCAAAACCATTCAGCAGTTTCTGATTGAACCCCAGGGTGAGGCCGGTCGGAACGTAAGGATTAAAAAGGGTGTTCAACTGCGTGGTACGCTGGCGAAAGCCGCTCACGGCGACCACGTAGCTGGTTCCCGTCAGGAAACCCTGGCCAAAGAAGGTCGAGACGTTAGTCTGTTGCGTGGTGACGTTGGCCACGCCGCTGACCACGGTGGTGTTGAGCGGAGAAGTCCTTCGGTCCCACCCGAAAGTCATGCCGGCAAAGGGGTCGCAGCAACTGACAGTGCCCACGTTGGTCGCCCCGCCGCCGCCGGAAATGCCCCCCGCGCTTCCTGTGCCGCCGCCACCCCCGCCAGCGGCTGTGCCGCCAAAGGCCGTGACGCCGCCAAACAACGCGGGGTTGATGCCGCGGAAGGACCCGCCGCTCCGGGTCCGGAGCAGGTCGGTCTGCGCGTAGCGGAGCGAGTAGCGCGACAAATCAATGTCCAGGTTGTTCTCAAGCGCCAAGGCAATGGCGTCCTGAGTCGAAAGCTCCAGCTTGCCATTCCGAATCAGATTGTGCAGGCGCTCCGAGTTCGACATCTTGAGCTCGGGAATGCGCGGGCTTACGTAGGGCGCGAAAATATTGGGGAATGCGTCGGAATGAGAATAGTTCCCGATATTTTCATTCGTCGCCGCCTGCTGGCCCCCCAGAGCAGTCGGCATGAGAACCAGCCCGGCAAAAAGTAAAACGACTGCCGGCCAGCGTGTGCTTCTCGATTTCATGAGCGTGTCCTTCTCCCTTACCTGAGATTACTGCTTCTTGCATGTACTGAATGTACTTACGAAACTGTTAGACGTTCGGTTTCAGAGATTTGTCAGCAAAGGGCATATTTGATGCGGGCATCGCCGCATCCGGCGTGTACCCTCTCCCTTCGAATGCGGCGGTTCAGGGTGCGGTGTCAAAAGCTCGGCGGCTTCCGAGGTGCATCCACGGCCCTCGCCAGCCTGCGCAAAATCTGGCAGTTTAGCATCTGTGCTGGGCAATGGCAACCTTCGCAAGATGCCCACATACCTCAGCTCGGACGTCCAAAATTGGCACAAATACTGCCAAAACGCCACAGAGACGTTGGGCACGTGGTTTGCCAGTCCAGAAGCTCGCTATCCTCTTGAAACTAAATGGGGGACAGTGATTTTCTTGTTCCTGCGCTGCTGAGGATGTCCGCTTTCGCAAAGCTGTGTCCGATTTCGAACACCAGCTACGGCTTGACAATCCTCCCGACAGTGGTTCTACTGCGCAGAGTAGCTTTACTGACAACCCAAGATGAGAAATGTCCGGCTAATCTTGGCCTACGATGGAACGGACTTTCACGGCTGGCAGCGCCAGCCGGACAAAGCGACCATCCAGGGCCTGATGGAAACCGCCGTCAAAAAGATAACAGGGCAGCCAACCGCGCTCTGCGGTTCCGGGCGAACCGACGCGGGCGTTCACGCCGCCAACCAAGTGGCGAATTTCAAGACAACGTGTCCCATCCCCTGCGCGAACCTGGTCAGGGCTCTCAATGACATCCTGCCGGCTGCAGTGCGGGTGAAGGAAGCTTGCGACGTGCCCCTCGACTTCCACGCGCGATACGAAGCGGTGTCAAAAACCTATCGCTATCGCATCCTGCTGGCGCCGGTCGCTTCACCTTTCATCGCGAGATTCGTTTATCACTACCCCTATCCGCTCGACCAAAACGCGATGCAGCGCGCGGCGCGAATGTTCGAAGGCGAGCACGACTTCACGTCGTTTGCCGCGGCGGGCGACGCATCGGAGGAAGACGACAACGGCCTGGCGCATGGAACTCCTCCGCGCGGCAACACCCGGAGATTGTTTTCGTCGCGCCTTCGGTGGCATGGCAAGAGTTCCGTCTTGATTTACGAGGCGTGCGGCAGCGGTTTTCTCCACCACATGGTTCGCAATATCCTGGGGACCCTGTTGGAAATCGGGCGCGGCAGGATGAAGCCGGAAGACATTCCGCCAATCCTCGAAGCGCGCGACCGCAAGCTCGCAGGTCCCACGGCCCCAGCGCAAGGACTTTGCCTCTGGAAAGTCAATTACAGGGTCCGGCCATAAACGGGGCGCCGTACGGAAGCGTCAGACTTGCCGAGCTCAGGCGAAGGCACTCGCGTCTTGGACTTATAGAAATGGTTCGAGTAAAATAAGCAAGGGCAATAGAAAACCGCAGCCGGCGAAAGGCAAGGGGGGACGACTTGGCGCTTACACTCAAGGAAAAGAAACCCGGGCAGCGCGCTTGTGACGAAAAGGATGCAAAGGGAAAACTCTGTGTCGGCCACCTGAAGCGCTGGTATTACCCCGACGATTCCGAGGTGGCCAAAGAGCTCGGCCCCGGCGCGGAAATCTACCGTTGCGAGCGCTGCCATGCGCTGTACCGGCCCGCGAGCGCCGACAGTTCAACCGCGGGGCAACGATTCCAGCCGCAAGCGGTCAACATTCTGGGCGATACGGTTCGAACAAAGTAGAGCACAACAGGGCGTTGGTTTTTTCAGGCAATTTCCATGGTGGTTTGTCATCCTGAGCGAAGCGAAGGATCTGCTTCATTTGCTACGGGCTGGAAAACAGATTCTTCGCTTCGCTCCGGATGACGCCGAAGGGCTCAGCATGGCAATGTAGGTACGTTTCCACCAGGCTGCTGAAATGCCTCCAGCGGAACGACATGGGCGAGAATAACCAGCTCATTTACGATTGGAACACAAGCCAGGGGCCGGCGCTCTCGATGCGCGGCCGCGCCCTGCTCGACGACGAGACGTTGCGCGACGGCCTCCAATCTCCCTCCGTTCTCGACCCGCCTATCGAAAAGAAAATCCAAATCCTGCACCTGATGGAAGACCTGGGCATTGATTCCGTCAACCTCGGCCTGCCCGGCGCGGGGCCGCGCGCCAAGCTTGACGTTTTGCGCCTGGCGCAGGAAATCGCGTCGTGCAAGCTCCGCATTCGTCCCAATTGCGCGGCGCGCACGGTTGAGACGGACATTCGTCCCATCGCCGAGGTGGTTCAGGCGACCGGGGTCGAAATCGAGGCCGCGACCTTTCTCGGTTCGAGTCCCATTCGCCAGTACACGGAAGACTGGACGATGGATTTTCTCCTGCGCACCACCGAGAAAGCAGTGAAATTCGTCGTCGGCCTGGGGCTGCCCTCGATGTTTGTCACCGAGGACACCACGCGAGCGCGGCCGGAGGCTGTCAAGAAACTTTACACGACGGCCATCGAGTGTGGCGCGCGCGCCATCGTGGTCTGCGACACCGTCGGGCACGCGACCCCGAAGGGAGTGAAGGCCCTGCTGAGCTTCGTCCTGGAAGAGGTCGTGAAGCCAACGGGAGAGAAAGTGCGCGTGGATTGGCACGGCCATTCGGATCGCGGACTGGCGGTGGCAAATTCGCTGGCGGCGTTTGAGGCCGGCGCTGATCAGGTGCACGCCGCGGCGCTCGGCATCGGCGAGCGCGTAGGCAACACGCCCATGGACCAGATGCTGGTCAATCTGAAGTTGATGGGCGCGCCCGGCGTGGCGGACCGCGACCTGCAGAAGCTGAAGGAATATTGCGACGTGGTTTCGGAGGCGGTGGGCGTCCCTATCGCCGCCAACCATCCGGTCGTGGGGTCGGATGCCTTCCGCACCGCGACCGGCGTGCACGCCGCCGCGGTCATCAAGGCTTATCGAAAGAACGACACCGTTCTCGCCAACCAGGTTTATTCCGGCGTTCCGTCCCACTGGTTCGGTTTGGACCAGAAGATCGAGATCGGCCCGATGAGCGGCAAGTCCAACGTGATTTACTGGCTGGAGAAGCGGGGCATCAAGCCGGCGCCAGAATTGGTGGACAGGATTTTCGCGCGCGCCAAGCAGTCCGACCGCGTGCTGACCGAAATCGAAATCCTCGAGCTCTGCGGCCAGCCCGCGCCTTGACAGAGTGGTGAAGAGCGAGTCTGTCATGCTGAGCGAAGCGAAGCATCTCAGGTAGTATCGCTGGAAATTGATAAAAGCAGATCCTTCGCTGCGCTCAGGATGACATGCGCTGTGCTCAGGATGACATGC
>JAHEKS010000326.1 GCA_024638215.1 Acidobacteriota bacterium | reverse complement strand
CGAGAGCCCACAATCAGGTCAACGGTGACCATCCCGCAGAGGTTGATCTTCTGTTCTTACGCTGCTTGGCGTGTAATAGTAGTTCAGCATTTCACCCAGCCGCCGGCGGACCTGGAACGATCCTCCTTTGCCGACAGATAAGTCGCCATCTAACGAGGATTACAGATCATCGTGACGCCTTCCTTTGCAGCGGCGCTGTCCCCAGCGCCGAAAAGCGCCGGTGAGGACACCGGCGCTACAGCCCCGTGGTCACTGTAATATGCAAGACTCCGTAGGATCAGTCGGTTTCCTAATCCCTGGTGGTTGCGCTCCCAATGATCATGCTCGACAAATTCACAGATCGCCCTCCGTACAGATCCTTCTCCAAACAGGATCATGCGCTCCAAGCACGATTCTTTGATGGTCTTCACGAAGCGCTCGGAGTAGGCGTTCAAATTCGGGGACTGTGGTGGCAGCTTCACCGATTGCACTCCAATGGTCCCGAGAGTCTCCGCAAAGTCTGCGGTGAACAACGGATCTCGGTCGTGGATCAAGTACCGTTTGCGACCAGGAAGCCCTCCGCAGCATCAGTGAGGTTGCGTGCCACCTGGCTCATCCAGCCGGCCAGGGAGACTAACAGTAGTCGAAAGGGATCCGAGGTCATGCGCATCAAGGGAGCGTATCACTCCGAACCGGCGCATGACGGGGCAAATCTCGGCTCAAGAGGTTCCTCCGACGTGCTGCCTTTTCGAGAAGTTCGAATACTTGGACACTACGCCATAAGCCTCATAACCCTTGTCGCGAAGTGTGCAGGAACGCGTAGTGCGGAAATCCGCACGCTACGTGTGATGTGGCGCCGGCCGGAACCGGAGCTCCGCAGGTCATGCGGAAGCTGCCGCGTCAGTCCCCGACCCTACCAGTAAGGGACGGCTAAGACTTCTCTGAGTAAAGGACGATGCCGGACTTTTAATTGATCGGGCATTCAGCCGGTGGTACACTTCCAGCGGACGAAACATAGGAGCAGGCCAGGGACGGAGCAGACGCTAAAGCGGGCGCTTCCATCGGGGGTTCGCTTCTTGCTCGCTCGCCGTAGCCGGTGTTCTTATCCACTTGTAAACCTTCCATTTGCAGCCACGGTAGTTTAATCCGCCCACAGCCCGGTCGATTAAAAAGGGCGAGACGTGCGTGTCTCCTCCTCAGGAAAGTAAACAATGTTTTGGTTCACGAACTGAAACTCATCGCTAGGAGGAAACCATGATCGGCATGAACTTTTGGGGCTTCTTGGTATTGTTGGTGGCGGCTCTGATTGCTGCAGCGATCCTTCACTACGCTATTCGCTATCGTTTCCTGGAGGGCCTGGACGGCTTCTTGGCGAAATGGGGTGTCGGCTGGGTTGCAGCGTGGCTTGGCTCGCCTGTCCTGGGCCACTGGTTCGAGCGGGTCAAGATCGCAGGCGTGTACTTGATCCCGGCGTTGGTGGGGGCATTCGCTGGCGCTTTCGGCATAACCGCATTTTGGAAGGCGCTGGCTAAGGCCTGTTCTCCAAAGCTGAGCAGTTGAGTTTCGCAGCCGCCAAGGATCACAACCTCGGGAACTGGCTATGGGAATGTCGGGAGAAGCTGCCGGGGGGATTGTGTGTGCACTTCTTTGGGTGGTGAGGGCCTACGTCAGGTTACGCTACCGCGTCAGATACAAAGTTGGTAGGAAAGTGCGCGTAGCGTGGAGGCGCGGAACCCCTGACTGGATTACACGCCTCATGCCGTGGCTTGTACTGTTGAGTTGGAGCGCGCTCATCGTCATGTTGTATTGGGCGCTGCTCCGTGTCGGTTTTGCATTGGAGCTTCTTATTTTCGGTGAGCCTGCTTGGGCGGGCTAACCATCCCGGCGCATCGCCTCACAAGCGGTAATGGGCACCTCGCCGCGTTCACCTGTCGATACCAAAAACGCGATTGCGCCAAGAAAAAGAGCCGGCCGGGAACTGATACTTCCCCTTCTGCAACTTGCGTCCTGAGTTCTGGTCACTGGGGAGTGTCCACGTGTGCCAATCAGAAAACGGCAGGATTGGGCGCGTGGCTTTTGGGCGGGCACCAAGGCTCAACGCCCAGGGGAGACAGAATCGTCTGAAGGGGATGCCTCTTCAAGCGGCTCGCCGCTCGTAACGGTGATGGAGCCCTCCGACCTCCGGGATCTCGACCACGGCTCCAAGTCCTTGCGGTTGGATCGCCCGCGGTTCAGGCGCATCTTTATCCAACGCCAGGTGCGTGCGAGCACGCCGATAGTAATCGAAATACGAGTTGAGAGTCCGGCGCAGAGATGATTCGCTGAACAGAATGATGTGGTCCAGACACTCCCGGCGGATCGATCCAATCAGTCGCTCCGCATAGGGATTTTGCCAGGGCGCCCTTGGAGCCGTCAGGACTTCTTCAATCACCATCCCCCGAACTCGCTGGCGGAATGACCCTTCATAAATCGAGTCGCGATCGTGGAGCAGGTAGCGCGGCGCCCCGCCCCAAGGGAACGCCTCAACCAGTTGCTGCGCCGTCCATTCCGAAGTGGGATGGGCCGTGACGTTGAAATGGAGGAGGCGTCGCCGATCATGCGCCCAGACGACGAAAGCATAGAGAACTCCAAAAGTGAGGGTCGGCACGACGAAGAAGTCCGTCGAGACCAGTTGCTTCGCGTGGTTATTCAGGGAAGTACGCCAGGTCTGGGAGGGCGGTTTTCGTTCGCGAGCCATGTACTTCGCTACGGTGGCTTGAGACACTTCGATGCCGAGTTTGAGCAGTTCCCCGTGGATACGCGGTGCTCCCCACAGCGGGCTCACCAGACTCATCTTTCCGATCAACTGCCGAACCTCCAAGTCGATGGTAGGTCTTCCCGGCTCGCGATTCCTGCTTTTCCATCTCCAATAGAATGCGGAATCCTTTGCAGTGCCGGGAGATCACTGTCTCCGGTTTCACTATGACCAGGGCGGAACGCCAGCGTGATCAGAGGCGAGAGAGCCATACCCAGAGCAGTCGATCTGTCGAATTTGGACGAAGCCGGCCGCGCTGAGCTCTTTTGAGAACCGTCAACTGGTGGCGGAGAGCCAGGATCTCAAGCTGTAATGCTGCGCGAGTTCGAAACCAAGATCCGATGCTGACTGACGCGGAAAGGAGTGCAGTAAACATGAGGTGGAAACATTTACAACGGCGCTTGATAAGATCAATGATTTCAGTTCGAACCAGATTTTTGGTAGGCACACCGCGTCGTAGTGGTATGCCACGCGCTCGTCCGGCACGGGCAAGCGCTCAAGCGCCTTCATCGTGAACTTTAAGCGATCCGCGCGTCTGGTCATAGAGCAGCCTCCTGTCCTTTTTGCGCGTGTCGTACCGGAAGCGGTAAAGAGGAGTACTAATGAGTAATTTATGCGCCAAAACGCCAGGAATGAACACAGCGATGCTCAGGTGAATTTCAGCCAATGTTTACGCGGGTTTGGCACCTTTGAGGATGGTGGACCTGGAGGGGTTCGAACCCTCGACCTCATGACTGCCAGTCATGCGCGCTCCCAACTGCGCCACAGGCCCACACCGGCTGCAACAGCCAGTATCTTCCCTTGTAACATGGGGCCGCCACCCTGTCAATCGGGCTCGCCGCATTTCCGCTCCTGCAGGTGAACGGCGTTTTCGCCGAGGCATGCCGGGCCCGAAGCCGGCATCAGCGTATAATACTGTTTTGAATTCATTGGGCCGCGTTTCTTATGGACTTCAAACTTGTTTCCAATTACAGCCCCCGCGGCGACCAGGTGACGGCCATCCGCGACCTGATTCGCGGCACGGAGGATGCCAAGCGGGACCAGGTGCTGCTGGGCGTGACGGGTTCGGGCAAGACCTTCACCATGGCTAAAGTCGTGGAAGCCGCCAGCCGCCCCACGCTGGTCCTGGCGCACAACAAGACTCTCGCCGCGCAGCTCTATCACGAATTCCGCAATTTCTTCCCCCAGAACGCCGTCGAGTACTTCGTCAGCTATTACGACTACTATCAGCCGGAAGCCTATGTTCCGGCCTCGGACGTTTACATCGAAAAAGAAGCCACCATCAACGATGAGCTCGACAAGCTGCGCATGTCCGCCACGCGCTCGCTCTTCGAGCGGCGCGATTGCCTGATTGTCGCCAGCGTCTCGTGCATCTACGGAATCGGTTCGCCGGAAGCGTATTACGGGATGCTGCTCATGCTCGAAAAGGGCCAGAAGATTTCCCGCCAGGACATCTTGCGCCGTCTGGTGGAAATTCAGTACGAGCGCAACGACATGGATTTCAAGCGCGGCACGTTTCGCGTGCGCGGCGACGTGATCGAACTCTATCCGACTTACGAAGACAACGCTTACCGCATTGAAATGTGGGGCGACCAGGTGGAGGCGCTCGCGCAGATTGATCCGCTCTTTGGCCAGGTAAAGCAGACTCTCCTTCGGCTGCCGGTCTATCCGCGCACTCATTACGTGATGCCCGCCGAACAGCGCGAGCAGGCTATCGAGCGCATCCTGGCGGAGCTCGAGTGGTGGCGCGGTGAATTGGAAAAGCAGGGCAAATTGGTTGAGGCGCAGCGCGTTCATCAGCGCGTGATGTTCGACGTCGAGATGATGAAGGAAATGGGCTATTGCCACGGCATTGAGAACTACTCGCGTCACCTTTCGGGGCGGCTGCCCGGCGAGCCGCCGCCCACGCTGCTCGATTACCTGCCGCAGGACGCGCTGCTTTTCATTGACGAGAGCCACCAGACGGTTCCGCAGCTCCACGGCATGTTCCACGGCGACCGCTCGCGTAAGCAGACG
>JAHEKS010000325.1 GCA_024638215.1 Acidobacteriota bacterium | reverse complement strand
AAGGAGCCGTCAAAACCACTTACGGGACGGGTTGCTTCATGCTCATGAACACTGGAAGCGGTCCGGTGCGCTCACGACATGGACTTGTGACCACGGTCGTCTGGCGTCTGAAAGGAGAAGTCACCTACGCGCTCGACGGGGGCGTGTACATCGCCGGCGCCGCGGTTCAGTGGCTCAAAGATGGCCTCAAAATCATCCATGACGTGGCGGAAACTGAAGCCCTGTCGCGGACGGTCCCGCACACAGGAGGGGTTTACTTTGTCCCGGCCTTCGCCGGCCTCGCGGCGCCGCACTGGGACCAATACGCCCGCGGCATGATCATCGGCATCACCGGAGGCACCACACGGGCACACATCGCGCGAGCGACGCTGGAGGCGATTGCCCTCCAGGTGCGAGAGAACCTGGACGTGATGCGCAAAGACTCCGGCATGGCCATCGAAGTGATGCGCGCCGATGGCGGCGCCGTCGTCAACCAGTTCCTCATGCAGTTCCAAGCTGACATCTTGGGGATACCTGTGGATGTGCCGGTCATTAATGAGACAACGGCTCTTGGTGCGGCCTACCTGGCGGCTTTGGGCATCGGGGACTTCGGAAGTCTCGAAGAAATCGCCGCCAACTGGAAGCTGCACAAAAGGTATGAACCGGCGATCTCCGAAGATGAAAGAGAGACACGGCTCGCGAAATGGAAGAAGGCCGTCGAACGCTGCAAGCAGTGGGCGGAGCAATAGCGGCAACACACTCTGTTTGTTGACCTATGCGGCCCACAAAGTATCTTGTCGAATCGGACCCCCAAGGGCGTGGAGGTTGTGCTATTGGCTCCGGCTACCCGTTCTGCTCAGATATTTCGCAACGTGACGGGCGACGCGCCGTCCATTGTAATAGCACCATTGCGCGCCGTGATAATCCCCCAGAATATTCCCAGCCGCAAACCAGCCGGGTTCGGAAAGCTGAAAGTTCGATCCAACCAAGAGGCGCCGCCCGGCGAGGTCAACTTGAAGACCCCCCATAAGTGCCAGTTCGCTGTTGGGCACCAGTTCACCGCAGAGCATGACCCCGTCGCAAGATATTTGCGTCCCATCCACCAGCCTCACAGCCGAGACGGACTGCCCGCCTACCACACTCACCGCAGGTGCGCCTTGGCGATAAGCCGGCTTTGTCCAGCGGCCAAAATAGAGTCTTCCAGCAATCCTGCAAGCGGGCTTGGAGAACCGATCCACCATGACGGCGTCGGAAGCTCGCGCGGATTTCAACTTCGCGGCGGCGGCGTGAGCGATCACATCCGACCCCAGAATGACAGGTGTGCGAGCGGTGAGCAGCCCCTGCCGATCAACCCAATCCAGCATGTTCTTAGTGAAAAGAAGACCGCGGGGGCGGGACCCTACTATCCAGCCTCGCTCCGCGAGTGTCTTCTCGCGCGCCCCACAAGCCAGGACCACAGCCTCGGCCGAGATCTGCACCCTTCCGCCCGAGGGACTCACGACGATGACGCTTCTCTGGCGCGGTGAGACTTCGACTACCTGGCTCTCGAGCCGGATTTCGACATCGGTTCTGCGCAATTCGTCGGTGAGGCGCTCGGCGATTTGCTCCCCGAAGACCAGCCGGCCCCGCGTCCAGAGAACAAACGTGGGAACGCCCCCGGCCTTCTTCTTATAAAGCGCTGGCACACCTCCAACCTTTTCATGCCGATCAATGAGAATGACCGGCTTAATCCTGCGCCTGGCCAATCCAGTGGCGACGCCCACCCCGGCCGGCCCGGCGCCGATGACCAGAACTTTCGCCTTTTCGAGAGAGTCCATAGGGGTCGGCACTCCCCAGCCCACTAAATGTTCACGAGTTCGCTCCCGGGGCCGTTCTTTGTCACTTTGTGCAGCGGAATGCCGCAGTGACTTGAGATGATCTCGGCGATGGGCACCAGACACTCAAAGCCTTGACACCTTCCCATCTGCGTTCTAGTGCGGCGCTTCACGGCGTCCAACGTGCGCGGCTTCAGCGGTGAATCTAGGGCATCAATAATCTCCTGGCGCGACACGTTCTCGCATGAGCAAACGATTCGGCCGTAGTCCGGCTGCCGCTTGAGCAATTCCGCGTCTTCAAACCGCCTGCGCCACCAGCCCGGCCAGCAGCGCTCCTGCCGGCTCTCGCGAGCCTCGGGTTGCCTCGCGAGCTTTAATCCACAGTGATACACCAAGCCTTCAATGAGGAAATCCGCCAGCGCGGGCGACGATGTGAGTCCTGTTGATCGAATGCCCGCAACGGTGAGAATACCCGGATAGGGATCATTATAACGGATCAAATAACTTCCCTGCGCACAATTGCAGCGGGCGCCGGCATAAGTGCCTATGACCGGCTGTGCTTTTAAGCATGGGAGCAGTCGCGACGCCCCCTCGAGCACCGCGTGTAAGCCCTCGCGTGTTGTACTGGTCGCGTCCGGGGAATCTAACGGTAGATCCTCGGCGGTGGGTCCGGCAAGCAGGTTGCCGAAAATGGTTGGGATCACCAGCACCCCTTTGGTTTGCGGTGTTGGAACAGGCAGCAGAATCCGTTTAATCAAGGCTCGGCTGAACTTATCGAAGACAAGGAACTGGCCGCGGCGTGGGTTGATATCGAACGGTTTCCCTGCGTACCGGTCCGCCAAGGCGCGGCTCCCCAAGCCCGCCGCATTAACAAGGATGCGGGCTTGCATCCGTTTCCCTGAAGAGGTGATGAGAGTTTTGACAGACTCTCCGGGATTTTCGACGTCGCCGATCGAGGTGCCCAGCAGAATATCTACGCCATTGGTTAGAGCGAGTTCGGCATAGGCAATGACGGCCGTGAACGGATCTGCGATGGATTCTCTGGGGACCAGGAGGCCGCCACGGATGTATTCGGGAGCACGGGATTCAAGTTCCTTCGCTTCACTTGCGCTCAATAGCCTGACGTCATTGACACCGTTCTCTAAGGCTTTCTGGTGGATTTTGGGGAGCTGCGCGCCCTGTTGGTCGTCGATTGCCAGAAGCACCGCGCCGCATTGCGTATAGGGAATCTTGAGCTTTTCCGCCAGGGACGGCCATTGCCTGGAGGCCTGCGTAACCAACTTCGACTCCAGGCTGCCGGGCGTTGCATCAAACCCTGTGTGCACGATGGCACTATTGCCCTTGCTGGAGCCTTCCCCGATATCATAGTTCTTGTCAACCAACAACACTCGCAATTGAAATTGGGAAAGCCGGTACGCCAGCGCACACCCGACAACTCCGGCTCCGACAATTGCAATGTCGTAGGGCGGTGAACCTAATTGAGTACTATCGAGGATCTTCAGTCCCGATTCGCAACCCTCGCCTGCCCATTCATAAAGGACCTTTCTCTGACCGGAACCGCCGTGATTTGCCATAGACTCTAAGGCGTCGTTCATATTCAGCCTGCGCACAGCAAAGACCCATCATCCATGATTTCGAATTTGGCGTCGTGATCGGCAGTTAGTATACACGTAACGACTTTCCTCAGGAGTGTTCCCTCCATGCCTTCATCGCGGACGACTCGGAGACCTACGCGAGAGGCAACCTAGCCTTTCTTAAGGACGGCGTGGGCCAACTCCGAGTATCGAATCTAGGGGGTGAACTGGTGAGAAGCGATCCTCGGGCGGTCCTTGATCGAAAATCACGCATGTGGGTCAGTGATTCCGGACCTGATCAGGGCCGCCGGGAACACACATCAAAGCCGATTCATGCTTCTTCCTTCTCACGGCTCGGGCAGAACCCGCGGCTAATCATCTTGTGCTTCACGCTCGCGCATCTCGCGGCGAATCGTCGCGGGATCGTCAAGTGGCGCGCCAGGCCGGGCGCGAATATCGAGGCCGGGTTCCCTGACCTTGGCAGGATCAAAGATCCGCGTGTCAGAGGGCAGTGCCTGATAGGGTGTGAAGTCAGGTTGGTCGGTAAACATATCACCAAGGTCGGTCGCCGCCGCGTCATACTGGTTCAGAAAGGGCAAGCCGAAGATCAGGTCAAATGTTTTCAGGATACTTGCTATGCTGGTGTGGACGTGCGATACGCCGCGCCGGGCGTAAGGGCTGACCACCAACAGCAGGCTACGGTGAGCGTCCACGTGGTCGCGGCCATCCTGTGCATCGTCCTCGGTCACGAAGATTGCCATGTCTTTCCAGAACGGGCTGTGGGAGAAGAGTTCGACCAGCTTGCCGAGCGCCAGGTCATTATCCGCGACGTATGAGGCGCGATACGCATACCCATCCTCAGGCCGCGGCTTAGCTGTGTGGTCGTTGGGCAGCCAGATGTAAATGAACTGCGGCAGAGGCTCCTTTGCGCTCGCATATCGAACCTCGAACTCATGCAGAAACTGGCCGTAGCGATACTGGTCCGAAATGTTGGTGTTAAATGTCGCGTAAGTGCGCGAGGTGTTGTCAAACAGCACCTTGGGCATCGGGACATTCACCGCCTCGCGAATGCCCGTCGGCATGAGGCCCTTACTCTCGTCGTATCCGGCCATCTCCATATCCTCGCCGTAATTGCGAAAGCTGACCTGATGGCGGCTCAGGTGCTCCCAGAGAGAACCCGCCTCGAGGTAAGTCTCCGGCCAAGTCTCGGCGGACCCGATGCCCAGCCGGCCGGGGGCGTTGGGGTCCGCCCGGAAATCGAACTTCCCGCCGTACGAGGCCGGCCAGTAGGTTTCGAGGACTTCGTTCGGGTAATTCCCCACCAGCCAGTGATGACCGTCTACCGAAACGTCGGAGTCCACATAGAAGTTGTCGCTGAAGGCAAAGCGGCGGGCCAGGCGGTGGTGATTCGGCGTGACGCGCACGTGTTCCACGGTCG
>JAHEKS010000324.1 GCA_024638215.1 Acidobacteriota bacterium | reverse complement strand
ATACCGAGAAGGACTTGCGTCTCATCTTTCTCACCAACAACTTTCGGCTTCAGCCCCTGACCATCGCGCAGCTTTATCGCGCCCGCTGGCAGGTCGAGTTGTTCTTCCGCTGGATCAAACACCATCTGCGTATCCGCGCTTTCTACGGCACCTCGGAGAACGCCGTGAAGACTCAAGTGTGGGTGGCCATCAGCATTTACGTGCTCGTCGCCATCCTGAAAAAGCAGTTCCGGCTGGACCTGAGCTTGTACAAAATCCTGCAAATTCTCAGTGTCACGATTTTCGAAAAAACCCCGATTTCACAGGCTTTTTTGAACCTCGACGCTTCGTCACAACCATGCGATTCGTGCATCCAACTGAATCTGTTCGACTTTTAATTGGACAGCACTGAAGTCAAGCCCTAATTTGGGGAAGGGGACCTGAGAATGACAGGGGAGTCGGATGCAGCCACGCTCGTGCTCGGGCTGCGCATCTGGATGGCGCTGACGCAGGACCGGTTTGCCGACTGCGTTGGGGTGACTCAAAGCCGTGTCTCTCGCTGGGAAAGCGGGAAGGAGATCCCGCCGGTGCGAGCGCTCATACGGATGGCGGAGCTATGTCCCGAGGCGGGGCGCAAGATCCCCTCTCGTGCAGGCGGACCCCGGTCGGAGGCATTCCTTAGGCTCGCGGGGGTGGAGGAACGAAAGGCGAACCTCCTCGCGGAGGGAATCGGCCGGATTCGCGAGTTCGTCGGGAGGGTTAACCCGGATAGAGCCCAGACACTTGATCTTGAACTGCGCGGCGAGGGTGTGGAAGAGCAACTAGAGAAAGTGCTCCAAGCGCTGGACGACGTAGAGCGGGACGTGAGGCGGTCAACCGAAATCCCAGGCGTCAGCGAGAGGGAGGCGGACTTTCTGAAGGACCTCTACAAGCGCGTCAAGTGGGGGGAGGGCAAGAAGAAACGATGACAGGTGAGCAAATGACCGACGGAGTTTTGACTGAGCGCGAGGCGGCGCAGTACTTGGCGATTCCGGCTGGGACTCTACACCGGTGGCGGGCGCGCGATCTCCGGCGCGGGCCGCGCTTCATCAAAGTTCACACGCACGCTGTCCGTTATAGGCTTCGTGATCTGGAAGTTTTCTTGGAGGCCCGGACGATTCGGCCTGGCCTACACCGCAAGGAGGACAAATGAAGATCCAAACTCCAGAGTTGGATGCCAGGGTAAAGGAAAGGGTGCAGGGTGCCGAGGCGCGCGGCTTGCAGGGCGCGCTTAATCGGCTCTTCGGCATCACGCATCAGCCGAATATTGTCACCGACCCGCGCGGATTCAAGCGCGTTACCCAGGGCGAGCCATATCCCGAGGGCGCGGTCTTCGAGAACCTGCTCGAAGCCTATGAGACGTTTTCGGGAGACCTCGGCGCTGTACGGCTCGGAGACTCGCGCGTCACGCAAATTCTCGATCTGCCAACTTGGCCGAGCGTTTTCAGTTCGACCCTGAATCAGTTGCTCATCGAGGACTATGGCGAGACCGATTACCGCTGGCGCGATGTTGTGACCTCGGCAACGCGCGGGGAAAACTTCCATCTTCTGGAGCGATTTCGGACACAAGCATTCGCGGATTTACCGGAAGTTGGTGAAGACGCGGCTTACTTGGAAGCCACTGTGGGAGGTGACGAGAAATACGAATACGGCGTCTCCACGCGAGGCGCAAAGCTCACCGTCACACGGGAAGCGATCATCGACGACAAAGTCGGCGCCGTTACGAACACCGTCGCAAAGCTCGGGCGTTCGGCGTGGAGGACCTTCGCGCGGGCCGTCTGGAATCTCGCCATCAGCAACGCGACATACGGCGTCGATGGGAAGGCGTGGTTTGACGTCGACCATGGAAACCTCGGCTCGACGGCGCTTTCCGTTGCCAACCTCACGGCGGCGGCGGCGATTTTCGCACAGAAAGAGCCCGGCTCCAATGACCGGCTCGGCCTGAACGGGCCATTCCTGCTTGTGGTGCCGGTTGAACTCGAAAATACCGCGAGATGCCTCAACGTGTCTGACCAGATCGAGGGCGCGCCGAATCCGTGGCGAGGGCGGTTCGGAATAAACGGCGAGCGCATCTTCGTCAACCCTCTGCTCACGGACGCGAATGATTGGTTTTTGTTCGATGTGAGCGGCACAGTGCAAATCATCTGCGGTAGCCGAGGCGGCCAAGAGAGCAAAAGAAGCCGCCGACGCCGCCGAAAAAGAGGCAAAAGAATACGCTTGGCTCTCTGCGCGGGTGAGGGAGCAGCAGCCGCTTTGGATGGCCCGAATTGACGCGCTCAGCGAGATGGCAAGGGTAGAGGGGCAAGCGAAAATCAGAGCGGACGAGCTGAGTATGACCCTGGCCTTGCAAAAGCAGAGTCTAGCAGACTCCGCCAAACTCCCTTCCGATGCCGGCGCGATTGCGCGGATGACGGACATTCGGGTCCAAGCCGAACAGGCTGGAATGAGCCAAATCCAGCGAATCGAAACCGACGCGTCGAAACAAGTCTTCGAGGTTTGGGCGGCCGAGTATGAGGCGCTGAGCAAACTTCCGTGGGACCAGGCGCGAATCGTCGGGGAAGCCGATGCCGCTATCCAAGCAATCGAAGCAGAGAAGGCCAGCAGGATCGCGGAAATCAATCGGCAGGCGTACGGGAAGATGGAGCAGCAGGTTTCGAGCTTCATTGACCGCGTGTTTCTCCATGCCAAGTCGCTTAAAGATGTTCTCGATCAACTCTGGACGCAGATGCTCGATTCGTTCGTTAAGCGCCTCGTGACGCCGATGGTCGCCAACTGGCTGACCGGCATGAATCAGATGCAGACCGGCGCCGCGAGTGGCGGGCGCGGCATCCTCGGCGGCCTGATGGCAACGCTTTTCGGGATTTCAGCCTCGGCGGGCACGAGCTACGCGGCGGCCGGCGCAGGCGGCGGCTCGGTGACGTCGGCCTTCGGCAGCTACAACGGCATCACAGCGTTGCCGCTTTCCATGCCTTCCGGGCTAGCCAGCTCGGGCGGAGTCGGAACCGTCATCGGCTCGGGCGGCCAAGTCATCGCCGGCGGGGTGACCGTTCCGACTGGCGGCGCGTCCACTTCCATGCTGGCTAGGCTCTTAGCCGAACTGCCCATGTTCGAGCTTGCGGGTGCCTTGGGCGGCGGCATGCTGGCTTACCGTGGTTTCAAATCGGGCAGTCCGCTGGAGGGCGCGGCGGGCGGCGCGCTAGCAGGTTTCTCTTTGGGCGGTCCCATCGGAGCTGCCTTGGGCGCTTGGGTCGGAACAATCCTTGGTTTCCTGGGCCGAGGGGCGGCGAAAGAAAAGGCAACATCTCTTTTTCAGCAATATCAAGAACAAGAACGGGACCTCTACCACAAATATCAGCATCACGAGGTTGAATACGACTCAGCCGTCTCGGGCGAGGAGCAGATCGGAACGGCGGGCGATTACGCTCTCACGCATGCCGGCCTCGGCAAGTGGGGGCGGCGGGGAGCTGAGAACCTGGACAGCCAGACAGCGATGTATCTGGCCGCAATTGAGAAAATCCAAGACCAGCGCGATACGCGCACCGACCTGATCGGCGCGATGACAGTGCCTGAATTCTCAGAGGGCGGCTTTGCGGCCTCAGTCCTGCGCCGCGCCGACGGCCATCAGCTCGCGTGGATCAAGCCCGAGGAATTTGTTTTCCGTCCGGAGGCGACGCGCTATTAGGGGTCATCGATCCTCGATGCCATGAACCGCGCGCCGAATTTCGCGAGTGGTGGGATGGTCGAATCTCTGCCAGGCGATCAATCGTGGCCGCGCGTCTCGATTCCAATAGCCGGTGAGACGAAGCCACAAGGGAGCGCGCCGGGCCAATCCCGGCAGAATGGAGTTTGGACTGTAAACGCGAATTTTTACATTAACGCCCTGGACGGTCCCGGCATGGCGAGCTGGTGGCGTGCGAATCAGGCAAATATAGTGCGCTCGCTTCGCCGCGCCGTCGCAGAGGGTGCATTTTAGGCTTTTTGGTTCGCGGCCTTTGTGGCTGCTCGTCATAGCGTCTCTGCTCCATTTCCACTCTCACTAACCCTGCAACTTGTCACACTTACTCGCACGAACCCTGCCGATTTACCTCACTAACCCTGCCGCGTCACACCCTTGACTTGCTCAGCAAAGGCGACAGGAGTATAATGACGCCCCAAATGATCGGCCGCACCATTGCGCACTATGAAATCCTCGAGAAGGTCGGCGAGGGCGGGATGGGTGTGGTTTACAAGGCCCGCGACACCCACCTGGAGCGTTTTGTCGCCATCAAAGTCCTGCCTCCGGAGCGGGTGGCCGACCCGGAAAGAAAGCTGCGGTTCGTCCAGGAAGCCAAGGCCGCTTCCGCGCTGAATCATCCCAACATCATCACCGTCCACGACATCGCTGGCGATGCGGGCGTGGACTTTATGGTGATGGAGTATGTTGAGGGCAAGACGCTTGACCAGTTGATTGGGCGCAAGGGGCTACGGCTGAATGAAACACTGAAGTACGGCGCACAGATTGCCGCGGCGCTGGCGACGGCCCATGCTGCCGGGATCATTCACCGCGATCTGAAGCCGGGCAACGTGATGGTGACCGAAAGCGGCTTGGTGAAGGTGCTCGACTTCGGTTTGGCGAAGCTGGCGGAACCCGAGCCTGCTGACCTTGCGGCGACGGGGACACTGACGCCGCGAACGGAACAAGGCGCCATCGTCGGCACGGCGGCCTACATGTCGCCGGAGCAGGCACAAGGCAAAAAACTCGACGCACGCTCGGACATCTTCTCTTTTGGGTCGGTCCTTTACGAGATGG
>JAHEKS010000079.1:10211-18583 GCA_024638215.1 Acidobacteriota bacterium | reverse complement strand
CCGCGACTCCCGACCCCCGAATTCCGAATCCCGTTTCATTTTGTACGGCTGGTACGAGCCCACGGACCGCGCGCGCCGTCTGATCGCCAACCGCGAATATCGTTACATCTCGCCCGCCATTGACTGGGCGGCGCGCTCCAAGCGCAGTGGCAAGCCGCAGGGCGCCACGCTTTCGACCGTTGCGCTCACCAACCGGCCTTTTCTCGAAGAGATGCCGCCCATCCGTTTGTCCGATCCCGAATTCCGCCTGGTGGAAGACTCGCGAGCCCTCGCGGCTCAGCCGGCGGACCGCATTAACGCAGGAGGTGTTATGAAAACCGTTCACCTTTCCGTCGCCGACGGCAAGGTCAAAATCACGCACGAAGGCCAGGAGTTTCTTGCCGACCCCGCCGACGTCGCGGCCTGCGCCGCGGCCCTGGCGGCCGAAACGTCACCGCCGCCGTCCGAGCCCGGCCCGCCGGCGGAGGAAATTCCGCTCAGCCGCGCCCGATCGTTCCTTTCCGAAGCCGACGCGGCCGACAGATCCGTCTCCGCCCTCGAACTTTTCCGGGGCGAGGTGGACCGCGCCCTGGACGAAGCGGTGCGCACGGGCAAGATCCTTCCGCGCCGCCGCGACGACTGGCGCAAGATCGCGCTGCATGATTTCCCGGCCTTCCGCCGGCTCGTTGCGGACCAGAAACCGCTCATCCCGCTGCGCCCCGTAGGATTTTCCGGCACAGCGCCGGAAGGCGCGCAGGTGCAGGTCAAGCTGCTGGCCGAGCAGCGCATGCGCGAGCGCGGCATTTCCTTCGGCCAAGCGCTCTCGGACATCAGCCGCGAGCAACCCGAGCTGGCGCGCGAGTATCGCCGCGCGGTTTCCAGCACCGAATAGTTTTGCGATTGAGCCATTGGCTCATTGAGCCATTTCCCCTGGCGGGGAAGCCGGCACTTCAATGAATCAATGGCCCGATGAATCAATGACTCAATTCTGGAGGAAACATGGCAGGAGCTACTTACGTACTCGATAAGACCTACAAGGAGATTGACGCGGCGGGCGTGGGCATTCACCGCGCCGTGGTGCCGGGCTCGAACGACGGTGAGTGCAAGCTGCCCACCGCGGCCAACCAGTTTGCGCTGGGCATCACGCAGGAAGCCCAATCCAGCCAGAACGAGAACGTGGCGGTGCGCGTCTACGGCATTTCGCGCGCCTACGCGAGCGGCACGGTCAACAAGGGCGATCCCGTCGAGGTGGCCTCGACGGCGGGCGACCTGCGCACCGCGACGCTCACGCCGGGCACAGCCGCCGTGCACCACATCGTCGGCTACGCCGAAACCAGCGCTACGACGGGCGGAGTTTTCATGGTCCGCCTGGCGCAATCGCCCGTTTCCGTCGCCGCGTCTTAAGCAAGCCGGCCGGCGGCGCGTGACTTGCGGCGGGCGAAAGCTCGTCGAAAGCCGCGCCAAGCCCTCCGGCTCCGGATTTCCGCGGGACGCCCGCCTCCGACAGCGGTGGCGGGACAACTGAAGGCCTCGCGCTTTGCGCGCCCGGCTGTTCCGGGTCCCGGCGTTTCCCCGCCGCCGGGACGCAAGAAGCCCAGGCCCGGGAGTAGAAGACCATGCCCGATATTTCCATGGTGCATGTGGACCAGGCTCTGACCTCGGTCTCCATCGCCTATCGTAACGCTCAATTCGTGGCGGACCAGATTTTCCCTGTCGCGCCCGTCACCAAGCAGTCGAACAAGTACTTCATCTATTCCAAGGACCGCTTCCGCATTCTCGACGACGCCCGCCGGCCCGGCGCGCGCGCCAACGAGATTGACTGGACGCTTTCCACCGACACCTACTTCTGCGAAGGCCACGCGCTGGCCCAGGCGATTCCCGACGAGCTCCGCGCCAACGCCGACCAGGCCATTGACGTGGACGTGGACACCACCGAAACGCTCACCGATCTCGTCTATCTCCAGCGCGAGATCGCGGCAGCGGCGACCGCCACCAACCCGGCGATCGTCACCCAGAACGCCACGCTCTCGGGCACCAGCCAGTGGTCCGATTTCACCAACTCCGACCCCATCCAGGCGGTCGAAAACCAGAAGGCTCCCATCCTGAAGCAGATCGGCCAGCCTCCCAATTCCATGCTGGTCAGCTATCCGGTGTTTCTCGCCCTGCGCGAGCACCCCGCGATCATTGACCGGTTCAAGTACACGCAGGTGCCGGTCTTGCAGCCCGACCACCTGAAGTCGGTGTTCAACGTGGACAATTTCTATGTCGCCGCGGCTATCAAGAACACCGCCAACGAGGGCGCGGCGGATTCGCTCGACTACATCTGGGGCAAAAACGCCCTGCTCTTCTACCGTCCCGCAACGGCCGGCCGGCGAACGCTCTCGCTCGGCTTCCAGTTCACTTGGCTGTTCGGCGCCAACACCGACGGATTTCTCGTCAAGCGCTACCGCGATGAATCGCGCACGGCGGACATCGTGGAAACGCAACTCTATTACGACATCAAGGTCGTGGCACCCAGCGCCGCGTACCTGTGGCTGTCGGCCGTTGCATAAGAAAAACCAGGGGCTGGGTGTTAGGGGCTAGGTTCTCGGTTCCAGACCCGGCGGGCCAGCCAGCCCCCAGCACCTAGCACCTAGAACCGAACAAGGAAATGCTCATGAGCTTCACAACCATTGACGCAGTGGCGGCACGATATCCCGGTTTCCAGCGCGGGGTCGCCAATCAAAATCCGTCCGACGCGCAGATCCAGGCGTGGATTGACAATCACGCCGCGCGCATCACGGCGCTCGCGACCGCGCGCGGGTACGACCTGACGTCGCTCGCCGCCTCGAATCCGCAAGCCTACACCCTGCTCGCCCTCCTCAACGAGGTGGGAGCGGCGGCGGACCTCGGCGACGCTTTGTTTTCGCTGCTCGGGCCGGAGGCCTCGCCGCAAGGCTGGGCCCATCCCAACTCGTTGCGCAAATCGTTTGAGGACATGCTGGCCGAGCTCGGCCGCGGCACCTACGACAAGCTGTTCATCCCCGAGGCCCGCACCGGCGACGCCTATCCGTCCTTCGGCGGCACCGCGGGCCAGGAAACCGATCCCGACGATCCCGAGGAAGACAGCAATCTGTCGTTCCGGAAGAACGACACGTACTGAGAAGTGGTTAGTAGTTAGTGAACAGCAACCAATGTGAAGGGCACAATGACTTTCGAAGGCTCAGTAAACTCGGAGAACGTTGACCGCGCCCTGAGCAATTTTCAGGACTCGCTCGCGGACAATTCCGACTCCCTTGCCGCCGTGGCCGACGACCTGCGCCAGATGATGGCGGAGCAGTTCGCGACCGAAGGCGCGGCAGGGGGCACGCCTTGGGCGCCGCTAGCGACTTCCACGCTTCGCAAATCGCGCCGCACTCGCTCGGGAATTCTCAACCTGACGGGCGCGCTTCTCGGCTCGCTGACTGACCCCGGCGCCCCCGGCCACGTGGAGCAAATAGACAGCGCGCAACTCCTCTTCGGCAGCGGCTTGCCCTACGCCGGTTTTCATCAGACTGGCACGCGGCGCATGCCCGCGCGGCCCATCGTCGTGCTCACCGGCGACGCCACGGCGCGCTGGCTGGAAATCGTGCGCAACTCAATCGAAGGGAAGGTCGCACTTCTCGGAACGTGGGAACTCGGAGGTAGGCAGTAGTGAATTGTGAATTCTGAACCATAGAACGGCGCGACCGTGCGAGCTCCACGCAGTCGCCATTCACTGTTACGGGAAAACGAAATGACTCCTCGTTATCAAGCACAATTCGCGAAAGTCCTCGTTAACCAGTTGATTGCCATCTTGCAGCGCGACCAGCAGACGGCGCTGGACCTAGTGAACGCGGCGCGCCCCGCCGGCCGCACGCTCAAGCCCTTTGCCGCTTTCCACAAGGAAGCCGCGCCCATCCAGAACTGGCCGGCGCTGGTGCTGGTAGCGCAGCAGATCTCTTTCGACAACACGTCTGACGCGGACCTTCGTACCGAAAGCGTTCAATTCTTCTGCGCCCTGGCGCTGACGGGGACGGACCCCGAGTGGCTTTCCGAAGACGCCATGGATTATCTGCGCGCCGTGGATATGGTGCTGACCTCCGCGCCGTTCTCCGATTTCTATGCCGCGCTCGCCATCGCGCACTCGACCGTCCCGGGCGGCACGACCACGCCGCTGGATCCGGAGATTTCGAAAATCCAGGACCTGCGCGTGACCCGCCACGATCTGGGCGCGCTCGTCGCGAGGCGCGGCGGAGCGCTCGCCCGCGGGCCGCAAATTGAGTTCGTTGTTGAGTTGGAGGAGAGATGAAATCAGAAGCCAGAAGTCAGAAGCCAGGAGTCAGAACTCGATTTACCGGAAGGTCAGGCAAACTTGCCCGTTCGACAGTGCTTCTACTGACTTCTGTCTTCTGTCTCCTGACTCCTTCCTTTGCCGCGACGCATGTGACCGGCACCTACAGCCTGGGCGTGAATCCGAGTGTGATGGCCACCGTCAACGGGACGGCGGAATACGGCCTGGTCTTTGTCCAGCGCTCCAAGCTCGTCACCTACAACAACGTTCAGTACGGGACGCAGGTCACGGAAGGCTATCTGGATGCGAACGGCCTGTTGAATGACGGCGCGGGCAACCTGTGGCTGGACTTGATCCCTTCGACCACCGCTTCACCCGGCGATAGTTACTATGTTGTGACAGTCAATATTCAGGGCCACGTACACTCGGAAATCTGGGTAGTGCCCGAAGTGGCCACGATTGACGCGGCCGCCGTGCGCCAGGCGCAGCCGCCTTCCACGACTGTCTCGACACCTTTCTATCAGTTCGTCCAGCAGGCCGGCGCCGACCTTCCGCAGCGGTTGAAGCTGAATCTTTCGGGCAGCGGCGTCGCCTGCGCCGATGACGCCGCGCAATTGAGCACCGACTGCTCGATTACCGGCGGCGGAGGCGGCGGATCCGCGCCCATCGCTTCCGCCACAACTTCCGGAACGGTCAAGACGGATTCGACCGTCGCCGACCCGGTGGTCTATCTAAAGTCGAGCACCGACTCCCTTCTTGCCGGCAAGGCCAACCTGTCTCACACGCACGTGGAGAGCGACGTGACCAACCTCGTCACCGACCTTGCCGGCAGAGTTCCCACCAGCCGGACGATTACGACCACCGCGCCGCTCGCGGGCGGAGGGTCGCTCGCCAGCAACCTGACGCTTTCGATGCCAGCCGCCAGCGGCTCGCAAAACGGTTATCTGAGCTCAGGCGATTGGACCACCTTCAACGGAAAAGAGAGCCCGCTGACCTTCAGCTCGCCGCTCTCGCGCTCGGTCAACACCATCTCCTGCCCCACCTGCGAAATCACCGGCAACAAGAACGCCGCGGGCGGCTACGCCGGGCTCACCGCTTCCAGCAAGCTGAACGCGAGCCAGGGCCAGGAAGTGTGGAGCGTCACCGACCTCACCGATTATTCCGGCACGTCGGGCAGCGGCTCGACCGCGCTCAAGACCACCGTCAGTGCCCCGTCGAGCGGCCAGTGCCTGACTTGGAGCGGCAGCAATTGGGTGAACGGTTCGTGCTCGGGAGGCAGCTCAAATCATAATTTGCTTTCCGCCACACACCCCGATACCGTTCCCGCCTCCCCCGTGCTCGGCGATGTCCTCTATGCCAACTCCACGCCGGCGTGGACGAAGCTCGCGGGCAACACGACAACGACGAAGAAATACTTATCGCAGATCGGCACAGGCAGCGCAAGCGCGGCGCCAGCCTGGGCGCAAATCGCCGCAGCGGATATTTCCGGCCTTGCGACCGTGGCGACCAGCGGGGCCTACGGCGACCTTTCCGGGACGCCGCAGCTTGCCAACTCAATCAGCCAGGTTTCACACAAGTGGCTCGATTCGTACGCCGCGAGCACCGGCAACTTCGCCCAGTCGCAACCTGCTTCGGCGGACCTCTCTGATTACGGCAGTTTTCCCGGCGCGGCCTTTGGCAGCCAGACGGCGAAGTACTTTTTCGCCGCGCCGAATGGCACTGCCGGAAATCCCGGCTTTCGCGCTATTGTCGCCTCCGACATTCCCATACTGAATCAAAATACCACCGGCACCGCCGCAGGATTCACGGGCAGTCTGAGCGGCGACATCACGGGAACTCAGTCGGCGACGGTGGTGGGTAAGATAAATGGTGTCTCTCTCGCGGGGCTCGCCACGGGAATCCTGAAAAACACGACTACGACCGGCCAGCCTTCCATTGCGATTGCGGCTGATTTCCCTACTCTGAACCAGAACACGACTGGCAATGCGGCCACAGCGACGGACCTCGCCTCGTATACCAGCTACAGCATTTTCGGCTCTGGCAACAGCGCAAAGGCGTGGATCACACCAACTGCGAACGGCCAGTGCTTGATGTCCGATGCTTCCAACTACGCGACAGTGACGCCGAGTTTTCAAACATGCCCAAGTGGCGGCGCGTTTACGGGCGGCTCGGGATCGAGCTATCAGGACGTGGTGGCAATCGCCGCGCCGTCAAATCCCACTAGCGGTTCGATCCGCTTGTACGCGGATTCGACCAGCGGAAATTTGACCTGTCTGACATCGAGCGGAGGGAACTGCCTGCCGTCCAGTGGCAGCGGCGTGACCACGACCGGCTCACCGGCTTCGGGCCAAGCGGCGGTGTTTTGCGGGTCGTCCTCCATCACTGGCCATCCAGGCTTCACGGTAAATTCATCCGGCGACATCAGTTTGATTGGAGCAACTTCAGATACGAACTATCTCCTCTCCTTGGCGAACACAAATCAGAGCAATTCCACTGGGCCAAAGTTTGAGGTGAACGCCCAGCACACCATCGTCAGCGACACCGCAACCGGCGACACGAAACTACTCAATGCGGTCCAGACCATCACAGGTAATACATTCGCCTCCGGGCAGACGCACGCCTTGGAATATCTGACGCAGCAGGAGAATGCCGCACCGGCCACAGCCCAGACCATAGGGCACGTCATCGGAGTCGCCAATCGGATGTCAGATGGTTCCGGGGCCAACTTGACCATTTCAGTCAGCGATAACTACTAGGCAGACATCGCATTCTCCGGCTCTGGCACCACGACCACCCGTTCGCTGTTTCACCAGGGCAGTTCCACGTTCTCCGGCACGGGGACGATCACGAATTTCTACGGCGTTTTTCTAGGCGGCTACAACTCGTCGCTGACGGGTGGAAATCCTGGAGCTTCCTTCCACATGGGCCAGGTAATCGGCGTCTCCTTGGGCAACCCGACAGTGCAGACCTTCGGCGCGGGCGCAGGTAATGCCATCGGCCTTGCCATCGGAGGCGGATCGAACACCAACGCAGGACCGTGGGGAATCTATCAAGGCTACAGCACCGCGCCGTGGTATATCGGCGGCTCGGTGGGCATCGGTCCCTCAGCCACCGGCTCGGCCAACGGCACGAACGGTGCTTTCGGCTCGGCGCTGCGCGTGTGGGCTTCAGGGACAGAGGTAGGAGCAGCAATTACCGGAGACGCGAATTCCAGCGACATCTTGCAGACCATCCAAAACGGCGGCGCGAATGCCTTTAAGGTCACGAGTGCCGGTATTGCGAATGCGCAGACGGGATTCCAGGTGGCAGGCGCAGCGTCTAGCGGCTCAGTTCTGGTGGGCGATGGAACCAAATTCGTGGGAGGAACGGTTTCCTCCTCCGGCCTCGCCACGGCCAACAAGACGGTTTCAAAGTCGGCGAGTTGGGAGAACCCGGCAACCGTCGACTCCTACCGCATCACGATTGTTGACCCGGCGACGGCGATAACGCTCACCCGCGTGGGGTGCAGTGTCCCGGACGGAACCAGCATCACCATCAATCTGAGAATCGTCACGGAAAGCGCCCGCTACACCGGCGGAACGGCGGCGCTGACAAGCAACCTGACATGCGGGACCACCGGCGCGAGTTCTACAACCTTCTCGACATCTGCGGTTGCGGCGCACAATCCGGTGGTGTTGGAAGTAACCGCCGTCAGCGGGTCGCCAACCTGGGGCAACGTGGATGTGGAATATACGGTGAACTGATGAAGACGGTCAAGAGCAGTCGAAACCGGTCGAGAGCAGTCAAGGGCAGCGAAAAGCGGTCAGGAATAACCTGTCTTTTACTGCTCTTGACTTCCATCTGCTGCTCTTTACCGCTCGTGGGCCAGACCGTCTACACCGAGCCGTGGACCTCCACGCTCGATGGCTGGGCTTACACACAAACCTCCTGCTCGGGCATCTGCACGGATGCACTTCTAACTTCGGACGGAAATCCTGCTGACAGCGTTCACGATTCGGTCACAGGCCGCAACAAGGCGGAAGTGGGCTACTGGTCGAAGGCGATGACCTGGGAAGCGATGGGCGTATCGGCGGGAGACACGGTCAACACCGTGGACGGCCAG
>JAHEKS010000079.1:0-10201 GCA_024638215.1 Acidobacteriota bacterium | reverse complement strand
CACCGCTGTGGCTTGCGGTTCAGCTCATCAAGCAGGAATCCAGATTTACGATTCGTCGAACGCCACGGAAATTACCGCCTCGACCGTCGAGCCGCTGCTTGGGGTTTCCGGCGACACGTCGGCTTGGACCACTCACAACCCTACCGGAGCCGTGGCGGTGAACTCGGGCTATCAAACTTCTTCGACCAGCGTGACGGTGCGCTTCAACGTGAATCCAGACTGCGGCAACAACAGTTCAGCAGTGGCAGAGATTCGCGGCGACAATTTGAAGCTGACCATCACCTCGACCGCACCGAGCGGGCGAAAGCGGGTCATTGTCACATACCTTGAGTTGCCCCGCGCACACCTTGCGCCTGGTTCGGTTCGCATCCACACACCCATGGTGGCTATTCCGCCCGGGATCAAAACCGGCGGAGCTTCGCGCGACAAGCTATCTGCAAGTTCGAAAATCGGAGGACATTGTGCCAAACGTTGACGCAACAAAAATCCATCAGGGGCCGGGCAAGCTCTGGCTGAACGTAACCGTTCCGTCCGCCGGCAGCCGCCTGGTGATTGACGCAACGGGCACGCCCACGGCGGGGACTCCGCTCTTTGCCGGGGCCACCGAAGGCGCAGCCACGCTCGCGCTCTCGCCCAAGCTCGAGGAAATCAATGCCGACCAGATCTCCGGACCCATTGACGTGGTGATGACCGGGGAAGCGGCTTCGATCGAATTGACGCTGAAGGAGTCGGATCTGGCCAAGCTGAAGTATTACATCGTCCACGGCACTTACACGACGGGGACGGACACCAACCTGCCAGCCGGGTCGCAAAATTTCGAGGAGATTTCTTTCGGCGGCACGCTGGCCATTCCCAAGACTTCCGTCGCCGTGATTTCGCCCCAACGCGATGCCCCGTCGAAGTTCGTGGTCAGCCAGCTTTACCAGGCCTACCAAGCCGATGCCGTTCAGCTTCCCTTCCAGCGCGGTAAGGAGACCACCTACAAGGTGAAGTTTGAAGGCTTGGCTGATCCCTCGCGCGCGGTGGGCGATCAGGTGGGAAAGATCTACCGGCAGACGTAGCGCATGCCCTTGACGACTCGCTTGGGATCGAGCCTCAAATGGTTGGAGGATTGGCGTGACGAACAAGAGTAATTCCATCGCTTCGGCGAATGCCTGGAGATCGGCTTCGCTGGCCGCGCGGCTTGAACATGCCGAAGTCCTGCGGCTGCCTAGCGGCGCTACGATTCTGGCCTCCCGGCCCGAGCCGCTCGAATGGATCCTCGCCGGCCGTCTGCCCCAGCGGCTGCTGGGCGTGGCGCTTGAGAACCATCCTGCTTCCGAGCCGCGCGCAAACGGCGGAATCAGCCGCGAAGAAATCCTGGAGCTGGCACGCTTCGCCACCCAGATCATGCGAGCGGCCGTCGTTGAGCCGCGCATCGGCGAAGAGCCGGGTGAAATCGCCCTGGAAGAAATTCCCATGCAGGATCGCGTTTTCATCTTTGAATGGGCCTGCCGCGCCTTTGGCGAGGAGCCGCAACATCCCTCACCGGCCGAGGGCGGCGACGCAACTCGTGCCGGCTCGAGCCCGGACCGCAACCTTTCACGTGAGGAGGGCCAATCGATCCCGCAGAACGGGATCGAGCGGTTTCGTCAGAAGTGAGAATTTCACGTTTCTCGCCGTCACCGCAAGCAAGTTCGGCTGCCGCCCGAGCGCCCTGGCGCTGGTCAGAGATCCGGTGCTGGCGCTCGAGTTCGATCTCGCCGCTGCGGCCCGGCTGATCGCTACGGAGCGCGCCGCGGCCGAGAGTTTGGGACGCGCAGAGGCCGAACCGGACTGGCTCGTGGCCCGGAACGTTCGATGGTGACCGGAAGAATCAACGCAGCCGATTGAGGACAGATCGAATCATGGCAAACGCTAACGCAGCCCAACTGCTGATCAGCATCGCCGCCGACCCGTCGGGGGCCGAGGAAAGTATCAAGCAATTTCGCGCCAACTTTGGCGCGGACCTGAGCGGAATCACCGCTGATTTGTCGCAATGGTCGGCCGGAGGCTCGGCGGAATTCGCCCGCATTCAGACCGCCGCCCTCGGCTTCAGCGGCCGTGTCCGCAGCGGCTTCATTTCACTCAATCAACTTCTCGCCACCAGCCGCCAATCGTCCGCGCTCTGGCGCGCCGCCTTCGTGGCTGACATGCAGGCCGTTCAAAACAGTTCCCTGTTCCTGCAGGCGAGTCTGGTCCAGGGGTTTCTGCTTTTTGACAATGCCCTGGCGCGCAATACGGCAAACGCCATCATCTGGCAAAAGAGCATTGGCGCGGCTTTTCAGAAAGCGGCTGTCACGGCCATCGGAGCGATCGCGCAGGAAGCGATCGTCCGGGCGATTTATTCCACCGCCCTGGGCTTCTATCTTCTCGCCCTGCGCGATTTCTCCGGCGCCGCGCAGGCGTTTGAGTCCGCGGCGCTCTTCGGCGCGGTGGGCGGGGCTGCAGCGCTGGCCGGTCGCGCGCTGGCCGGCAGCCTGACAAACAGCACGACCGGCGCGGCGGCAAACCAGAATTCCCCGTCCTCCGCGGGGGGCGCGCAGGCAGCGGCACAGCCGGCTGCCTCGCAAACCGCTCCTGTGCAAAAAACCGTCCAGGTGATTTTTCAAGGACCTGTTTACGGCGGGCAGGCTGGCATAGACGAGCTGGTTCGCCACATCTCGCAGGCCGTCACGGACCGGGACGTCAACCTGGTGGCCTACACGGTGGTGCGGCAGCCGGCAGTGAGAGCGTAAGAGGTACACGGTAGACAGTAGACGGCGCACAGCATGCGAGAACCTCGGATACGGCCTGCCGCCTACCGTATGCCAGGAAGCGAGCGCAATGAGCTATCCGAAAATTGTTTACACCCCCGCAGGCGGCACCGAGCAGACACTGAATTTCAGCTCGCCCTCTGCCCGCCAGCCGGGCATCTGGAAGTCGGCCGTGCGGCATGACAACGTGGCGAGCTCGGGCGTGCGTGAATCGGTGCTGGAACGCGTGGATCAATTCCTGGAAATCAACCTCGACTGGATCCGCGCTGGAACGGACCTGGCGAACTGGCAGGCGTTTCTCGACCACGCCCTGACGGGCGCCGCTTTTTCCTTTTATTCCGACGCCGCCGTCCCGTCTTTCGTTAATTACGTTCTGGAGGACACCGAGGCCCGGATCGAATTCAAAGCGGCCGGCGTGTACTCCCTCAGCCTGAAGTTCCGGCAGGCCGTTTCGTGACGACGCGAGATGAGGGAAATGAAGTGAGAGGTTCAGCGCAGCGCGCGGTGTTCACTGTGAAATGCGGCAAGGCTGGCCGCGGGAGAAAAAATGCCTATCGCAACCAACCCCAGTTTCGACTCGGAGAATCAGCAACTGATCAAACGGCCGCTGTACATGCTGGTCATCGAAGGCATCCCCGAGCCGCTGACTACTTTCCGTCTGGACGACGTCCAGGTGACGTGGGGCGGATATGGCATAGGCGGCTACGGAACAACGGGCTACGGCAGATAGAGCACGCAAGGGAAAACTCCCGACGAAGTGGTCGGGCGGCTTGAAGTCAAGACGGTTCGAGAGTCTCAAGGCGGAATTGAACGATGGCAGAAATCAGTGATTACTATCCGGGAGATTTGGCGGGCGCGCTCGACCGAGCGATGACGTGGCTGCTGTCGCGGCTGAACGCGAACGTCTCGCTGTTCGCCGGGAACGCGCTCGCGACGCCTACCAATCCTTCACTGATCGAGGGCAGCCTGGCGGTCACTTCCGGCCGCCTCGACTTGTTCGCTCAAGATGTTGTCCCCTGCCTTGTGCTCGACCCGCTCTTCGGCGTTCCGACCGACGATCAGGCGGGCCCGGACGGTTTCCCCGTCAACTACTCGCCTACACCTCTTCTCTCCGGGAATTTGCTCGTCAACGTTCTGCCGCTCGTGTCAAGCACCGCCGTCAGCGGCCGCGTGCTGAACCTGACCGCGCCCGCTTCAAATTATCGGGTGGACGTTTACGTCCGGACGGACGTTTTCTATTACCAGGGCTCGGCCTCGATAGCCGCGGATGGAACGTGGAAAGTGCCGGGCGTAAGCACGGGCACGGCGATTGCGTTTCTCATGCCGGCGAATTCGCCGCAGCCCGCGCAAGGCTCGTTCACGCCCACGGTGGCCGGTTGGGTGGCCCATTCGAACGCGGGCGTGGGGCAAAAGTTGCGTGATTACTTCGTGCGCATCTATTCCAAGACCGACATCGAATACCTGCAGGAAGACAACGTCGCGATCATCGTGCAGGATTCCACGCACGCCCGATTCGGATCCAGCGTGGTCATCGGCTCGGGAACGCCCACCGCGCACGTTGTCTACAACGATCCGCAGCTCGGCCCGGTGGATCTTTATTCGACTCTCCAGAATCTGGCGGCGTATTCCGATTTGCCGCGCTCGATCGAAGTTCCTCCCGGCGACCCGGATTATGCCGGTCCCGGCACCGTTACCAGCTCGAACGTTGCCTACATTCAGAACCGTTGCTGGATCTACGACGCCGCTCTTTCCATCATCATCCTGTCGGTCACGGGACTTTGGGACGCAGCCCAGCGGATCGTGGCGAGGCTGAATGACCTCCGCGACGATCCCGCCTATTTGCCCTCCCTGATTCTGGAAGACGCCGAAGACGGCTCGACTGCGCGCTGGGCGCTCGCCTCCGGCGCCGGCACGGTGGCCAACGTCTACGACGCCACGGAACCCTCCGGCCCGGCGGGTTCGAACGTCATTGCGTTTACCGCGACCACCGCCCCTGCTGCGTGGAATTTCACGGGCGCGGGTCTCCCCGACACCCTCGATTCCATCGTCCAGTGGCGATACAAGACGCCCGCCGATTTTGCGTTCGTCTTCGGTGTTACGAGTTCAACCGGAAAAGTCACAACCATCAAGTATTCATCCACCGGAACGGCCGGCTACGACGTGCCGTCCAAAACGATCACTTCCATCCTCGAACTGGTCCCGGACGTTTGGCGCGTGGCCACGCAAGACCTTGCGGCGCTCATTGCCGCATCCGTTGCGGGCGAAACGCTGGTCTCCATCAATTCCTTTCAAGTCGTACTTCAGTCCGCCGGGACGCTAAGCCTTGATGACCTTTCCGTGGGCACGCCGCAACCCGAAGGGTCGCTCAGCTTTTCATACGACGTTTACAACGGCCAGGTGGACCTCGCCTACATCCGCGCGGGCGCGATGGCCTGGGTTTGCTACGCCTACGGCATTTACATGGAACGCACGGGCGACTTCGCGCGGGCGGCGCTGGGGCTTGAGAGCATGCTCAATTTTCTGTTCTCGCTTCAATCTACCGCCGCCGACCTGCGCCAGAACCTGATCTTGATCGGGTGGGGCCGATATCAGGATCCCGGGTACCATTACGTGCCCGCCCAGCAGACTTCCGTTTCGACTGAGCACAACGTAGATTGTTACTTCGCCTTCGATAAGGCGTCGCGCGTTCTCCCCACCGCCGCGCAAAACCTCTTCGACCGCGGGCTGATCACGCAAACCCAATACGATTCTCTGCGCACGACGGCGACGACGGCAGGCATCAAGGCAACGCAGGTTCGCGACGCCATCCTGAACCAACTCTGGATCCCCGCCGCCGGCTCCGTCAAAGGACACTTCGCGCAAGGCGCTTCTTCCACCGGCCTCGACACCTCGCTCGCACTGGACGCTGCCGGCACCTGGGCCGCGATGTTTTGCCACGAAGTCGGCGATGATGCGAAAGCCGTCGAGTGCCTGGAATTTATCTACGAGAATTTCTTTCTCGCCGCCCAGCAGATCCTGGAGAGCGAAGCCGCCGACTCCTACAATCAAACTTACGAGCAATTGACTCCTTTTGACGGTTTCAAGCCCTACGCCGACTCAACCGGCGGCTACTCCGGGTCGCCCGCCAGCGTGTGGATGGAAGGCACGTGGGGCGCGCTCGCAGCTTACTTGCGCCTGCATGACAATGCGAGCCTCCAGGCCTACTTCAATGCCAATTACGCGGGCGGCCTTGACGCCTTTCTTGCGCGCCTGGTCGAGAGCATGAAGATCGTCGGATCCACCACCAGCGACGGCGTGCTGGCGTATTCGCTCGCCTCGCGCGGTCTGCCGTGGGAGTTCACGGTCCGCAAAACCGTCGCCCCCACGACGTGGTTCTGGATCACCGCCACGCGCAACGACGTGATGTTTACGAGCACGTCAGCGGCGCTGCTGGGACGGCCGCTGCTGAAAGTTCCCCAAGGAGTCGAGCAATCCGTCCGCCAGCTCGACGGGCAGAGCTCCATCGGAGCACTGGAACTTGAGGCTGCCGATGGCGGCGGCTACATGACGGCGCTCGCGAGCGGCGGCAAACTGGAAGGCCGCAAAGTTTCGTTGCGTGTCGGCTATCCCGGCATGGACTCGTCCGATTTCGTGACCCTCGCGACGCAGGAAATCGAATCCATCCAGACACTCGATGGACTGACCGGCTACAAACTCCAATGCAAGGACCTGCAACGCAGCGCCAAGGAACAGGTGTTTGCCCTGGGAGACGATGGCTTCCCGACCTCGGACCAGCATCCCCGGACGCTGGTCGCCAACCCGATGGACGTGCTGCTGATCGTCTTTCAAAACGAGCTCGGGTTGGGCCAGACGCCGTCGCTGCCGGAATCGGCTTGGCGCATCTATGACCCGGGCCAATGGGATGCTGCGGGATCCTTCAATCCCACGCTGATCGCACCCAATCCCGCCGTGGACACGGAGCGGATTCTCTTCTACCGAAATGGAATCTTCGCCGGCTGTTTGCTCGACTTCACGCTGACGGGGCCCGTCGAAGCCAAGCAGTTTCTGGAATACGAAATCTTTCACGCGCTGGGAGGCTATCTGGTCGTGCTCGCGGACGGGCGGCTCTCGCCGCGCTTCTTTCTACCGCCCTATGCGCTCTCGGATTTGTTTTCATTTACCGACCGCAACATGACGGTGTTGCCGGGCGTTCAAAGACAGCCGCTCATCAACCAGGTGGCGTACCGGCTGGATTACGACGGAAACAACTTCCTGACCGAGCTGCTCTTTGTCGAAGCCACGTCGCTGCAGCAATTCGGCCTGGCGGGCCAGGACATTATCGAGTCGAAAGGCCTGCGGTCGGCGCGCGGAGGAATCACGCTTGCCGGTTTGACCGCCACGAGAATTTTCAGGCGCTATGCGGGCATCAATCCGGTAACCCTCGCCCCCACCGGTGGCGCGCCGACGCTGGCGGTCTCAAGCCAATACATAACCCTGACCGTTGAAGGAGGCGACTACGTTTTCGCTTCGCATCCCCTGCTGCCGAATTTCGAGACGGGACGCCGCGGCGTCTTCAACCGCATTTATGAGGTGATCGAGAAGCAGCCGAATTACGCCGATGGCTCGATGGCTTATTCCCTTCTCGACACGGGATGGGTGAGCGGCAAGAAACTTTCCCGGGTGGCACCGGCGGGAACAGCGGAATATGCCAGCGCCCCAACCAGCGACCGCACTCGCTACATGTTCGTGTGCGACTCGGCGACCGGCGCCTATTCGGACGGGACGGCAGCCAAGACGATCTTTTGAAAGCAAGTCGTCAGTTGTCGGTCTATAGCCACTGACAACCGAGAACAGAGAACCGAGGACTAACCATGGCTCAAATGACTTTCGCTGTAATTCCAGGTTTCGTGGATCTGCCCGATTCTGCCATTGCCGCAGATCAGCCACTCACGGACTACTCGCTCACGAAAATTTCCAATAACGCGAAGTTCGCGGCGGTTCGGCCGGAGACTTTCTACGGCTGGTACAAAAACGGCGAGACCGTGCTGCTTCCGACGAGCCCCGTGGATGGCTACGTCTATTCGCGCCAGGAGCTCGAGTATGAAGTCGCCGCGTGGAGTAGCCGCTCGCCGGCGAGCGGATATGCCACGAACGGTTCATTGACAAGGCCTGCGCGAGCCAGCGTCAACCAGGGCGCAGGAACGCTTTACGACATGGCGTTCTGGGTCCAGGAAAAGAACGAGGCGAACCCGGGCTTGGTCCATTGCTACGTCTCTTTTTGGAACAACGGCACCGAAGTGATAACTAATGGAGGATTTGTGAAGGTGCGCACTATCGCCACCAGGCTATCAGGATAAAAGAAGTCTTCCACTCTCGGCCGTCTGTTCTCAGCTAGTGCCCGAGGACGATGGCTGATCGTTGAAGACAGAGAACTGAGGACTCACCATGGCCGTCGTTCGAACAGTTTTACCCCGCAAGGGCATCATCCAGCCTCAGCACGGAGACAATTACGAAGCTGACCTGGACACCAACTGGTTAACCATAGACTCGTCCCTGCAGGATGCTGCGGACGTCCAGGCCGCCGTCGCCGCGGCAGGCACGGTTTCAACCTGGCTGACGGATCGCGGGACTTCCGGCGTGATCAGCGGGTTTGACCTCGCGACTTCCGCAACCCTGGTGCCGGGGCTTTCAACCGGCGTGCTTTACGCCCAGGGAAAACGCTACGCACCCTCCTCCGCTCCTTCACTCGGCGCGGCGCCGGCCAATTCGACGAGCTTTGTCTTTTACAACTCAACCGCCGGTTTTTATTACAACCTGACCGGAACTCCCGCGTCGAACGGCGATGCCTTTCTGGGCAGCGTTACGACGGACTCGACGCACGTCACGGCCGTGAGCGCAGCCACGAAAGTATTCGGCCAGATCCAAGTGACCGCCGCCGCGGCCGGCAATTTCGACTGGTCTCACAACCTGGGCCGCGCTCCGCTCGGTGTGCTGATTTACATGACCTCGGGCGGCGCGCTGTGGTTTCAGTCCACCAAGTGGGACCAATCCAATCTCTATCTCGTCGCCTCGGAGGCGGGAGTCAGTGCGGAGGTGCAAGTATGGTGAATCAAAATCAGAAGTCAGAATTCAGGAGTCGGAAGCCGGAAATGGGAAACGTTTGTCATTGGTTGGTTGCGCGATTGCGGCTGGCGGCTCGCGCGCTTCGGACTCCGGCGACCGGCAAATTGAAAGCGAGAACGTTTTTTCTCTTTCTGGCCTGCTTTTCGCTCGTTACTTGTCACTCGCCACTGCTCTGTGCCCAGCAACCCCAGGCGCAGTCCGGCCAGCCTCTCTATCCCGTGAATGCGAAATACGTGAACGGAGTCGCGCCCGGTTACTGGCCGACGGCGGGGAACGGACTGACGTTGAACCTCAGCGCTGGAACGGCCATCTGCGCCGCCCTGCCCGCTCACGTCACTTACTCGGGCGGGACCCTGGCCATGGCCGCCAGCCAGACGAACTACGTTTACCTTGACCCGTCCCAATCCTGCGCGCCGGCCTCCAACACCGCTGGATTTGCAGTCGGATATATCCCGATTGCAGAAGTTACTACTAACGCAACCTCGATTACAGGTGTTACGGATGTTCGAAATGGGTTCACGTCGCAACCCTTCTCCACGCTGGGAGTAGATCCCTGGGGGCCTAATGTCGCCAACGCCGTGCTGAGAGGCCCGGGGCCCTGGGCGGATGTGATGGCCTACGGGGCGAAAGGCGACGGCGTAACCGACGACGCCCCGGCCTTTCAGGCGGCCCTGGAGGCTGCGGAGGCCACCTCGGGCTTGGTTTACGTCCCGGAGGGGCAATTCCTTCTCAAGGAGAACCCTTTCGCGGGGCGGACCGGCAAGGTCACCCTGCTCATTTCCGGCGACACGGTTCTGATGCCTTCCGTACCCATAGCCATGGGGGGCTTCGGGGAGTCCGTGATTGGCCTGACCAGCGGGAATGGATATCCCTTGACGACCCCGGTGGGCGCGGTGATTCAACCCACGGCTGACTTTTCCGGGTCGGCAGTCATCATCATTGACCCAGCCTTTGCCGGCCCGAGCGCGGTGGTGTCAGGCAGCTACGTCGCCAACCTCGTTTTCGACATGAGCAACAAGACGACACAGCAGGTCCTGGAAATCCGCAGCCTTTCGAACACACCGGGATTTGACAATTTGATTTTCGGGAACAGCGACGGAACCAGGATCTTTATTGGTAAGTCGGCCAACACCGGCGCGCAGATCTCCGAGGGCTTGAATTTCCGTGGCATCGAAAGCTACGGCCTCACAAATACCGGGGTCGGGATGAATCCTGCCATGATCATTCAAGATGCTGCTCAGATCAGTGTCCGGGATTCCAAGCTTCAGAGCCATATCACCGACGCCGGGACGGCCGGGAATATTGGCATTCTCATTCAGGGGGCT
>JAHEKS010000078.1:1857-18637 GCA_024638215.1 Acidobacteriota bacterium | reverse complement strand
CCGCAAGCCTGAAAGCGGGGCTCGGTGACCAACGCGCCGACGCCTCTTTAGCTTTCGGAGCAGCAATTATGAGCAGAGAAAATCATCAGCCTTTCAAAATGCAGGGTTCTTCAGCACCCTGTTAGGGCGGTCAAGCGGCTTGTTCGGTGGTCACAGCAGGCTTTGGCGTCTTCGGCGGCGAGGATCCAAAATCCGGTGCCTCGCACGGGAGCAAACCACTCTCGCGATGTGAGAATTTGCGTGTGCCGCCAACTCCGCGATTGCACTCCTCTGACGACTGCGTTAAGATGCTCCCGTTTCAAATAGGCTGCTCGTAAGTTGACGGGCAGTCCGAGCCTAAGGACGGGCCACATGCCATGGTGGGATAAGAAACCGGAAGAGGAAAATCCCCCCAAACCCGCGGAAAAGGTTTGGGTTCCGCCAGCCACACCCAAGGTGGAGAGTCCCAAGACGGAGGCAACGCCGAAAGTGTCAAATCCAATGCCAAGCAATCAGAATCCGACGGTGCTGGGCCGCTCGGTCATTTCGAAAGGCGAGATCTCGGCCAGCGAAGACCTTTCGATCGAGGGCCAGTTCGACGGCACGATCAGCATGAAAGACCATTGCCTGACGGTGGGCACCAACGGTCAGGTGAAGGCGGAAATCCAGGCTCGCCAGGTGGTGATTCACGGCACGGTGAACGGGAACATCACGGCGCGCGAGAAAGTGGAGATTCGCCGTACCGGGCGCGTGCAGGGCGACCTGACCGCTGCCGGCGTGGCGATCGAAGACGGCGCCTACTTCAAAGGCAGCATCGAGATCCAGCGCGAAGACACCCCGGAAATTGCGCGAACTTTTGCCTCCTCGGCCGCGGGATCGAGCAAGTCCGAATAGGCTGCGGGGTTCCCGCCTGAATCGCCTCGGGCGCCCCCGGCACGACGGGGCGGTGGAGGGCGCTCGCGCGGCCACTCATGTTCCGTGCGACCCCTATTCCGCTCCCCGAGTGGTCCGAATCGGAAGACCTTCGATGTTGCTGACCAGCCGGCAGGAGAGCGTCAAGACCTCGTCGCGAAGCGATGCCAGAATGCCCAGCCACGGCCTGGACTGGCTGTGGCAGCAACTTCGCGACGTGCGCCGCCCGCATATCTTGGACTGCGGCCCGCTGCGCCAGGCCACGCTCGACGTGCTGCTGCGGCGCGGCGTCAAGCTGTATGTGGGCGACGTTATCTCGCCGCTGCAGCGCGGCAATCCCAAGTTCTGGGACAAAACCAAAAAGGTCCCGCAATTCCTCACCAAGGTTCTGCTTGAACAAATCCCCGACCTTCCTGCGGGCTCGCAGGACGGCGTCTTCTGCTGGCACCTTCTCGATCTGATTCCGTCCCAGGCCGTGGCGCCCGCGGTCGAGCGCCTGTTTTCCCTGCTCAAGCCCGGCGGCATTTTCTTCGCGATTTTGCGCCAGCCTTACCTGGCGGATGGTTCCGACACGGTGTGCTGGCTGGAGAGCTTGAACTCCATCCAAACCGCGCCGGAAGGGAAGAAGCCCTTCGCCTATCCTGTCATCACCAACCGCGTGATCGAAAACCTCTTCCCGGCCGGCAGCGTCAAAATCTTCCTCACCCGCTCCGGCCGGCGCGAAGTCGTGGCGCTCAAGTAGCTCTCTTCGCGTCGGAGCTGGAAGCTCAAAAGCCCTCGCACACGTCATGCTGAGCCAAGCAATTTCGTCCTCAGCGAAGCAATATCATCCTGACCGAAGCAAAGTCATCCTGAGCGAAGCGAAGGATCTGTTCTTGCCCGGGAAAAACAGATTCCTCGCTCTGCTCGGAACGACCGGCAAAATGCTCGGGGGGCGCGCTTCAGCCTGCCTACAAATCTAGCTCAGGAATTGTCGGCGGCCTGCCGATAAACCTGGTCGGAGGCCGCAGTGCGATTGCCGCGGGGGAAACTCCTGGCTGGATGGGCAGTGCTGGCGGCACTTTTGGGCACAGCTGGGCGGCCGGAAAGCGAGCCGCGCGGCACTCTCACCGCAGGGCTCCCGCGGGCCCCGGTCGCGGCGCCGGAGGTGGCGGCGCTCGGGCCGGCTGCGATGGCCTTTGCAATTAACGCCGGCCAAGTGCGCGGCGGGGGAAGCGGACAAGTCAAATTTGTGGCGCGGGGACCAGGATACACGCTGTTTCTGACTGCGACGGGAGCGGTGCTTTCGCTAAGAAGCCAGAAGTCAGGAGTCAGAAGTCAGGAGGAGGAAACGCGTCCGTCGTCCGTGGTCCCCGGTCGGTTGTCAGTCCTCAGTCCTCGGCCATCAGCCCCGAAGCTCCGGCTGCAAAGGACAACGAACAACGGACGACGGACCACGGACGTTGTTCGACTCAGGCTGCTGGGCTCCAACCCCGCGGCCAGGCTTGTGGGGCTCGACCAACTTCCAGGCAGGGCCAGCTATTTCATCGGCAACAATCCCGCGAAGTGGCGCGCGAACGTTGCGACCTTCGCGCGCGTGAAGTTGGAACAGATTTATCCCGGGATTGATGCCATCTTCTACGGCCGCGACGGAGAACTTGAGTACGATCTGGTCGTCGCTCCGGGCGCCGATCTGAAAGCAATCAAGCTGAAAATCGAAACGGGAAATCGCAAACTGGAAAATGGAAACTCGAAACTGGAAACTCGAAACTCGAAATTCGAAACTCGAAATTCGAAACGCGACAGTCGGCAATGGGCAATCGGCAATCGAAAATCGTCTACCCCGAGCCCCGAGCCCCGAGTCACGAGTCCCGAGCGCGTGTGTGTCTCTGACAACGGTGACCTGCTCATTCGCGCGGCTACCGGCGAGGTCCGACTTCGCAGGCCGGTGGTCTATCAGGAGGAGTCAGGAGTCAGAAGTCAGAAGGGCGGTGGTCAGCCGTTAGTTGTCAGTCATCAGGCACAAGGCAGCACGGAAAACCAACCACGGGCTACCGACAACCGGAAACCGGAAACCAGCAACTGGCGACGGACAACGCAACGCGGACGCTTGACTTCCGACGCTCGTCACTCGTTACTCGCCACTCGTCACCTTCTTGAATGCCGTTATGTTCTTACCGGCGACGACCAAGTTCATTTTGAAGTCGGCGACTATGATAAAAGCAAGCCTCTTATTATTGATCCGGTGCTGAGCTACTCGACGTACCTGGGCGGGAGCGGATATGATTATGCCTCCGCGATCGCGGTTGACTCTTCCGGCAACGCTTATATCACCGGGCAGACGGATTCGCTGGATTTCCCGACCTCCGGCGCCCCGCAGCCTTCGTCGGGCGGCGGAACTTGCGGGACATCACCCGGCGTCTACCCCTGTTTCGACGTATTTGTGACCAAGCTTTCAGCCTCGGGTTCGTCCGTCGTTTATTCGACCTATCTCGGCGGAAGCGGCGATGACCGCGGCGCCGGAATCGCTTTGGATCCTTCCGGCAACGCCTATGTGACCGGCTACACGGCATCCGCCGACTTTCCCGTGGCCCATGCCTTCCAGCCGCAATACGCGGGCGGAAACTGCGGGTCCGCCACGGCTCCGATCCCGTGCTTTGAAGCGTTCGTCGCCAAGCTGAACTCCGCGGGGAGCGCGCTGGCTTATTCGACTTTTCTGGGCGGGAGCGGGCAGGACCTCACCGGCGGGATCGCTGTGGATTCAGCCGGCGAGGCCACGGTCGTGGGCTCGACATCTTCGGTTGACTTTCCAACCACCGCGGGCGCGGTACAAGGGTCCTACGCGGGCGGTACGCTCGACGCCTTCGTGACTCGCCTCGACGCGTCCGGGTCGAAAACTGTGTTTTCGACCTATCTCGGCGGCAGCGGCGAAGACCGCGGCTTGGGAATTGCCGTGGATGCTGCCGCCAACGCCTACGTTGCGGGCAGCACCGCGTCGCAGGATTTTCCGGTCAGCCATGCGCTTCAGCCAGTGAACGCAGGCGGCACGTGCGGTTCCACGACAAGTCCCACGCCCTGCACGGATGCCTTTGTCGCCAAACTAGACGCCACCGGAGCGAGCATTGCTTATTCCACCTATCTGGGCGGCACGGGCGGCGATTCCGGAAACGCAATCGCGGCGGACTCGAGCGGCGCGGCCTACGTCGCCGGCATGACCGCCTCCAGCGACTTTCCCGTCACCCCCGGCGCCTATCAACTGACCGGCGGCGGAGTTTCCGTTGACGCTTTTGTCACAAAGATCAAGCCTGACGGCTCGGCGCTTGCCTACTCCACCTATCTCGGCGGCATCGGGCAGGAAGCGGCGTACGGAATCGCCCTTGACTCCGCCGGGCAAGCGTATATCACGGGCTACACGAACGGAGATTCCTTTCCGGTTGCAAGTCCTGTTCAGGCGCGCAGCGGCGGATTCTATGACGCTTTCCTGGCCAAACTGAACGCCGCCGGCTCGGACGTTATTTTTTCGACTTACCTCGGCGGAAGCGGAGACGAAACGGGGCAGGGGATTGCGGTGGGAGCCGCGGGCAACGCCTTCGTTGCCGGCGGCACGTTCTCCGTGGATTTCCCCGCCAAGTCGGCGTTTCAGGCGGTCTACGGCGGGGGTTCGTATGATGCCTTTGCGGCCAAAATCAGCGGCCTCAAGCTGCCGGTGATGCGCCTTTCACAAACGAGTATTACCTTTCCAGCACAAGGCGTCGGGACCACCAGCGCCTCCGTCCCCGTCTCGCTCACGAACAAGGGCGACGCTCCGCTGGACATCGCGAAGATCTCGGTCAGCGGCGATTTCTCCCAGACCAGCGATTGCGCTTCGACGATTCAGTCTGGCGCTTCCTGCACGCTTCAGGTGTCCTTTGCGCCGTCCGCTTACGGGCCGCATTCGGGGACCCTGACGATTTCCGACAACGCTTGGGGAAGCCCTCACGTCATCGCCTTGGCGGGGAACGGCGTCCCCTCGCCGGTGGTTTCGCTCTCGCCCCAAAGCCTCAGCTTTCCGGTCCAAACCATCGGGACAAAAAGCGCCCCGAAGCAGGTGACCCTGTCGAACACTGGAAGTGTGACTCTCAATATCACCGGCGTTTCCACCCTCGGTGACTTTGTCCAGAGCAACAATTGCGGGACCTCGGTGCTTGCGGGCGGGCAGTGCGCCATTCAGGTTGCCTTCGCTCCTCAGTCGGCAGGCGGGGCGGTCGGGCAGGTAAGCATCTACGACAATGCGCCGGGAAGCCCGCAGATCGTCACGTTGACCGGGACCGGCACGGGCCCTGCGATCAGCCTCTCGCCGGCGCCACTTGCTTTCGGCGACCAGAAGGTGGGAACGACCAGCGCAATCCAATCTCTGACATTGAGCAGCACCGGAACGACGGCGTTGAAAGTGACGGGGATTGCCGCTGCCGGCGACTTCGCGCAGACGAACAACTGCCCTTCGACGCTTGCGGCGGGAGCGAACTGCACGATTCGAGTCACCTTCACCCCAACGGCAACGGGCTCGCGAACGGGCACGCTCAGCGTCACGGACGATGCCGCGGGAAGCCCGCACTGGGTTGCCTTGAGCGGCAACGGGGTCATTCCCGCCGTCAGTCTCTCGCCGTCTGCTTTGACTTTTGCCGACCAGGGCCTGGGCACGAAGAGCCCGCCCAAATCCGTGACCCTCACCAATACGGGCGGCGGAGCGCTGGCGATTTCCGCGCTCGCGGCGAGCGGCGACTTCCTCGAGACCAACGATTGCGGGCAAAGCCTCGCGCCCGGCGCGCATTGCACGATTCAATTGAAGTTTGCGCCCATGGCATTGGGGAACCGGTCGGGCGTTCTCACGGTGACCGACGACGCCGCGAAAAGCCCCCAGACGGTGGCGCTTGCCGGCAACGCCGTCGTGGCCTTCTCACTCTCCTCGACGCCGAGCCAGCAAACAGTTCTGATGGGGACCGATTCGACGAGTTTCCTGGTCGAGGTCGCCAGCCCGTATGCTTACTCCGGCCCGATCGCCCTCGACTGCGACGGTGACGCTCCCGTGGATTGCACTTTCAGTCCCGCTGCCATTCTCCCGGGAGGGGCGAGTACGCTGACCGTGGCGAACCTGTCTCACCCGGCGTCCGACTCGGTGGCCTTTGATATCGAGGGTGCCAGCGAGAACCAGATGGCTCATCTGGCGCTTGCGGTTCTGATTTCGGACTTCGGCTTGAGCACGACGAAACCGGCCGCCACCCTGTCGGCCGGCCAGACAGCCACCTATCAGCTTGCCTTGAATTCCATTAACGGTTTCAACCAGACGATCAGCATGGCCTGCGGCGGGGCGCCGCCGCTGTCTCTGTGCTCGGTTTCGCCTGCGACTCTTGTACCGAGCAGCTCCGGCTCAAGCAATGTGACGGTCACCGTCACGACCACGTCCCGCGGACTTGCCGCACCGCGGATGGGTCTGCCCCTTGCGTCGCCCTTTGGGGGCTGGCGATTCCTGATGGTTCTCGCCGCTTGGCTCCTTTTTGCCGCGCGAAAGCGCAGCGGCAGGCCTGCCCGGGTTCGAGTCGCCACGGCAAGCCTGTTGGTGCTTCTTGTTTTTTCGGCGGGCTGTGGCGGGGGCGGAGCAGGGCCTATCGAGACAAACCCTGGCACCCCGGCTGGAAGCTACAACCTCGAGGTCACCGGAACGTCGGGCCAGCTGGTTCGAACTGTGGACCTGTCGCTGCAAGTGAACTAGCGATTGACGCCAACCGCAAAAGCTGAGAAATTCATCGGTTGAGCCTTTGATCGAGTCAACTCAATGAATCCAGCCAAGAAGACGGCGCGTTTTTGCGGGAGGTCGGGAATGAAGGTAACCACGTGGTTTCTGCGGGCGGGTCTGGTGGCGTGCTTGTTTGTGGGGTGCGCGGGAATAGTGAGGGGGCAGTCGCTGGTCAACGAGGCGCTTTCCAGCTTTCCGGCGGACACAATCCGCATCGAGTATTCCCATCCCGCCGTCCTGAGATCGCTGCCGAATTACGCAGCCTTGCGCCAGCGATACGAGGGACCGCGCCTTCAGGATCTGGAGGAATCGTTTTCGAAGCTGGGGATTCAGGAGAATGACGTGGACGAGCTCGTCCTGGGCTGGCAAGTCGCTGGCCAGGAATGGGGGTTCTACGGCTTGACTTCCGGAAGGTTCAGCGCCAAAGCGCTCGCTGACCGGGCCGCTGCACAAGGCATTGCGCCGGTGGCGTTGGGTAATCATTCAGCCTATTGCGTTGGAACTGGCGAGCAGGCGAACTGCGTTGTCTTGCTAGGAGACTCGCTGGGAGCATTCGGCTCACAGGCCACTCTGCGCACAATCCTTGCTGTTCGTGACGGCGGCGCCTCCAGTCTCGGATCGAATGGCGCGTTTGCAAAATGGATGGGCGAGGCGCAAACCAAGTCACCCATCTGGGGTGTGGCGACGGGGCCGGCCGTTCCGGATTGGTTCAAAGGGTGGATGCCCAATCAGACCGATCTCAAGCTGGATTGGGCGCAGGCGTTCAAGGCTGTTGAAGCCCTGACCTACAGCATTGATCCGGGTGAAACGGTTCACTTGAACGTGGGGATGGACTGCACCACCAGCGCCGATGCCGCGAGTCTCCGGCAGGTCTTCGATGGCCTGCGACTCTTCCAACAGATTGCCTGGCAAAATGAGAATCCCGGCCGGCCTAATCCTTTCAAAAGCCTGGAAATCCAGGCCAACGACAGACACGTTTCAGTCGAGCTCCAAGCGACCTATGACACCCTCATGAGTTCCGGCACGCCAGGGAAGACTTAGTTGACGCCATTATGTCCCACAGTCGTTTGCCGGATTCTATGAGCGAGTGACATGTGACAAGGCTTCAGCGGGCTGAGGGCACATTCGAGGTTCCCGCCGCATGTCAAGAAGGCCAGAGACTCCGCCAAATTCAAAGGCAACTCCCCAAGTCCACGCGCCAAAACGAGTTGGAATCCCCGCGTGCCACCATGTCAGTCACACCAGCCTTCGAGGGTACCGCCCCTCGCAAATACCGGGCGACCCCAATATATGGCCGTGCTGTTTCCCGACAGCCCAAGATGGCAGAGAGTTCGGACGATATCATAGGGAGATCCTCCTATGACTAGAGGCCGGAGCACGGAAAACAGATTAAAAAGTACTTGACATTACAGGTGTTAGGGCGTATAAGGCCCTGCATTGACCCCCATCCAGGGGTCCATCGAAATACTCTTCAGGTCGAGACAAGTTTCTGACTTCGGGTTTGTTGCAGGCGTGGATGTGCAGTTGAGGCTGACGGCATGACGGAATTGCGAGAGGTGATGGATATTCGCGAGGCATCCCAGTACCTTGGGGTTTCTCGCGAAACGCTTTATAAGTACATTTACGAAGAGCGGATTCCGGCGTTCAAGTTGGGAAACCGCTGGAAATTCAAGAAGACGGTTTTGGACCGCTGGATGGAAAGACAAAGCACCCGGCATGAAGAGCGCGGCGAACGAAGGAAGCGCGCCGAAGGTTAGGGAGCAGAATCCATGTTTGGAAAGCCCAAGTCGAAGCCCTTGGTGGGATTGGATATCGGGTCGAGCTCCGTGAAAGCTGTCGAGCTCAAGCGGAAGGCCTCCGCCTTTGAGCTGGTCAACCTGGGGATGGAAAGCCTCGGGCAGGACACGGTGGTAGACGGCGCCATCATGGATGCGCTGTCAGTTTCTCAGGCGATCGAAAAGATCTTTACCGACAATAAAATCAAGACGAAAGACGTTGCCACGGCGGTGTCGGGCCACTCGGTCATTGTCAAGAAGATTTCCATCGCGGCAGCCTCCGAAGCCGAAGTGGCGAACGCGATTGATTATGAGGCCCAGCAGAACGTTCCGTTCGACATCGCCGACGTTTTCAAGGATTACCAGATTCTGGGGCCGGATGCCTCCGGGAACGGTTTCGATGTGATGCTGGTGGCCGTCAAGCGTGAAAAGGTCCTTAACCACACCAATGTCCTCAGCCAGGCCGGGAAGAATCCCGCCGTGCTCGATATTGACGCCTTTGCGCTGCAAAGCGCCTTCGAGGCCAACTACGATCCGGACCCGGGTTTGATGGCGGCGCTGCTGAACGTCGGCGCCAGCATCATGAATATCAATATCGTCCGGGGCGGGGTGCCCCTGTTCACACGCGACGTTTCGGTGGGGGGCAACCAGTACACGGATACGCTTCAAAAAGAGCTCGATCTGAGCTTTGAAGATGCGGAGAAACTCAAGCAAGGGCAGGAACTGCCGAATGTGAGTGCCGACCAAAGGACGCCTCATATCCGTTCGGTGACGGAGATTCTGCTGCTGGAAATCCAAAAGACGTTCGATTACTTCCGGCAGACGGCTTCGGCAGAAAACATCCAGCATGTCTATCTGGCTGGAGGGACGGCACGCATTGAAGGCCTGGCCGATTCGCTGAAGGAGGAGTTCAATATCCCGGTCGAGATCTTGAACCCCTTCCAAAGGGTGAGCATCTCGTCCAAATTCGATTCGTCCTACATCAACGATATCGCTCCCCGCATGGCGGTAGCTGTGGGATTGGCGATGAGGAGTTTTGACGCGTCATGATGAGAATCAACCTTCTGGGAGGCCCGAAGGTCGTAGCGCCGACGGCGGCGCCGTCGGCGGTGGCGCCTTCGGCCATCGTCATCGCCGCAGTCGTCTTGGTGGCCACAGGGCTCGTGTCCCTGATCACCCTCTTGTACATGCGAAATCAGGTTGCCGACCTCAACACGAGAATCCAGCAAGAAGAGAGGAAGAAACAAGAGTTGGCGGGAATTCGCGCGCAAGCTCTGGCTTACGAAAAAACCCTGAACGAACTTCAACAGAGAAAAGACACCGTTGACGCGCTGGCCAAGAGCCGCGTGGGGCCGGTGGAACTGATGCGCGCTCTGGGCGTGAACGCCACACGCTCGAACGATTTGTACCTCCTCTCGGTATCCAAGTCGGGCGAGCAACTGAGCATCAAGGGCGAGGCCAACAGCGTTGACGCCATCGCCAATTTCCTGGCCGCTCTCCAGGGGAGCGGATCGTTCACGAACGTTCATTTGCAGCAATCGTACCAGGACGACAAAGGCCGCCGAACCAACTACAGTTTCACTTTGAATTGCGTTTTCAAGTCGTCCGCGCCGGCCGGCCCGGAAGTCCCGGCGGCTCAAGCCGGCAGCCCCTCCGCCAGGCGAAGGGCAGGTCAGTAAAGGGCAAGCGAGGAGACTATGGCCAAGAGCTTCAGAGACATTCCGCCCGCGGGCCAAGCCTTGGTTTTGGCCCTGGGGGCGATTGTGGTGGTGGGCGCGCTATCCTACGTGTACGTCTACCCACTCTTCGGTGAGAAGACCCAGTTGGAGGCCAAGCTCAAAGGCCTCCAAGCCGAGAACGCGGCTAATGAAGCTTTCCGCCAGAAACTGGCTGACTACCAGGCTCGCATCAAGGCCCTCCGGCAGCAGCTCGAAACCGTGCGGTCCATTGTTCCGGATGAACCTGAAATGGACAGCTTCATGAAAATGATTTACGCCGACACGGCGTCGACCGGCATCCACCTGCGCACCTTCATTCCCCAGGGGGAGGTGCAACAGAAATACTATGTGGAGATGCCGGTCAAGATGCGGCTGGACGGCACCTATTGGACCCTGGTGAATTTCTTTGACCGCCTCGCCCGAGAGCAGCGGATTGTGAGTGTAACCAGCATCAACCTGGGTGCGCCCGCGGGGGGCGGGATGGGAGCCTACAAGGTTTCTCCTGACGAGACAGTGGGCTCGGACTGTGTGGTGACAACGTATTATAACCGTCCGGAAACGGCGGCGCCGGCGAAACCGCCGAAAAAGAGATAGGGTGGGATCAGAGCTATGGTCAAGAGCAGGCTGGGATTTGCCAGAAAGTGCCGATTCGGCCGTCTACTGATTTTAGCCGCAGTGGCGGGTTGGGCCTGGGCGTCAGCGGGCGCTGCTCAGCCCTTGCCTGCAGGCGCTGCACAGAGGGGTCCGGGTATGGCAGCTGAGTCCGTGGCGAGGGCAGCCGTCGCCACGACCGACAAAGCCACTCCTTCGTCTGAAGCTTCCGATCAGACTCAAGCCGAGTCGGCCCCTGCGGAAGGCGGGCGAAGGGACCCCTTCCTGATTCCCAAGGAACCCAAGGGCGGCGATCTTGCGGAGCAAATGGAAGGCATCGGACCGCTCCCGCCCGGCAAGAGAGGATTACTCATCAGTCAGTTGCGCCTGGAGGGGGTGGTGCGCCAGAGCGGCGACAAGCCGATGATTGCGGTTGTGGCCAACACGACAAATCGCGCGTATTTTTTGCGCGAAAACGACGAAGTTTATAACGGCGTAGTCAGCAAGATCACACCTGACTCGATCTATTTCACCGAGAACGTTCGCACCCCGGGCGGCCCAATGGGCTCGCGGGAAGTGATCAAACGACTGGGATCGGGTCCTGGAGAGAATAGATGAGACGAGAAAACCTTCGATCGAGGGCGATGAGAGGACTTATCCTCGGGCTATTGTTCGCAACCGCCGGCTTCGGCGTTGCGGCGACGCCACCGGCGACCCTGCTGTCGATCGGCGTCAACAAACCCGCCGCGGGAAACGAACTTATCCTGCGCATTGAAGGTGACTTTTCCTTCAAAGCCTTCCAAGCCTCCCAGGACACGATCTTGATTGATCTGATGGGCGTCGAAGCGGGCAAGGTCGCGTCGCAGGCCGAATGGAAAGACGGGCTGCTCAAGGGCTACTCGCTCCTGCAATACACCAATGCCGCTCACATGCCGGTCACGCACCTGCGACTCTCTCTGGCGCATTCCTCTCCTTTTCAGGCCGAGCAGACGGCGCAAGGGCTGAGGGTGGCGTTTGGAGAAGAATCGGCCCCGGCAAGCGCTTCTCCAGCGACTCCTTCTGCCGGGACGGAAGCAGCGATCGGCACTTCCTCTGCCGAAATTCAGAAGATTTCGGTGACCGGGGATGCCGAGGGTCAGACCATCGTGCACGTGGCCACGACGGGTCGCGCCGAATATCGTTTCTTCCGATTGCCTAATCCGGAGCGCCTGGTCGTGGATTTTGAAGGCGCCCACCGGGTTCCTCCCCAACGCATTTATCACGTGCAGTCGGCGGTGCTGGAGAATGTTCGGGTCGGCCGGTTTCGCGCTAAAGATCCTTCCGTGGTGCGCCTGGTTGCGGACCTGGTGGGGGACCCGGCCTACGAAGTGCAGCGGGAGGCCGATGGCGTGCGGATCGTTCTGAGATCACGAGCGGCGAAAACAGAACCTGCCTCCTCGCCTGTGACAGCAGAACCGCGGACCGAGAAGGCTGCCCATCCACTGCCAGCCGCGACGCCGTCCCCGGAAACGCGCGCTGTGGACAACGCCCTCCCCGGGAACCCATCGTCGGTAAGTGCAGCGCCCAAGGTTGAAGCTGTGAATGAATCGGCAGAGCACTCGTCGGCCCGGAAGGCAGCCCAGATCCTTGCCGGATCCACCCCGCAGATGTCTGAATCGCCAGGCCAGGCGCCGGCGGGGACCGCTCAAGGCGAGGCCGAGAGCCCGCAATACACGGGCGAGCCCATCTCGCTGAACCTGAAGGACGTTGACTTGAAGGATTTCTTCCGGCTGATTCACGAGATCAGCGGCCTGAATATCATCGTGGATCCTAACGTCACCGGCACGGTGACCATGGTGCTGGACAACGTGCCGTGGGACCAGGCGCTGGATATCGTTCTCAGGAACAATCAACTTGGCAAGACGCTGGAAGGGAACGTCCTGCGTATTGCGAAGGTCTCGACGCTGACCGCCGAACAAGCCAATGAGGTGAAACTGGCGCAGGCTCGGCAAGAGGCGCAGCCGCTGGTCACAAAGTTCGTTCCGGTCAATTACGCCAAGGCGTCACAGATCGCGCAAATGCTCAGGTCGTGGGTGGGCGGCGGGGCGCTCAGCACGCGCGGGACTGTCCTGGTAGATGACCGGTCGAATACGTTGATCGTTTCCGACATCGCTTCTCAGATCCCGGTGATTTTGCCCATCATCGCCAAGCTGGATACCAAGACCAAGCAGGTAGCCATCGAAGCGCGCATCGAGCGCGTGACGCGCGATTTCCAGCGCACATTGGCCAACGCGCTCTCGGCCAGCCTGATCAACAAGTCCGGCATGACGACCCAGGCAGGGCTCAGCGGCGTGAACTCTGGGACAGCTACATCGCCAAACGTCCCATTCACGGCCCCACACCCTCCCCCGATAAGCTCGACGGCCGGCTCCGGATTTGGCGTGTATGCCATTTCCAACGTCGGGGCTCGCTACATCATTAACGACGTGCTGTCCGCGGCGGAATCGGTTGACAAAGCCAAGACGATTTCCAAGCCGACCATCGTGACCCAGGACAACGTGGCTGGAAAGGTGACTCAGGGAACACAGATTCCCATTCAGACCACGATCAATAACACCATCAGCATCACCTACGTCCAGGCATCGTTACAGTTGACCGTTACGCCCCAGGTGACCTCGGACGGAAATATTTTCCTGGTCATCGACGTCCAAAATTCCACGCCGGGCGCCGCTTTGACCTCCGCTGGGCCTAGCATCAATACTCAACAGGCGACAACGCAGGTTCTGGTGCCCGACGGCGGGACGGTGATCTTCGGCGGCGTTACGGTCAACCAGGTGACGAGCGCCGAGCAGTATGTCCCCTTGCTGGGCAAGATTCCCGTTCTGGGGAATTTGTTCAAGTCGTCGGTCAAGACTCAAACCGACACGGAACTGCTCTTCTTTGTTTCTCCCAAGGTTTTGCCTGGCTAGGCGATCTGTTCCTGCATGCATGAACGGACGATGGAGGAGGCGAAAGTCTCCTCCTTTTTGTTTATGGCAATGCCTTCTACCGGAGCACCACCCGCCACGTTCCGCATGCGGCGGCAGCGCCTGCAAGCGGCGCTCGAGGCCCGTAAGCTAGGCTCGCTTCTCGTAACCTACCCGGTTGATATCGCGTACCTCACGGGCTTCCGCGGCAGTGCGGGGCTTGCCCTGTTCGCGCGGTCTGAGGCGATCCTGTGGGTTGACCCCCGGTACACTTTGCAGGCTCATGAGGACGCTCACGGCGTGGAGATTGTTGAAACGAAGCGGGGCCTTGTGGAAGCTGCCGGGAAAGTGCTCCGAAAGAGATCGCTTGGTCGCTTGGGGTTTGACGACGCTCACCTCAACGCGCAAGGTTACCTGAGCCTTAGAAGAGTCTTGGGAGGCAAGGCAAGGCTCGTCGCGGCAGGAGATTTGATGCCGGGCCTGCGAATGATCAAAGGCGGGGAAGAGATTGCCACTATGCGAGCGGCAGGGCGAGTCACAGTCGAGGCCTTCGAGGAGACGCTGGGGCTGGTCAAGCCGGGGATGAGCGAATGCGACTTGGCTGCGGAACTTGACTATCGTGCGCGGCGCAAGGGCGCGGAGGGTATGGCCTTCGAGACCATCGTGGCCTCGGGAGCGCGGGGAGCTTTTCCCCATGCCCGCCCCTCCCGCAAGTTGTTGGAAGAATGCGATTTGGTTGTTGTCGATGCTGGTGCTATAATAGCTGGATACGCTGCTGATATGACTCGGACCCTCTACTTGGGCAAGCCCGGCAATCGTGTCCGAAAGCTTTACAGTGCCGTCTTGGAAGCTCAGAGCCAAGGCATACAAGCCCTCCGGGACGGGGTTCAGGCCGGCAAAGTTGATTCTGCCGCGCGAAACGTCCTGGACAAGAACGGGCTGGGAAGATACTTCACCCATAGCACGGGACATGGCGTAGGCATGGAAGTCCACGAGGCGCCGCGGCTCGGAAAAAGGTCGAAAAGCCCGGTCTGCCTCGGCTGCGTGGTTACCATCGAGCCTGGGATTTACCTGGAGAGTTTCGGCGGTATTCGAATTGAAGACACCGTTCTGGTGGGGGCCGGTGGCCCGGAAATCCTGACTCCCGCCTCGAAAACGCATTGGTTTCTTGCCTGAAGAAACGCGATTGCAGGGCGGAGAACTTTGTTCCGACTTCGCCTTAAGGAGTGAATTCATGCCCGGCAAAAACCCGCGGCTGGCCAAGGGAAGCACGGAACGTTCCTGGAATCTGGAAGAGATCCAGGACCTGATTGACCTGCTGATTAAACGTGAGATTAGCGAATTTGAGATGGAAAGAGGCGGGCTGAAAATCCGCATCAAGCGAGGCAACTCGCGGGCGGAGATTCTCGGCGGCTATCCGGAGACTTCTCTAAACGGCTCTGCACACTCCTACGAACCTCCCCCGGTCGCCGAACCCCAGGCCGCTGCCCCGGCCCAGGCTGAAGTCCGCGCACCTGAGTCGGCGGAAGGATTGCACATCATCAAATCGCCGATCGTGGGGACTTTCTACGCGGCGCCGGCGCCGAATGCGCCGCCCTTCGTCAAAGTAGGTGACACGGTGGAAGTCGGCCAGGTGCTATGCATCGTTGAGGCAATGAAACTGATGAACGAGATCGAAGCCGAGGTGGGAGGCGAAATCGCCCGCATTTACGTCGAAAATGGCCAGCCCGTCGAATACGGGCAGTCCCTTTTCGCCGTCAAGCCGTCCCTCAAACGGTAACGTCGTAGACCAATTCCTGAGCCTGGAGGGTGATCGCTTTCGAGTCTCGACGATTCCAATGTTCAAGAAGATCCTGATAGCCAATCGCGGTGAAATCGCCCTGCGCGTCATCTGCGCCTGCAAGGAGCTGGGGATTCCCACCGTCGCCGTTTACTCCGAAGCTGACCGGCTATCCTTGCACGTTCGCTTTGCGGACGAGGCTGTCTGTATCGGCCCTCCCAAGAGTTCAGAGAGCTACCTGAACGTCGCCAGCATCATTTCCGCCGCTGAAATCACCAACGCCGAGGCCGTTCATCCCGGCTACGGTTTTCTGGCGGAGAGCGCCAATTTCGCCGAAGTCTGCGAGACCTCCAAGATCACTTTCATCGGCCCGCGTCCCGAGGCCATGCGGCTGATGGGTGACAAGAATAAGGCTCGGAAGGCCATGGCGGACCTCGGATTGCCCGTTCTGCCGGGCTCGGGGGTCATTCAATCGGAGGCGGAGGCCCGCCAAGCGGCGGAGAAGATTGGTTACCCGGTGATGGTCAAGGCCGCGGCCGGAGGTGGCGGCCGAGGCATGCGCATTGTGAGGTCCGTCGAGGATCTCGCCTCCTCCATCCAGACCGCGCAGGGCGAAGCGCAGGCGGCTTTTGGCTCGCCCGATATTTATCTGGAAAAGTACATTGCCTCCCCGCGGCACATTGAATTCCAGGTGCTCGGCGACCATCACGGCAGGGTCATTCACCTTGGCGAGCGCGAGTGCACCATTCAGCGCCGCCACCAGAAAATCCTGGAAGAGTCCCCTTCCACTCAGATTGACATTGAGACACGGCAGCGCGTGGGTCATCAGGTCATCGAAGCGTTGACAAAAGTCGGCTACACGAACGCGGGCACAGTTGAATTCCTGATGGACGAGAACCGCAACCTCTATTTCCTTGAAATGAACACGCGCATTCAGGTGGAGCATCCCGTAACCGAAATGGTGACGGGGCTGGACCTGGTCAAGCGGCAGATTCTGATCGCCGCGGGCGAACCTCTGCCCATCGAGGGAGAAACGATCAATCTGCGCGGCCACGCCATGGAATGCCGGATTTGCGCGGAAAATCCTGTCACCTTCGCGCCTTCGGCCGGCAAGATTGACGGCTTTCACGTTCCCGGTGGCACCGGCGTCCGAGTGGACACCGCGGCTTACACGGAGTCGGTTGTGCCGCCGTTTTACGACTCGCTGATCGCCAAGCTGATTGTCCACGGCCGGAACCGCGACGAAGCCGTGCGCCGGATGCAGCGCGCCCTCGAAATGTTCATCGTCGAGGGGATTTCCACCTCCATTCCCATCCACCAGAAAATCG
>JAHEKS010000078.1:0-1847 GCA_024638215.1 Acidobacteriota bacterium | reverse complement strand
CAGCTTTCTCACGCGCTTCACGTCGAACGGCACCTCCGTGCCTTAAGGGCGCGACGGATACTTCGTATGCGTTTGGCGATTCCCCGTCTCTATGCCATTATGGACCCCGCGCAAATGGACGGTCGCGCGCCGCGGGGAGTTCTTGAGGCCTTGCTGGCAGCGGGCGTTAAGCTCATTCAATATCGCGACAAGAAATCAACGGCGCTGGCGACTTACAAAACAGCCTTGGAGCTAGCCGAGCATACAGGCGGGAGGGAGTGCACTTTCATCGTCAACGACCGGGCGGACATTGCTGTGGCGGTGGGCGCAGCGGGTGTGCACGTAGGCCAGGAGGACTTGCCGGTTGTATTGGCGCGACGGGTGGTGGGGCCGGAGCGATGGGTTGGCTATTCAACCCACGACCTTTCGCAGCTCCGCGAGGCGGATACGTCCTCGGCGGACTACATCGCCTTTGGTCCGATCTTCGCGACCCAAAGCAAGGAGAGGCCAGACCCAACCGTGGGGCTTGAGGGCCTGCGCCAGGCGCGTGAAGCAACCGCCAAGCCGCTGGTGGCCATCGGAGGGATTACGGTCGGTAACGCCCGCTCCGTGATCGAGGCCGGCGCTGATTGCGTGGCCGTGATTCGGGATCTCTTCTCCTCGCCGGACCCGGGCGCAAGGGCGCGCGAATTTCTTGCAGTCTTGGGAGAGGGATCCGTCAAGGTCAAGAGCTAGCCATTCCTGAGGGCAAAACACAAGCGAATGCCGTCCCCTCGCTTGGATGCTCGGGAGGCTCGCGAAAGCTGAGGAGCAATAGGGCCGGACGATGGGATTCCGTGGCTTTCGCCGTCGTTCTGTTTTATATTCTGACCCTCGTGCTACTGCCAGGGGGCGGGCGGAGATTTATGCGGCAGACAATCCGGTCCGCGGGTTGACCAGCCACCTCAAACGTCCTTCGCTAAAGTCGCTGGTACCGCGAGTGTGGTTCGAGATGCTGGCAGGATGAAAACCGGGACGCAAACCAACTGAGGAGGCGTAATGGCCAGATTGTGGGCGAAGAAGAGCATCGAGCGGTTGAGGCAGGAGGCGCAGGAAGACGAACACAGTCTTCGCCGGGTCCTGGGTCCGATCAACCTGATTTCGCTTGGGATTGGCGCGATCGTGGGCGCCGGGATCTTCGTCCTCAGCGGCATCGCCGCGCAGCACACCGGCCCGGCGCTTGTGTTGTCGGTAATTCTCTCGGGAGTCGGATGCGCCTTCGCGGGGCTCTGTTATGCGGAATTCTCCTCCATGATTCCCATTGCGGGCAGTGCCTACACCTATTCTTACGCCACGGTGGGTGAGTTCCTCGCCTGGATCATTGGCTGGGACTTGATCCTCGAATACGCTGTCGGAGCCACTACCGTCTCGATCGGTTGGTCGGGCTACTTAATTTCCTTCCTGGAGAAGACCTTTCACCTGCCCTTTCCGGCGGAACTCATCAAGAGCCCCTGGGAAACGGTCACGCTGGCGGATGGCACTATCGTTCACTCTTACTTCAACCTGCCGGCCGCCTTTATCATCGTGGTGATCACGGCGTTGCTGATCATCGGCATCCGCGAATCGGCGAACTTCAACAGCTTTATCGTGATCGTAAAAGTCGGAGTCGTCCTGCTTTTCATCGCCGTCGGGGCTCTGTATGTGAACCGCGCCCACTGGCATCCTTTCTTACCCGCCAACAACGGGACTTTCGGCGAATTCGGCTTCAGCGGCATCCTGCGCGGGGCAGGCATTATCTTTTTTGCCTATATCGGTTTCGACGCCGTTTCCACGGCGGCGCAAGAGGCGCGTAATCCCGGGCGTGATATGCCCATCGGCATCCTGGGCTC
>JAHEKS010000077.1:3921-18639 GCA_024638215.1 Acidobacteriota bacterium | reverse complement strand
TGAATCCTGAACTCCCGCCCAAGCTGGAAGAAATCATCAACAAGGCCTTGGAGAAAGACCGCGACCTACGCTGCCAAAGCGCTGCCGAATTACGTGCCGAGCTCAAGCGCCTGAAGCGCGACACCAATTCCGGCCGCGCGCCCGCTGCCGCGCCGGCCGCTGACGGGCACGGAGCGGCGGCGGTCTCAGCGCGCCGTTACAGCCCAATTTGGCGATGGGGACTTGCCATCGGTGTTCTAACGGTGGCATCTGCCCTGGCGGTCTCCTATTTTCAGCGATCATCGGGCAAGCCGCATCCCATCGATTCACTGGCGATTCTCCCGTTGGCTAACGCGGGCGGCGATCCCAGCACGGAATATCTAAGCGATGGAATTAGCGAAGGGGTCATCAATAGTCTGACGCAGGTTCCCAATCTCCGGGTGATGGCGCGCACGACGGTGTTCCGTTACAAGGGGAAGGACGCCGATCCGCAGAAAGTCGGAAGCGACCTGCACGTGCGCGCGGCGATGACCGGAAGATTGCTCCAGCGCGGCGACACGCTGATCGTTCAGGCGGAGCTTGTGGACGTTGACACGGGCTCCCAGCTTTGGGGCGCCGAGTACCATCGAAAGCTCGCCGATGTGCTGGCCATCCAGGAAGATATTTCCAGGGAAATCTCGGAGAAGCTCCGGCTGCGCTTGACGGGCGAACAAGAGAGGGGGCTGACCAAATCACACACCGAAAACGCCGAAGCGTATCAGCTTTATCTCAAGGGACGCTACGAATGGAATAAACGCACGCCCGAAAGTTTGAAGAAGGGCCTCGACTATTTCAACGCCGCCATTGAGAAGGACCCCAATTACGCGCTCGCTTACGCTGGGCGGTCGCAAATCTATGCTGCCGCTCCCGTTTATGGTCTCTTTCCTCCTTCCGAAGCGAATCCCATAGCGGAATCCGCCGCCCAAATGGCCGTGACCCTTGATGACACATTGGCCGAGGGCCACTTGGCGCTTGCGGGGGCCAAGGTTGATCTTTACGACTGGCCAGGCGCCAAAAAAGAATTCGAGCGCGCCCTTGAGCTCAATCCGGGCTTAGCAGAAGTACACTATTTATACGGATTTGAATACCTTGATCCCAACGGCCGGTTCGAGGAAGAATTCGCGGAACTGCGGCGGGCGCTCGATCTCGACCCCCTTTCGCTCATCGTCAACGCCAACTTGGCCGAGCACCTTTGGGTTGCGGGGAGGAATGATGAGGCACTCGAGCAGGCGCGGAAAACCGTGGAATTGGACAGCCAGTTTGCCAATGGGCATCTGGTGCTAGGCACCGTTTTCACCAGAATGGGCAGATTTCCTGAAGCCATCGCGGAGCTTCAAAAAGCGGACTCGCTTGCTCCCGGTAACACCCAGCCTTTAGCTAGAATCGGCTATACCTATTCGCTTTGGGGGAAACGCGCAGAGGCTCTGAAGGTGCTGGAGAAGTTGAAGGAAATGAGCAGGACGACATATGTCGCCGGATACGATATGGCGCTCCTCTATTCGAGTATGGGGCAGAAGGATGAAGCTTTCACATGGCTGGAAAAGGATTTGAAAGAACACTCCTGGCGAATGATTTTCCTGAAAGTCGATCCCCGCTTCGAATCCCTCCATTCCGGCCCGCGGTTCCAGGACCTCCTCCGCCGCATGAATTTCCCGCCGTAGGGGAGCACCTTGACGGTGCTCCCGCGCGTCAGCCGGAAGAGGGAGGGCCGTGAAGGTATGAAACGGGAGAGCCATAAAGGCCTTCCCCTACCTCCTCTCCACGGTCGGCACCAAAGGTCACGCGCCTTACCCTCACCTGGCGCGCGGTTGATTTTCGAGCCCCCGCCGCTTATGGTAGTAAATGGTGTTACCAACGTGAGGCGATGGGGCTGCAACTTGGGAACCGACCCACTCTATTTCTTTCCCGAACCATCCTCGAGCGGGCTCGGTGAATGGCCCGGCACGCCGCTTTATCAGCTCTTCGCGCAAGCCGGCGGCGCCCCCGAATCGCCGCTGGAAGAATTCGAGCTTTTCCGAGTGATGTACCACGCCACCAACTGCCACGATCTGAACACGACGCTCCAGAAAGATCCCAACGTCAAAGGCAAGCGCGAGGCCGTGCAACGCACCATGGCCATCATCGCACGCACGCTCGACGAAGAGCCCCGCGACATTCATCTCACCATCGGAAATTACGGCGCATACATCGCGTAGCCTTCCCTTTCGCGTTCCGTTCAAAGCCTCTTTCCCAGCGGACACTTTGTCGCCGCAACTTCGACGCCGCCGGCGTGTTTTGATGGATGAGAGTGGTTTTGAAGAGAAAGGAGACCGAGATGACTTCCAAAAGATCACTTTTTGCAACGTTGTTAGCAATGGTGGTCGCGGGATTTCTCGCGGCGGCGACCGCGCTTCCCAGCGCCGCTCAGGACCGCGATCGCACGCGCGACCGAATCCATGATCCCGACCAGACACAAGACCGTATTCAGGACCGGGATCAGCTCAAGACTCAGGACCAGCTTCAGACTCAGGATCAATTGAGGGAACGGATTCGCTCGCTCGACCGGCAGCAGAAACAGGACCGCGATCAGATGAAGGCCCAGGAGAAACAGTACGGCAAGAACAGCGTGCAGGCCCGGGAAGCAAAACAGCAGCTCCAGCGGACGCGCTCACAACTTCGCAATGCCAAGCAGGCCATGAATCAGGCCAAAACCCAGGCCCGAGAGCAAGACCGAATTCAGACCCGGCAGCAGATTCATCAGCCGGGAACCGGTCTGGGAATGCCCGGCCAGGGCAGCGGCCAGCGCAGCGCGATGGGCGGCTCCGGCCGTCAGGGCAACCGACCGCAGGGCGGCGGCGGCCCGCGGTAATCGAACCAGCGCGACAAACCCGCTCAGCTCGACCTTTCCCTCGCAACTACCCTAAGGAGGTGGCTGAACATGCGGTCTAAGATTTGGATGAGTGCAGCAATTATTTTGGGATTACTGGTCTTCGCCGGGTGGGCTCTCCCCCAAACGGGCAGCCAGGCGGCAGGCTCGACCGATCAGGCGGCCGTAACCGCCGAGCAGCAAAAGCAAGTGGCCCAGCTCGGGCAGTTGGACGAGCAGCTCCAGAAAGACCGGGCGGCCGTGCACGAGGCGATCGGAAAGTATGGCTTTGAAAGCGACCAGGTGGACGCGGCGCGCGAGCAACTGATCCGCGACCGCAGCCAGTACCGTCAGATGCGACGGTCTCTGGTGGCTGCGGGAGTGGCGGTTCCGCGCGCGTCAGGAGTGAGGACGAGCCGGTTTATGGCGCGTCCGGGGCGAATGGGCATGCGTGGCCGCGGCATGATGCGCGGTGCCATGATGAGGGGCGGCTGCCGCTGCCAGTGCCCTTACGGCCGGTACTAAAAACTCAAAGCTTCAGTTGGTGAACAATTCGGCGCGGCACGCTCGAGAGCGGCCGCGCCTGTTTTTTTCGGGCTTGGGCAGCCCGCTTCCTACGGCAGAGTGCGGAGAACTTCAAGAATCTCCCCATTCACAGGCTGAACTCCGAGTTCATAGACCTGCGACCAGGCGATTTTGCCTTCCTTGTCCACGATGAAAACCGCGCGGTCGTTGACGAAAGGAAGCTGATGCTTGCCGGGAGGAAACACTCCGTAGGCTTGCGCAACAGCCGCGTAAGGCCAGCGATCCGCCAGCAGAGGATAACTGAGCCCGCCCAGCTCTTTCTGGAAGGCCTGGTGCGAGAAGATCGAATCGGTGGAGACGCCCACGACCTGGGCGTTCATGCCGGCAAAGCGCGAGAGATCGCGCTGGATTGCCGACAGTTCGTTCCGTCAAACGGGTGTGAAGTCGAGGGCATAAAAGAAAATGACAACATTCTTGCCCTTGTAAGATGAGAGTTGGAACTCCCCTTTTTGGTTACCGGTCATCGAACTGAGCTTGAAATCCGGAGCCGTTTCGCCAGCTTTGAGTGCCATTCAGAGCCTCCTTACATCGACAGGAAATGAGAAACGCAATTCTAACCTACTCGGTGCGGCGTGGCAAAGTGCGTCGTGCCTCGTGAATCCGCCGCGGAGAACCTCCGCAAGGAAGCCAAAGGCATGCCTGAAAAACATAAGCCCTCAGGATGTCTCGCCATCCTGAGGGCCAACAGGTTTCAGAATGCCTTTCGCGAACGGCAAAGCGCCGTCAGTACTTCGGCATGGAAGGATCCACTTGGTCAGACCAAGCGAGCACGCCGCCCTTCAAGTTGTGGATTTTACGGAAGCCCGCCTGCATGAGCAGTTCGACCGCCTTGGCGCTGCGCATGCCGGAGCGGCAGTGGACCACGATTTCATCCGCCGAGTTGAGTTCGTTCATCCGCTTGGGCACGTCGCCCAGCGGGATGAGCGTCGAGCCGGGAATGCTGCAGATCTGGAATTCGTGCGGCTCGCGCACGTCCACCAGCACAAACGGCCGCTGCTCGTCCATCCACTTCTTCATCTCGGCCGGCGAGATTTCCGGCACGTTGGCTGATTCCACGAGTTCCTCTCCTCGAATTCCGCAGAATTGTTCGTAATCAATCAGCTGCTTGATCGTTGGGTTCTTGCCGCACACCGGGCAGTCGGGATTCTTGTGCAGCTTGAGCTCCCGGAACTTCAGGTTCAGGGCGTCAAACAACAGCAAGCGCCCGATCAGCGGGCGGCCGTTGCCCAGAATCATCTTGATGGTTTCAAGCGCCTGCACGCTCCCCATGATTCCGGGGAGCACCCCGAGCACTCCGCCCTCAGCGCAACTTGGCACCAGCCCCGGCGGAGGCGGTTCCGGATACAAACAACGATAGCACGGGCCTTCCTTGGCGTAAAACACCGAAGCTTGCCCCTCGAAACGGAAAATGCTGGCGTAAACGTTGGGCTTGCCGAGCAGCACGCAGGCGTCGTTCACCAGATACCGCGTCGGGAAATTGTCCGTGCCGTCGGCGACGATGTCGTAGTCTTTGAAAATCTCCAGTGCGTTTTCCGAGGTCAGCCGTGTCTCGTAGCCGATCACCTCGACGTTGGGATTGATATCGCCGATGGTCTCCCGAGCGGACTTGAGCTTGGGACGGCCCACATCGTCCGTGTCGTGGATGACCTGGCGTTGGAGATTGGTGAAGTCCACCACGTCGAAATCCACGATGCCCAGCGTGCCTACGCCCGCCGCGGCCAGGTAAAGTGCCAGCGGCGAACCCAGGCCGCCCGCGCCGATACACAGGACCTTCGCCTGCTTCAGCTTGAGCTGGCCGTCCATGCCCACTTCCGGCATGATCAAGTGGCGGCTGTAGCGCAGGATTTCGTCTTTGCTTAATTGCGCGACCGGTGCTTCCGTCAATGTAGCCATTTTCTTTTCACCTTGAATCTTGGATTTCCGAGAGTCGTTCAGCGAATTCTGCGGCGCCTGCCGCCACCCTGCGCCTTGGATCTCTCGGATGAGCTTGCTTGTTCTCGGGTGAGAAGCGCCCGGGATTCGATCCCGACTGGCCGGGATCAACCCAGGCTAGCTACAGATACATCGGAGGTGTGAACCGCCCGCGATGGATGGTACGATGCTGATGACGTCGTTGTCGTGCAGGGGCGTCTGATCCTTTTTAAGATAGCGGATGTCTTCGTCGTTCAGGTAAACATTCACGAAATTCCGCAGCTTGCCGTCCTCCGTGAAGAGGTGCTTGCGCAGGTCGCTGTATTGCGTGGTAAGTCCCGCGAGAGCTTCCGCGACCGTCGTCGCCTGAATCTCAATGGCATCTTGCTTGCCCGCGTATTGCCGAAGCGGAGTAGGAATAATCACCTTAACCGGCATTCTTGGCCCTCAGTCGAATGAAACTTCGCGATGTTGATTTTAACCCCGTTTGCCCTTCCCGCGCAACCCTTCAGTTGCCCGTATTTCGCTTAGATTCAGGCGGATGAAGGAAGTTGCAGGATTTCTTCTTCCTTAAAGCGCGAGCGGTCTTCTGCTAACACCCATGAAGTCAGTGCCTTAGGGACACCGCGCGCGACCGCAACGATCACGTACGAGTACCACGGCCAGGCGTGCACACGGTCGTAGGTCGAAGGCCGAGCCGGGTGATCAGGGTGCGAATGGTAGTAGCCGACCACATCCAGCCCGCGCGCCCGCGCGTGTTTCTCCACCTTCAACTGTTCGAGCGGATCAATCAGAAACCGGTTGCGCTCCGACTCCCTGGCAGGCTCCGCGAGCGGCAGCAATTCCTGTGCGCGCTTCGGGTCATGCCGAAGATTGGCCAGCGGCACAACCTCGACCACTTGCTTTGCGTTGTCATCCGCCTTGCCCAGCAGAATCCCGCAGCACTCGTTGGGATAGTCCCGGGCGCCGTGGGCGCGAATCGAATCGAGATGTTGGTCCGCGAGCTTTAGACTCATGATGGAGCGATTTCCCACGCGTCAAACCTTGCTTTGCACTGGGGACACTCCGTTGCCCGTGCATCTACTTGCGCACCGCATTTGGGACAGGCCCATAGATAGAGAAATGGAACGTACCGCGCCCAAGGCCTCCAGAAATACAGTGCCGCCCCTGCCAGGATGCAGACCAAGGCGACAGAAACCCATACCAGAGGACTCATGGAGCCAATGTCAGTGCCGAAAACCATATTCGGCAAGAACAGGAGCAGGAAAAGCGCTGCGGCGGCACCCAAAACAATCGAAAGGACCATCAGCGCGCCGTGAATCAAGATATTGGCGAGCAATTCGACAATCGAAAGAATAATAATTAGTATTGCGTTAAGTAAGCTATTGACGAGCTCTTCGACTCCGTATCCAGCGGGCGATGGCGCGATGAACGGCGAAGGCAGCCAATGCTGTCGCCGACTTTTTACGACCGGTTTCATTTTCACCACATTCTAGCGCCCTTCGTCCCTAAACCGCTCGCTCCAGAACCTGTCGCCGCCGGCGAGAAAAATGATCACGATGATGGTGTCCTTGAATTCTCACGCAGTTACAGTCGCAATGATGCCATACCGTGCGGTTTCACCGCAACCCAGCACTCGGCGCAGGTGAAACCCAGGTCGAGCCTTGATATAGCCCTGAGACAGGGGTAGACTATCCCTTGATGAATAATGAACGCTTGAAAAGGATTACTGTTGAGGAAGGAAAATGCGGGGGCCGGCCCTGCCTGCGGGGATTCCGCATTCGTGTTTCTGACGTCCTCGAACTGCTTGCCGCAGGTGCATCGCACGAGGAGATCCTGACCCAGTATCCTTTTCTGGAAAACGAAGACATTCTTGCGGCGATCGAATACGCCGCGCACCAAGCTGACCACGCGGTCCTCCGAAGCTCGTGAAGTTCATCATTGACAATCAGCTTCCACGCGCCCTGGCCCAGTTTCTTGTTTCGCGTGGGTGTGACGCAGAACACGTTCTCGACGTCGGCCTCGAAAAGGCCTCGGACTCCGAAATCTGGGTGTACGCCAATCGAAATGGGCGTTCCGTCATCAGCAAAGACGAGGACTTCCTTTATCTCGCCACCCGCCCGGAATCCGCGATTTGTTTTGTTTGGGTTCGCCTGGGAAACTGCCGCACCTCAGCGCTCTTGGCTGCTTTCGAACGCCTTTGGCCGCGGCTTATGGCATCCGTCGCGGCAGGCGATCGTGTGGTTGAATTGTGGTAAATGCCTGCCGGAACCCGCGGCCGTATCGTAACGACCGGTGGCACCGCCCGCCTTAGCTTTCATCCCAAAACCGCTCGCTCAGGTATTTGTCGCCGCCGTCGGGAAAGATCGTGACGACCACGCCGTGCTTGATCTCTCTTGCAACCTGGAGCGCCGCAACCATGGCCGCGCCGGCCGAGATGCCGACCAGCAAGCCTTCCTCGCGCGCCAGGCGCTTGACCATGGCGTGCGCGTCTTCGGTTGCAACCGGCAGATCATCGTCGGCAACTGTGGGGTCGTAAATCTTCGGCACGATGGCGGTGGCCATGTGCTTCATGCCCTCAAGTCCGTGGAAGGGCGAATCGGGCTGAAAGGAAATGCACTGGATTTTCGGATTCAATTCCTTCAGCCGCCGCGCCGTGCCCACAAACGTTCCGCTGGTGCCGAGGCCCGCCACAAAATGCGTCACGCGGCCCTCGGTCTGCTCGAAGATCTCCGGCCCGGTGGTCAGGTAATGCGCGCGCCAGTTGGCCGGGTTGTCGTACTGGTTGGCGTAGAAATAGAGCTCGGGATTGGCCGCCACCATCTGGCGCACGCGGCGAATGGCGCCGTCCGAGCCCTGCATGGGATCGGTGTACTCGATTTCGACGCCGTAGGCCCGGAAGGTGCGTTTGCGCTCGTCGCTGGCGTTCGAGGGCACGCAGAGCTTGATGCGGTATCCGAGCGCCGCGCAGATCATCGCATAGGCGATGCCGGTGTTGCCGGAGGTGGAATCAACCAAGATTTTTTCTTTCGACATCAGCCCGGCGCGCTCGGCCTCGCGAATGATGTTCAGCGCGGGGCGATCTTTCACCGAGCCGCCGGGATTGGCCCACTCCGCCTTGGCGAAGATTTCGACTTCCGGCAGATCGCGCCCAATCTTCTTCAGGCAGAGCAACGGCGTGTTCCCGATCAGCGAAAGCACGTCGCGAGAGCATGATGTCTTTTCCGGCACCGCGGTTTCCCTTGCGTTTTCCGCCATAGGTCAAATAAACTTTCATTCTAGGGTTGACGACCGAAAAGTGTCAACAAAACGAAGGGTGAGCCGAATGGCCGTTCATCAGTCCGCAGCAGCCGACATCCGCAAGCAATTCGCCGCGACAGGGTTTGAAGTGAAGGATTCAGGTCCCGAATCTTTCGAAGTCAACAAGCATAACTGCACCGCGGTCATCGCGCGCCGCCCGGGCGAGCCCTGGCAGCCCGCCGACCGGCCGCGCTTCCTGGTCCGCGGGCTCGAGTGCGAGCTCGAGGACCACGGCTACCAGAAGTTCTGGTATCACAAGGGCAAGAGATTCCCCATCCGCCTCATGGACTTGAAAACTCTCCACCGTTTCGACGAGGAAGTCCGCTACCTTCTCGGGTTCAAATCGCTTTACAACGAATCGCTGGGCTCGACCTGCGCGCGCACGGTTTACGACCGCATGAGCGGCCGGCCCGACCAATAAAGCGCCGGGGCCCTCCGCAGGCGCTGCATTATTGGGCGGACTTCGCGAGGTCGCTCGCCGCGGAATCAATCAGCGCCGCTTCGCCCTCCAGCGTCTTGCTCACCACGCCGATTTGCTCATCCGCCAGCTTCCAATCTCTCTGCTCGATGGCCTCTCGAACCGCCGGAATGGTTTTGACCGCGTAACCCGTGTAGTAGCCCGGCGCATAAATCTCGTGCCTGTACCACGGCCGGTTGGGAAGTCCCTGGGCGTTGGTCAGCTTGCGCTCGCTCTCCATCAGTTGCTGATTGACCGTCGCCGACGACGCGTGGGCCAGCGCCTCTTCACCATTCCGCTCCACCTCATTGAGCGCCTCCTGATAGCGCCCCGCGGCTTGATTGAGGGTCGCCACAGCGTTCTTGAGCGGCGCGAAGTTGAGGTAGGGCGGAACGGCCTCCTTTTGCGGAGGAACGAAGGTTTTTTTCGGGTCGGCCGTGGCCGAGTACACGCCTTCGTCAATTTCGCGGTTGCGCTCGATGATTTCCGCGCGTTCCCTATCCGCCAGCTTCTGAAGCTCGTCCACGTAGCGCGAAACCGTATCGGAAAAGTCGGTGAAATCAAGCGGCAGGAGGTCCGCGTCAGCCAGCCGCATCACGGCCACGCCCGCGGTCTGCGCCAGCGCGCGGCCGTAAACAAAGTTCGTATCGTCAAAATGCGTGTACCAGTAAAAATCATCGTAGATGGAGTGATAGATCCCGCCGCCGTCTTCCCCGCCGTAGCCCAGGTTGAGCGAGGCGATGCCCAGGTGCTGGAGGAACGGCGTGTAGTCGGAGCCCGAGCCCAGCGCCGCGATGCGCAAGTCGGGCCGCTCGCGGAGTTCCTTGAGCGTCTGATATTCATCACCAAAATGCAACGACGCAGCGCCCGCGCCCTCTTCCGCTTTCCGCGCGTCGGCGATGCGCTTCAAGTAGAGGCGCTTCCAGACGGAAATGTCTTTCTCGGGGTCCTGGATGTCGCGCGCCACGCCATTGATGAATTTCTCCAGCGTGTGCGAGCCTTCCGCCTGAAGGTATCCGCGGCTGTTGGAATCGGAATTGATGTAAACCGCGGCGTGCTGTTCGAGTTCCTGCGCGTGCTCTTCCGCCCACTCGGTCGAGCCGAGCAGGCCGGGCTCTTCGCCGTCCCAGGCGCAGTAGATGATGGTCCGCTTCGGCCTCCAGCCCTGCTTGAGCAGCTCGCCGAACGCGCGCGCTTCTTCCTCGAGCGGCGCCTGGCCAGAGAGCGGGTCTTCGGCGCCGTTCACCCAAGCGTCATGATGGTTGCCGCGGATGATCCATTCGTCGGGATAAGTTGAGCCCGGGATGCGTACGATCACGTCGTAAATCGGCTTGACGTCCCAGTTGGCTGCAACCTTCAGGTGAACTTTGGCCGGCCCCGGCCCGACGTGATAGGTGAATCCCAGCGCGCCGCGCCACCCGGCGGGAGCCACCGGCCCTTCCAGCGCCTCAAGCAACGGCTTGGCGTCGCCATAGGAAAGGGGCAAAACAGGAATGGAGGTGAGCGTTTTCGCTTCCTTCACTGAGAGCCGCTTGGCGTCCTTGGTCGCGCCCCAGCCGGGCGTGAGCGGATCGCCCGAGCCTTCTTCCATGCGCATCACGCTGCCGCGCTGCACGCCTTCGAGCGGCCGCCACGCGCCCTTGGGAAATACGTCGCCCTGAAAGTAGCCGTCGTCGCGCGGGTCGGAATAGATCAGGCATCCCACCGCGCCGTGCTCGGCGGCGACTTTGGGCTTGATGCCGCGCCAGCTTCCGCCATAGCGCGCGATGACGATGGCGCCCTTGACCGAAACGCCCATGCGCGCGAGCGTCTCGTAATCCGCGGGAACGCCGTAATTCACGTAAACCAGCGGCGCCGTCACGTCGCCGTCAATCGAGTAGGCGTTGTAGGTGGGCAGTTGCTCGGCGTGCTGGTCGGAGGAGGGGTCAACGGAAACCGTCGGCTCTTCCAGCTTCGCCTTGAACTCGGTGGGCGCGACCATTTCCACCAGGCGCTCCTTGGGAGTCGGAAACAAAACGTAGAAGGTCTCGATGTGCGCGTCCAGGCCCCACTTCTTGAAATTCGCCAGGATCCACTCCGCGTTGTCCTTGTCATAGGGCTGGCCCACCGCATGTGGCCGCGCCGACATGCGCTTGTCGTACTCGCGCAGATTGTCGGTCGAGGGAATCGCTTTGAATTTGGCTTCCCATTGTTGTTCGGCTTGCCAGTCTTGCTGCGAAAAGCCTTGCGCCGCCGCTTCCTCGGCCGGCGCAGCGGCCAGTTCGGTGCGCGTCGGGCCGGGAATCAGGGCAAACGCAACGACGAGAAATGCTAGCAAAAACGTGTGACGACGCATGAACCCTCCTCGAAAATTCTCTCTATGAAAGCTGAGCTTCCAGGAGCGCGGGCATGCCGCGCGAGCGCGCACCCCGCGCCGGGCACGCGCGGCATTCTACTCCCGCGCGCCAAGTGATTGTCGAACAATTGTCCCGTGAAATGGTTTCCGTTTCCGGACAAAGCTCCGGACTCGTCTACTGCTCAACTTTGTGAATGGCCAGGCCGAAGGGAGCCAGTTGCTGCTCGATCACCTTCTGCTCGCCCACGGCGACGATGGTTTGCCGCGAGGCCGGGAAATACTTTTTCCCGACCGCCTCCACATCTTCCGCGGTCACTTTTTGAATCCTCTCGCTCTCGAGTCCCAGTTCTTCCGGCGGAAGTCCGTAGGACCACAGCGTGGCAAGCTGGCCGGCCACCGACGTCTGCGATTGCAGCTCGATGGCGCGTGAGCCGACCAGGTACCGCCGTGCCCTTTCAACCTCGTCGTCGGTCGGCGCGGTGGTGGCCATGCGATTCAGTTGGTAACTGATTTCGTTCAGCGTCGCTCCGGTGACCGCGTTGCGCACATCGGCGCCGGTCTGAAGCAAGCCCGCCTCGCTCCGCGTCTGGAGGAAGGCGCGCGGCGAGTAGGTGTAGCCTTTGTCTTCGCGAATGTCATTGATCAGGCGGGAGCCGAACATTCCGCCGTAAATCGCGTTCGCCACCTGCGCGGCAGCAAAGTCGGGATCGCGCCGGATGGGACCAAAACTCGCAATGGCAAAGGTCGTTTGCACCGAGCCGGGCCGCTCCACAAAGAACACCGCGTGCGGATTCTGCTCGGTCGGCTTCGCGACCGGTTCGACCATGGGTGCCTGCGGAGCCTCCCAGTGGCCGAATGCTTTCTCGATATCCGCCGAGAAGGCGTCCGCGTGAAAATCGCCCACCGCCACGAGAAGAGTCTGGTCAGGGCGAAATCGCTGCGCGTAGATTTTCCGCAGCTCTTCTGCCTGCGTTTTGCTGATGGACTCCTGGGTCGGCGAGACGACGCTGTAGGGGTGCGTGCCGAAGATTTCCTCGGCCAGCAGGCGCCGGGCCAGAAAGCCGGGATTGGCTTCTTGCCCCCTCAGGTTATCTGCGGCGTTGCGCTTGGCCAAGTCCACTTCGCTCTCAGGGAACGTGGCGTTCTGAAAGATGTCCGCGAGAACTTCCAGGGCTTTCCCGGTGTCTTCCGCCAGCACGTCGGCTGAGACGATGACCACGTCCGCGCGCGCGCCGCCCGACAGGTCGCCGCCCGCTGCCTGGATATGTTCAGCAATCTGTTTGGCGTTCCGCGTCTTTGTTCCCTGGTCGAGCGTGGCCGTCAGCAGGTTCGACACGCCGGGAAGGTCGGCAGGGTCCGAGGCCATCCCGCCCCGCACCGCAAACGTCAGCGCCACCTTGGGAAATCCCGGTCGCGGAACCAGCCACAGGGTCATGCCGTTTGAGAGCTTCTTGATTTCCACCTTCGGCGCGTGGAACGGCACCGCGGTGCCGTAGGGCGGAAGGTCTTTGGGCAGCGGCGGCTGCTTCTCCTGGGCAAAGGAGCAAAGCGCGGCCGCCAGCGTGGCTACCAACAGAAGGGTGAGTCTCAATCGTTTCATTGCTCGGCTCCTTTCTCGTTGCCTTTCGGCGCCGTCTCCGATTTCGCCGGAACGCGGTCAATAATCGTGCGATGGGCCGGGATCAGGTATTTCTTCGCGAACTCCTTGATCTCGTCCGAAGTGACTTTGGAAAGTTCGTCCGGAATCTGGTTGACGCGGTCGGGCGTTCGGTCGAACAGCGTCGCGTGGGAAAGGACGGAGGCGCGGTCTATAGGCATCTCAAGCTGCGCGTACCAGTCGGAGCGCATCTTGGCGCGAATCCTCTCGAGCGCCGCCTGCGAAACACCCTCGCTCGCGAGCTCCTGGATCACGCCGTCGTAGGCCTTGACCAGGTCGGCTTCGGAAACGTTCGGCGGATAAACGATGAAGGAGGTCATCAGCGTCGGGCCGTTAAATTCGAAGGGATTGCCGAGCGGCCAGTTGAGGCCGCCGTCCACGCTGAGCGCGACTTTCTTCTCCTTGACCAGCGCCTGATAGAGCAGCGAGGCTTGGCCGTTGTGCAGCAGTTCGCCCGCCACCGCGCCCACCACCGCGTCGTGTGTAGTGCGCGGCGGCATGCGGTATCCGATGGCGATGGCCGGGACTTTGGCCAGCTTGTCGTCTTCCGTGAAGTCGCGTTCCGCCTTCTGCGGCGCTTCGGAAACGTCCGGGCGCGGCGGAACGTCGCGCGGCGCGATGCCGCCGAAATATTTTTCGGCCTTCTCAAAAACCTCGTCCGGCGTCACGTCGCCGGCCACCACCAGCACGGCGTTATTGGGCGCGTAGTAGTGCTCGAAAAAGCTCTTCACATCCTGGATGGTCGCAGCGTCCAAATCCTTGAAGTCGCCGTAGAAATTGTGGGCGTTGGGGAATTTGTCAAAAGCCTTTTGCGGCAGGTCCAGCCACATGAAACTCCCGTAGGGCCGGTTGAGGACGTTGACGCGCACTTCCTCTTCCACCACCTTGCGCTGGTTGTCGAGATTCGCCTGGGAAAAGTCGAGCGTCTTCATCCGGTCGGCTTCCAGCCACAGAACCGGATCGAGCGCCGAGATGGGCGCGGTCTCGATGTACTCGGTGAAGTCGTAGCGCGTGTCGCCGTTGTTGTCGCCGCCGCCGCCTTCGATCACGCGGTCGAAAGTTCCCTTCGGAGCATCAGGCGTGCCCTCGAACATCATGTGCTCGAAAAGATGCGCGAACCCGGTTCTCCCTTCCGGTTCCAGCCGGAAGCCGATACCGTAAGAAATGCACAAGCCGAAGCTCGGCGCGGAATGGTCTTCCGAGATCACCACCACCAATCCGTTCTTCAGCTTCTTCATCGCGGCCGGAACTTTCCATTGCTGTCCCCACAAGGGGACCGCGCACACCGCGGCCAGAATCAAAATCGCAAAACAACATCGCCGCAAGCGCATGTAAGACCTCCCTTTTCTTGCAACGAACAAAACTTTCCACGGCCTTTCCGCCGCGCGAGGCTGGGCGTCGCCGCTCGCCAAGCGTGTTGGGCCGGAAAGGAATTAGCAGTATATTCGATGGCGTGGCCTATGGACAGGGCAATGTCACCAAGCGACAGCCGGACCGCGCCCATTCTAGTCGCCGTTGAGGACCTGATCTTCCTCTCCAAGATCCAGCAGACGGCACGCGAAACCGGCATAGCGATTGAGCCGGTGGAAATCTCGAAGCTGAGGGATCAC
>JAHEKS010000077.1:0-3911 GCA_024638215.1 Acidobacteriota bacterium | reverse complement strand
GCAATCGTCTTCGCGTGCGGTGATCGTGGACTTGAACCATCGCTCCGGGAAGGCCATCGAGGCCGCGCGCGCGATCAAATCCGATCCGGCGACGTCACGGGTCTTTGTTCTCGGATTCCTGTCCCATGTCCAGGCCGATCTTGCTCGCGAAGCTCGCCAAGCCGGGCTGGACGCGGTGATGGCGCGCTCGGCGTTTTCACAGCAGCTCCCCGAATTGCTGCGCGGGATGGCCAAGACGTGAGCATCTCACGCTCTGTTGCCGGGAAAATAACGCATCCTGTCATGTTATAATCCGCTGCGATTCGAGGAGGTGTAATGGCCCGCTCAACGCCCAACGTCTTGATCGACCGGCTCACAGAAGAGCGCGGTGCGTCTCTGGATCTGCTTTGGGTAGTCGGTTTCAGCCTGCTCACGGCGCTGCTGGCGCAACTCGAGATCCGCGCGCCTTTCATGCCGGCGCCCTGGACGGGTCAGACGTTCGGCGTGCTCTTGAGCGGCGCCGTGCTCGGCAGCCGCCGCGGCTTTGCCAGCCAGATGCTTTACCTCGCCGAAGGCGCCGCCGGCTTGCCGGTTTTCGCGGGCGGGGCGTTTTCGTTCGCATATCTGTTGGGCCCGACGGGCGGCTACTTGTGGAGCTTCCCGATTGCGGCAGCGCTGATCGGCCTGATGGTTGAAAAAGGCGCTAGCCGAGCCGTGTGGCGCCTGGCCTCGGCGCTGTTTCTTGGCGACGCGCTGATCCTCTTTGCCGGCACCGCGTGGCTGCGGGCCTTCTTCGGATATTCGTTCCTCCAAGCGGCGCTTTTGGGCTTCTATCCCTTCGTGGTTGGCGACATCGTGAAGATTGTTCTGGTGGGCGTGTCGCTTCCCCAATTGGTGAAGCACTACGAGCGCCGCGGCAACTGAACCGGACCGATTACCTTTCGCCGGCATCTCGAAAGAGCACGCCATGTCCACCACACGCATCCTTCAAACCGACGAGGCCGAAGTCCTGGCGGCCAACCTGGCCTTCTACTCGGCGCTGGAGGAGCTCGACCTCGCGAAAATGAGCCCGCTGTGGTGGCACGAGGACTGGGTGAGCTGCGTCCATCCCGGATGGGATTTGCTGCTCGGCTGGGAAGAGGTCGAGGAGAGCTGGGGCAACATTTTCCGCTCGACCAAGCAGATGCGCGTGAGCGTCGCGCGGCCACTGGTCCACGTGCAGGGCGACGTCGGCTGGGTCTGCTGCCTCGAAAACGTCACCTCGACCTACGAGAGCGGCTTTGAGACCGGGATGGTCGAGACCACCAACCTCTTCGTGCGCCGCAACGGCGAGTGGCGCATGGCGCACCACCATTCCACGCTGCTCCCCGACCGCCTGCCCGCCGGAACCAGCCGCAGCGTGCAGTGAAGCCCTGAGAAACCCAATCTCCACGGCGCGATCTTCGCCAGCCGCACGAAAGCGCCCTCACAATTTCGAGCCCGCCCGCTGCATTCTCAAATCTCCGCCCAGCGCGCGTCTGTACTATACTGGAGAGCGCCCGAGCGGCGAACGCCGCCGCGGAGAATGCTTGATGGATTCGAGGACACGATGAGGCACTTGCGCATTCTCTCTTTCGCACTTCTTAGCGTGACTTTGGGAGCCAGCCTCACGCTGGCGCAAACCGGCTCCTCGGCGGCAGTGGACCTCAAGAGTCCTGACGCCAAGGTCCGCGCCAAGGCGGCGCGAGAGCTCGGCCAGAGCGGAGACCTTTCCGCCGTGGCCCCGCTCACCACCGCGCTCGCCGATCCCAGCAAGAAAGTGCGCCACGAAGTTGTCCTGGCCCTGGCGCAGTTCCACACGCCCGACGCGCTGGATGCGCTCGTCACCGCCACGCGCGATTCCGACGCCGACATCCGCGTGGACGCCGTGCACGGCCTGGTGGATTACTACACCGGCAAAACGCCCTCCTTCGGCTTCATCGCCTTCTGGAAGCGCGCCTGGAAAACCGCCAAGAGCCGGTTCGTGGAGGAGAACGTCCACGTGGATCCCGGCGTCAAGCCCGATCCGAAAGTTGTTGCGGCGCTGGTAACGCTTCTGAACGACACTGCTCAGCCCGCGCCCGTACAAGCTGCCGCCGACGGCCTGGGAATTCTGCTGGCCCGCGACGCCGTGCCGGACCTCGTCACCGCGGCCCACTCTTCCGACCCTGACATCGCGCTCGAGTCCCTGAACGCGCTCAGCAAAATCAAGGACACCTCCGCCGGGCCCAAGCTCGTGGACCTGCTCGATTCACCCAACAAGGACGTGCGCCGCGAAGCCGCCGTCACCGTCGGCCTGCTGCGCGCGACCGAAGCGCTGCCGAAGCTGCAGGCCATGTACAAGAACGGGCCCGACGCGAAGACGCGTGAAAAGGCGCTGGAAGGGTTGTCCTTTCTCGGCAGCCCCATCACGGCCCCGATCTTCCTGCAAGCCCTGTGGAGCGCCAACAAGGCCTACCGCCCCTTGGCTGCGGAAGGGCTGGCGCGTGCCGGCGATGCCAAGGCGCTTCCCGACCTGATGAAAGCGGTTCAAAGCGAGAAGGACGCCGATGCGCGCCTGGCCATCCAGTTCGCCATCACCGCGCTGGGCCGCGACGATTTCTTGAATACGCTGGTCATGGCGCTCGACTCCAGCCGCGGCGACAACGCCCAGACCTACTTGACCGAGCTTGCCCGCAAGCCGGAGTTCCTCGCGAAGCTCTACCCCTACCTCGATAACCAGGACTCGGTGGTGCGCCGCCGCCTCTGCGACGTGCTGATGTATTCGGGCGACGCTTCGAGCGTGGCACCTCTCGAAAAGCTCTCACACGACCCCAACAACGACGTCGCCGCGGAGGCCATTCGCGCCCTGCGAGCCGTCCGCGCACGCACGTGAAGGCTCGCCCCCCCCTCGTCAGGGCCGCGCAACGGGTTGAAGGGCGATCAAAGGATCAGGATTGGCTTCTGCGCCGGGATTCGAGGAGTAGGTGTGCACTTGCACGCCAGCGTCACCCACCGTGATGTAGGTGGGCGCATCGCCGGTCCAGCAGCCGATGCTAGAACGTAGTGCGACGGCGCCCAATCATGGGGTAAACCAGGACAAAGAAAAGCCCAGAAACGAAGGTAATGGCATCGCTGAGAATCAGGTGACCATGCATGATGTAGCCGCAGATTCCCATGCCTAGGAAATAAATGAGCGCGAAAATGGTGGCAACCTTGGCTCTCGATGCATCGGTACGCCGACAAAAAACAAAGGCGGTGAGTATCGTCATCTCCAAGATTGAAAAGACCAGGTGTGCCCAACCAGCGGGCAGCACAACTCCTGCTTTCGTTATCATATGGCCGGCATCGATTCCGTTCCGCTTCCAGTAGACATGAGTCGCCACCGCGAGAACCGTCGATACGCAAATCAACACGTAGAGCCTTCCACCACGCCTCCAATCGATTACGCTCGCCGCGAAGTAGTTAAACGGTGCGAGGGCCCAGTCAACCACAGTCACTGTCAAGTGGTGGAGCATGATGGCCTGCGTTCCAGCCCGAGCGGAGAAGATATACTGAGCGACGAACGACATGCCAGGGAGAAGCGCGAGCAAGACCGAAGAGAGCCATCCCGCATGCTGCCCAGAATTTGCATCGAGCATGGAGGGCGCAAAGTCGGAAGAGCAGGCACCACTTGAATGGTCTGGCGTGTGGGCTCCGCCACCCTTATAGCTACCTGGCCTTTTCCTCATTTGTCTCCGTTAGGGCCAAGGCGGTTTCACGTTCAATTCTTCTGTCGCGAATGACCCTCCACGCCATGACCACGCCGTCGCCAACTAGAGATCTCTGCATAAATAGATTGACAATGCCATGTTTTGTGCTAGAGTCGGCCTATGGCCGACCACACCGTACGTTCCCGACGAGATGCCATAGCGATGGAAGCGCGGCGGCTGGCT
>JAHEKS010000076.1 GCA_024638215.1 Acidobacteriota bacterium | reverse complement strand
GCCCAGGGCTGCTCGACCTCGGGGCTTCTTTCGCACTCGATCGAGCAGCCCTGGGCGCTGATCGCGTACACGACGGCCTTGGTTCCCACGCCTCCTCCGGGCGGGTAGAGCATCGCCAGCTTGCCTAACTGGTATCGCGGAACTTTGCGTCGCTCTCGCATCGAAAGGAAGTTTAGTCGCAAGCCTCGCCAAAGGCAAGGAACGATTTGGGTAGGCTGGGAGTTTCACACGGCGGCCACAAAGGTACTTCACAGAGGACACGGAGAGAACATGAGAATTTCTCCGCGTCCTCTGTGTTCCACTCCTGCACCACTTCCATCGGTAAAGGCCTCTGTGAACTCTGTGAGAAACAATCTCATTTGCGACTCCCAACCGCCTTCTTCATGAACCGCCCCGTTCAGTCGCGGCAGGTCTCGCCCTGCAGAGCCTCGATTCCCTCGTGCGCGATCAACGGCACCATCGCGAGCGCGGCGACGGGGTCGGCCCACCAGAGGCCAAAGGCCGCGTTGAGCGCCAGTCCGGCCAGGAGAATCGCGGAGAGGTAGTAGCAGAACTCTGATTGCTTGGCGTCGGCTGCCATGGCCACGCTGCCCATTTGATTGCCCACGCGGCGCTTGGCGCGCGCCAAAAGCGGCATCACGACCAGCGAGGCAATCGCCAGGACAATTCCGGCGATGGATCGTTCCGGCGCCTCGTGCTTGCTTAAGGTGGTGATCGCTTCGTAGGCCACGTAGAGGCACAGCGCCAGGAAACAAACGCCGACGATTTTCAGGGCAATCGCTTCCCTTTTTTCCCGGCGCTCCTTATCCGAATCCGAGGACATGCGCCACAGCAGCACGCTGCCCGAGGTAATCTCAATAAAGCTGTCAATGCCGAAGGCAATCAGCGAGATGCTGCCCGCCATCACGCCCGCGCCAATTCCAACCACGCCTTCCAGGCTGTTCCAGGCGATGGTAAAGTATTCCAGCCGCCGCCCGCGACGGGCCAGAGCGCTTCGGTCGAGTTCAACCGTTTCAGGCATCGCCTTTCAGAATATCACGCGGCTGCGGACGTGCGCTTTTGACGGCCGCAACCTCAGTGGGCGAAAGCTCGCGCCATTGCCCCACTTGCAGGTTTCCGAAACTCAGCGGCCCGATGCCCGTGCGCACGAGTTTCAAAACTTTGAAGCCCACCGCTTCGATCATCCGCCGCACCTCGCGGTTCTTGCCTTCCGTCAGGACGATTTCGAGCCAGGTATATTTGCCGCGGTCCTCGACCCGGCGAACGCTTTCAGGCCGCGCGAAATCGCCGCGCTTCATTTCCACACCGGCGGCCAGCCGGGCAATCACGTCCTCGCTGACTAACCCGTTTATTTTGGCAAGGTAGGTTTTCGGGACACGGGATTCGGGGCTGGTAACGAAATCCGCGAAAGATGTGTCGTTGGTCAGGAGCAGCAGGCCGGAAGTGTCTTTGTCCAGCCGCCCGACGGGCGAAACCCAGCGGCCCAGTTCGCCCAGATAATCGTAAACGGTCTTGCGGCCCGCCGGGTCGCCGTGGCTGGTGATGACGCCTTTGGGTTTGTAGAAGAGGAGATAAATTCGCCGCTCGCGTTTCAGGCGCTTGCCGTCGAGGTGAATGACGTCGGTTGCGGGCTTGACCCAGAAATCCGCCTCACGAATCACGCGCCCGTTGACGCGCAACCGCCCGGCGCGGATGGCCTCGCGCGCCGCGGTGCGCGAAGCCAAGCCGTAGCGCGAAAGCACACGGTCGAGCGTCATGGCGGGCTTGGGTTTTGCTTCCTTCATGTGTCGAGGTCAGTCATGAGGAGAGCGTCCTTTGTCCTTCGTCCGTTGTCCGTTGTTCTCTGCTCGTCCTGCGGAGTGATTTCCCTTAAGGTTCATCAAAGCCTTCAGTCTTCTGACTTCCGCATTCTGGCCTCAAATCTGAAAGTCCCTTCCAACTCCTTTCCGGTGCGCTTCGTCAAGCACCAGTTGTGCCGCAGCCGCGTCCTGAACGGCAACGCCCACGGATTTGTAGAGCGTGATGTCTTCGCGCGAAATTCGTCCCGGCTTCTGACCCGCCACCACTTCACCGATTTCGGCGTGAATGTGGCTTTCGGTAATGACCCCGTCGCGAATCGCCCACGTCAGGTCGTTGGCGCCGGAAGCCCCCGGAGCCAATACCGCCGTGCGTGATTCGACCACTACTCGCGCCCGGCGCACCGCTTCCGCATCCACCTCGCACACTCCGGGGCCCATTCCCACCGAGTTGACGTGCGTGCCCGGCTCGAGCCACTCGCCACGCACCACAGGGTCGGGCGCGCAAGTGGTGGCGCAGATAATCCCGGCGCCCTGAAAAGCTTCGCGGTCCAACGAGCACGCCGCAGCCGGAACCCTAAGTTCTCTCGAAATCTCAGCCGCGAGCGCTTCGGCCTTCTCGCGGCCACGTCCCGCCACGCGAATTTCCTTGACCCTGCGCACGCGCGGAATCGCCCGCGCATGGGCGCGCGCTTGAACGCCCGTGCCGATAATCGTGAGCACGTCCGCGTCCGGCCGCGCCAGAAGCCGAGTCGCCAGCGCCGAGCCCGCCGCCGTGCGGGCCGCGGTAATGAACGTGCCGTCCATGAGCGCGCGGGGAGCGCCGGTAGCGGCATCGAAAACCACAACCACCGCCTGGTGGGTGGGCAAGGGGCCTGCCGCGTTCCTGGGATAGAGGGTCACCAGCTTGGTGGATAGCACCTGGAGAGAACCCAGAAAGACGGGCATGGCGGCCAGCCAGCCGCCGTGCTCGCGCACCTCGCAGATGTTGCGCGCCGGCATGGAGAGCCGCCCCGCGCTCAGGTCAGCCATGGCCGCGGCGAGCGCGTCCACGAGCTTGTCGAGATCAAGCACGCGTTCGACTTCTTCGCGATTCAGGATCAGCATAGGTTGCTAGGTGTCAGCCGTCCGTTGCCCGTCGCCAGTGGTCGGTCTTCAGTTTTCGGTCTTCAGTCCCCAGTTCTGAGTTTCAAGTTATGAGTTACGGATCAGCAGCCTGCTTCACCGGGAACAATTTCGAGGTCGGAAAAGCCCACAACCTTCATCCGATAGGCTTGTAATTCGTAATTCATAACTCATAATTCATAACCTTCAACTGTTAACTATTCTCCAAAAAGGAAACTTCGTCCAGCCGGATGAAGTCCTGGATCACCGATTCCTGGGATTCGTCGAGTTCGCTCATCGGGCCGAAAAAGGAGACGCGCCCTTCGACCAGAAACACCACGCGGTCGGCGAGCTTGCGCGCCAGCTTCATGTCGTGCGTGACGACGATGGAAGTGAGGCCGGTCTGATGCTTGAGCTTCAGGATCAGGTCGCCGACGGTCTGCGCCATCAGCGGGTCCACCATCGTGGTGGGTTCGTCGTAGAGGATGGCTTCCGGCTTGGCCGCCAGGGCCCGGGCGATGGCCACCGCGCGCTTGAGGCCGGTGCTGAGATCCGAAGGCATGCGGTCGCGGAAATCGCCGAGGTCCACTTGCTCCAGAAGCTCCGTGACACGCGCCTGGATGGCGTCCTCATTCATCGCCTCGCCATGCTCGGCGCGCTCGCGCAGCGGATAGGCGACGTTCTCGCCTACCGTCAGCGAGTCGAACAGCGCGCCCGACTGGAAAACCATGGTCACACGGCGGCGCACGTCGGCCAGTTGCTCTTCCGTCATCTGGGTGACCTCGGCGCCTTCAACAAACACCTTGCCCGAGTCAGGCTTGAGGAATCCCAGAATGTGTTTGAGCGTAACGCTCTTGCCCACGCCGCTGCGGCCCAGCACCACCACCATCTCGCCGCGGCGGACTTCGAAGCTCACGTCCACCAGAACCGGCAGATCGTCAAAAGACTTGTAAACGTGCTCGAATTGGATGAAAGGCTGCGCGGCGCCCGCGGATTGTTCGGAGTCACCCATACTGATTTCACCAGTTTAATACTAACGCCGCGCGATGGAAACCCGCGGCCGCGACTCGGCTCAGTACCGCCAGAGGAAATAGGCCGCCATGGTAACGCCGACGGCGACGACGAAGCCGCGCACCAGGCGCGGGTCAAGCCGCTGGGCGATGCGCGCCGCGCCGTAGCCGCCCGCCGCCGCGCCCGCAATCATCACCAAAGCGTCCGGCCAGAAGACGGCTTTGGCCACGACGAAGGTCGCGATGGCGACGCCGTTGATTCCAGTCGCGAGCAGCGCCTTGACGCCGTTCATACTGTGAATATCACCCAGTTGGGCCATGCTGAAGCTCGCTAACATCAGGATGCCCATGCCCCCGCCAAAGAAGCCGCCGTAGGTGGCGATCACGAGCTGCGCGGCCGTGGTGGCGGCGATGGCGGGCCAGGAGTGTCTTCCACCGGCAGGCCTCGCCGCCCCGCCCGTGAGGCGCTTGCCAAAAACAAACAGAAACGTCGCCAGCAGGAACAGCCAAGGGACCACGTGCATGAACGTGCGCGGCGGGGTGTGCAGAAGAAGCACGGCGCCGAGAAATCCGCCCAGCAGGCTCGCCGCGGCCAGGGGCACCAACATACGCGCTTCGCGCGGCAGTTTCTCCCGGTAGCCGCCCACGCTCGCCACCGACCCCGGCCACAGCGCCACGGTCGAGGTCGCGTTGGCGGGAATCGGAGGTACGCCGGCAAAAATGAGCGCCGGAAAAGAAATCAGGCTGCCGCCGCCCGCCACGGAGTTCAGCCCGCCGGCCAGGAGCGCCGCGAAGAAAAGAAGGATTGCGTGAGCGACCGTCATGAGCCTCCGGAAACTGAGCCGCGCCGAAAACGTTGCTCAGGCAGCGCGACAAGCTGCATTTATCAACCCGACCGCAGTTGCGCCGCGCGGTAGTCTTCGGGCGTATTGATGTTACCGAAAATCACCGCGCTGAATCCCGCGCGCGCAATTTCCGGCCAATGCAGCACGCGACATTCTACACGCGGGAAAAAGCTCCGCACGCGGAAATCGCCGCGCGCCAGGCTGGCGCGAACCGCTGCCAGCGCCCGGCGGCGATAAACCGCGCACATCGGTTGCAGCTCACGCCCGGGGGATTCCGGCGCCGTCGCGTCCGCTTCGCTGGCGAGCGCCTCCGCACAGAGGTATTCCAAGAAACGCGCCTTCAAATAAGGCATGTCACACCCGATGAAGAGGTTGTATTCGGTGCGCGTGCAAGCCAGCGCGGTGGCGATGCCGCCCAGCGGGCCGAGGCCCGCGCGCTCATCCGCAATTACCTTCAGGCCCGTTGCCGCCAGCCTTTCACGAGGCCCGAGCACCGCGACCGAACGAGCGACGGCGCCGGCCAATCGCACCTGGCGAGCGAGCATGGTTTCGCCGCCCAGTTCCAGTTGATCCTTGGGGCGCCCCATGCGGTGGCTCTCGCCGCCCGCGAGCACAAAACCCGAAACAGAAAGAAAACGACGGCGCATGTGAAGGCGAAAGTTGCTATTCGGCTTCCGGCTTGTGCTCCTGACGGCCGAGGCCGGTCAACAAATAGGGCGTGCTGCCCGAAAAGGAAGGCGTGTAAACGTAAACCTTGTCCGCCAAATTCAGTTGGAACGTGTTTTCGGCCGCGCCCGCCTCCGGTGCCTTGAAAATCTGGTCGTCCAGGAATTCCGGGAATTGATCCTGGATCATTTTCCGGAACGCCTCAAGGGTCGGCTTGTCCGTCTTCATGAATTTCGCCGGGTCAATCAGGCTGTAGGCGGTGCGAAAATCGCGCAAGTGCAGCGCGGCAATAAAGCGATAAAGCGTGAAATCGCGGTTTGCAGTGTACTCCGTTTTGACCGGATCGAACGCGTTGCCGGTCCAATGATAGACGGACTGAGCGTCGAAGCCGCGCACGCCCGCTTTGGGAAACACCAGGAGGCCGGGGTCGGCGCGGCCGTCGGCAACCATCTGGAGAGTGCCGCCCGCCACGCGAAACTGCACGCGGCCCTGGTTGTAGCCCTCGTAGCGGCTCTCGTCGGACCGGCCGTCCCACAAGAGCGCAGCCGAGTGGTCCTGGAATCGGAAGACGGCTGGGTAAGGGACTCGCGTCACGCCGACGAATACGGTCACAGCGATCAGCCGCTCGCGCCGTTTCATGCGCGGCAGGACCCGCAAAGCAAAAGGCTCGTAGCCGCTCATCAGAGGCAGGGCTTGCCAGCGCGCGCCGTCCCAATCGAGCAGGAACAGCGACCAATCCGGCGAGGCGACCTCGGCCGCGCCGAGCGCTTCCCCGGCCAGCCACTCCAGCAAGTATTCCGAAGTGCCGCGACCGTCGAGATCCCCGAGATCCTGCAAGTAGTTCTGCGTGAGGTCAGGCGGCGGCTCTTTCGAGGCGGATTCAACCCCAAGCGTTTTGGCCAACTGGGCTGCGTCCGGCGACGCAACCGCGTCCAGCCGCGACTGAAGAGCCTTCGTTTCCCCGGGAGGAATCTCGCGAGCCTTGCCTGGCCCCGGCGAGAGAAAGAGGGCCATCGTTCCGGCAAGGATCACTCCTGCCGCGCGATCCCAGAATCCCCGAGTGTGACTCACGTGCAGTTTCCCTTTCCCCGAGGCGGCTCGGGAGATGGCAGCAGAAATCGCAAGCAACAACTTTAATCGGGAAGGCAAGAGGCGTCAATCCAGCAAAGCAGAGCGGGGCGTTCAGGCCTGATGCAGGTCTCATTGCACCCGAAAATAAACTGTGTCAGTTGTATCACCAGTACCCACCGTATCGTTTCCATCAGCTACACCGGACACGGCAAAGAGAGTGCGCAAAAACGACAATCGAAACATGAGGGCGGCTGCAAAAACGGGGAAGCTGCGCGGAGGTTTTCGCGCAACGGTGCGACACACGTTTCACCCAATATCCATGCGGGTGCGAGGCGAGTGCGGCAAGCAAGGCGGGTACTAAGCGCCCTTTTTGGGGCGAGTCAAGCCACTATGTTATTGAAAACACAAGACGGTGTGTCAGAAAACGGGCAGAAAAACAGCCAGACGAACCGCCATCGAACCGGCAGCGAAGCCAAAGGGACCCCACTTCCACCGCGAGGGGCTGAACACTCACGACCGCGACTGCTGTGAGTCCAGTGGTACAGACAGTTTGTCATGTTGTGAGCATGGTACATACGGGAAAAGGCGAGCGTCCATGGCAGGGAGTAACTTTGCCTCTTGACAAAGTGCATCCTTCAGATTATAAATTAGCACTCCGCATAGGAGAGTGCTAATCGTCTGCGCCGGATGGCGCGGTACAGGCGCAAGATGAACATAACACAGATCTTAGCAAATCATCGCCAAGCCAAAGCAGTTCCACGAGTGGCTTGGTCGAGACCGACAACCCAATGAAGGAGGACTTCAACGTATGAAAGTCAGACCTCTTCATGACCGCATTCTGATCAAGCGCATTGAAGAGAAAGAATCGATCAAAGGCGGCATCATTATCCCTGACTCGGCGAAAGAGAAACCGCAGGAGGGCGAAGTGATCGCCGTAGGCAACGGCAAGAAAACCGAGGACGGGAAGGTCATTCCCCTGGACGTGAAGGCGGGCGACCGCATCCTGTTCGGAAAATACTCTGGCACGGAAATCAAGATTGACGAGCAGGAATACCTGATCGTGCGCGAAGAGGAAGTGCTGGGCGTGCTGGAAGGCGCGGCGAGAGCCGCGGGAGGGAGAAAGTAAGCTGGTCTTTGCGGCGCCCGGAAGTTTGGGCGCACAGCGAAGTCCAAACACGAGTTCTTAAGATTTGCGGCCCCGCCAACGAGGGCCCGACCAAAATTCTGGAGGGATTGAAAAGATGGCAAATGCAAAGCAAATCGTACACGGGGAGGAGAGCCGGCAGGCGATTCTCCGCGGCGTCAACAAGCTGGCTGACGCCGTCAAAGTGACGTTGGGCCCGAAGGGGCGCAACGTGGTACTGGACAAGAAATTCGGTTCCCCCACGATCACCAAGGACGGCGTGACCGTGGCCAAGGAAATCGAGCTGCAGGACCCGCTGGAGAACATGGGCGCGCAGATGGTGCGCGAGGTGGCGTCGAAGACCTCCGACGTGGCCGGCGACGGCACCACCACCGCGACGGTTCTGGCCCAGGCGATCTTCCGCGAGGGCGCCAAGACCGTGGCGGCGGGCGCCAACCCGATGGCCGTGAAGCGCGGCATCGAGTGGGCGGTGCGCGCCGTTTGCGGCTACGACGAAACCAACAAGGGGGGCGACAAGAAGCACGTCAAGGGCGAGCTCGAAAAACTCTCCAAGCCCGTCGAGGGCTCGATGATCGCCCAGGTCGGCTGCGTTTCGGCCAATAACGATGAAACCATCGGCGCGATCATTGCCGAGGCCATGAAGAAAGTGGGCAAGGACGGCGTCATCACGGTCGAAGAAGCCAAAACAATGGAAACCTCGCTGGAAGTGGTGGAAGGCATGCAGTTCGACCGCGGCTACCTGTCTCCCTACTTCGTCACCGACCCCGAGCGCATGGAGTGCGTGCTCGAGGACCCCTACATCCTGATCCACGAAAAGAAAATCAGCTCGATGAAGGACCTGCTGCCGCTGCTCGAGCAGATCGCCAAGTCGGGCAAGCCCCTGGTCATCGTGGCCGAGGAAGTGGAAGGCGAAGCGCTCGCGACACTCGTCGTCAACAAACTGCGCGGCACGCTGCACTGCTCCGCGGTGAAGGCACCGGGCTTCGGCGACCGCCGCAAGGCGATGCTGGAGGATATCGCCATCCTGACCGGCGGGCGGGCCATCACCGAGGACCTGGGCATCAAGCTGGAGAACGTGAAGCTGGAAGACCTGGGCCGCGCCAAAAAAGTTACTATTGACAAGGATAATACGACCATCGTCGAGGGGGCGGGAAAGACTTCGGCCATCGAGGGCCGTGTGAAGCAGATCCGCACCCAGATCGAAGAGACCACTTCCGACTACGACCGCGAGAAACTGCAGGAACGCCTCGCGAAACTGGTAGGCGGCGTGGCCCAGATCAAGGTGGGCGCGGCGACCGAGACCGAGATGAAGGAGAAGAAAGCTCGCGTGGAGGACGCCATGCACGCCACCAAGGCGGCGGTTGAAGAAGGCATTGTGGCGGGCGGCGGCGTGGCCCTGCTGCGCAGCGTCCCGGCGCTCGAGAAGCTGAAGGCCGAGGGTGACGAGCAGATCGGCATCAACATCGTCAAGCGGGCGCTGGAAGAGCCGCTCCGCCTGATCGCCGGCAACGCCGGCTGGGAAGGCGCCGTGGTGGTGGAGAAGGTCAAGTCCAACTCCAACGCCAACTTCGGCTTCAACGCCCAGTCGGAAACCTTCGGCGACTTGGTGGACGCCGGCGTCATTGACCCCACCAAGGTCACGCGCACGGCGCTCCAGAACGCCGCTTCCATCGCCTCCCTCTTGCTGACTACCGAAGCCCTGGTCAGCGAGATCCCGGAAAAAGAAGATAGGCACGCTCCTCCTCCGGGCGCGGGCATGGGCGGAGGGATGTACTAAAAACAGTTAACAGTTGACAGTTTACAGTCAACAGTAAAGACTAGGGCGGGGAGTGTTTCCCCGCCCTTTCTTTTAGCACAAGGGCTCAGGAATATCGGTGCGGTTTCGTTTTCCTGATATAATTCATCCGAGGTGCAGACTCATGACGGTCATTGCTCCTAGGATTGCCGTTGATTCCGAAGTGTGTTTCGGCAAGCCGGTGATCGAAGGCACTCGCGTGCCAGTCAGCGTGGTCGTCGGGTCGATCGCCGCAGGTGATTCCTTTGAGGACGTAGCACGCGAGTACGGGTTGACGCTGGACGACATCCGCGCCGCATTGAGCTACGCGGCCAAGCGAGTTGAAGAAGAGACCGTCCGGGCAGCAACCTGATGGCCCGATTCCTCATCGATGAAAGCCTTCCCCGCATTCTCGGCGACCACCTTCGCAGGGCCGGCCACGACTCTCGGCACGCCCTTGACTTGGGCCCTCGAGGCAAGAGCGACAGGCAGATCTTCGCAACGGCGCAGCAGCTCGGATGTGTTGTAATTTCCCGCGATAACGATTTCAGCAACCTGCTCCAATTCCCGCTGGTATCCATCACGGAATCGTTGTCGTACGATTTCCATCCGAGACTCGCATTCATGTAGTTGTGTCTGAAACGGTTCGGGCGCTTGCTTCCGTTTCGACGGTGGAATTTGCCGGCGGATTGATCATCGTGGAGCCCGGCCGCGTGCGGGTGCGACGGCCCCATTAAGAAAGGGGGCTAGCGCAGATGGAAAACCAAATCCAACACGTGAGCGACACGGCCCTGATGGTGGCGGCTTGCCGGGCGTTGGAGACGGTGAGCGAAGACGGCCTCATCCGCGACCCGTTGGCCGAGCGCTTGGCGGGCGAGCGCGGCATGACCATCGCCCGCAGGGTTCCCTTGCTCGAAATGATGCGCTTTGGAGTCGGGATTCGCGCGCGAACCCTGGACGAAATGCTGATAAGCACGATTCAAGGCGAGAAGATCGAAACGGTGGTCAATCTCGGCGCCGGGCTCGACACGCGCCCGTGGCGGCTTGAACTGCCTGCTTCACTGCGCTGGATTGAAGCCGATTATCCGGACACGCTCGAATACAAGGCCGGCAAACTTGTAAACGAAAAGCCGCGCTGCCGTTGGGAACAGGTTCCGGCCGACCTCGCAAGCGCCGAGGATCGCTCGAAACTTTTTGCGAGCATCGGCTCAGCTTCTGCGCTGATGGTCACCGAAGGTCTGCTGATGTATCTTCCGCGCCAAGCCTTCGTGGCGATCGCCTCGCAAGCGCCGCAACAATCGGGCGTGCGCCACTGGCTGCTCGATGTCGCCTCAGAAGCCGTCCTGAACATGGCGGGTGGAAGAGGACGCGCCCAGATCGAGAATTTGCGTCCCAAGGACCATCTGGCAGGACAGGCGATTCTCGACGCCACAGAGGAGTGCGGCTGGACCGTCGCCGCCAAGCGCACCTACATGAGCGCGGGCGCCGGCGCGCCCGCCGCAAGAATCGCCAGGATCCAGATAGAAATCAAAAAGTTCCGGCCGGACTTCGTGCCGCCGGCGGATGAGTTGAGCGGAATGTATTTATTGGCGCGGCGTTCGTAGCGCCGGGCTTTAGCCCGGCATGCCGCCCTAAAGGGCGGCGCTACGTCTCGTTCGCGGCGGGGCGTTCGTAGCGCCGGGCTTTAGCCCGGCATGCCGCCCTAAAGGGCGGCGCTACATCTCTTGTTTCCACGGCGGAAGCCAAGGGGCATGGAGGCCGCTCAGCAGCCGCTTCCAGTCCATGCTTTGCGACCCCGAACACGGCCAATATTCGGCCAACGAACAAAGCCCCTTCCTAACGGGGTTATTCCAGATATAGCAAGCCACTCCTTCCCACCTTTCATTGCAGCGCAGGATGTGATCATACGTTTTGTGCTGCCACAGCCGTTCTGCAAACGCCTTTTTGAATGCGAAAGCCGATTTCTGCTTGAATGCATTGAGAAAAACCAGGCAGTCTGAGGTTTCTGAAGTGCCGCTTACAAGGAGGTGAAGGTGGTCTGGCATGAAGCAATAAGCCTCGATGACAAACGAATGCTTGGCCGCCTCCAAGTACAATAACTTCAAAACCTCAGAGACCAACGTTCGATCGCAGAATCTCGCCCGCCGTCCCTGAGCGCATGCCGTCAGGAAATACCATTGCCGGCCGATGTACCGCGCTTGAGGCAGGCGAATGTTTTTCCGCCGGAATTCCATATCACCCGCGCCCTTAGCCGTGCCTTCGTAGCAGACTTCGTAGCCCGGCATGCCGCCCTAAAGGGCGGCGCTACGTCTCGTTCGCGGCGGGGCGTTCGTAGCGCCGGGCTTTAGCCCGGCATTTTCTTCGTGCCTTTGTAGCGGCGGGCTTTAGCCCGGCATGCCGCCCTAAAGGGCGGCGCTACACCCGCGCCAGGGCGGCCTTGACCCGTTCCGGCGTCATGGGCAACTGGAGGACGCGCGCGCCCGTAGCGTCGAAGATCGCGTTGGCGATCACGCCGCCCATGCAGATGACGGCCGGTTCGCCGCCGCCGTGCGGCGGCGAATCCTTAGCATCGAGGATGACGGTCTCGATTTCCGGCAGCCAGGAAAAGCGCGGCAACTGGTAGCTATCGAAATTCTTGTCGTGAATATCTCCGCCGGTGAAGTGGACTTCCTCGGTGAGCGCGTACCCCAGGCCCATCATCAGGCAGCCTTCGATTTGCAGGCGCGCGCCTTCCGGGTTGATGCACAGGCCCATTTCCTGCGCGCAGACCAAGCGCTTGACGCGCACCTCGCCGGTTGACTTGTTCACCTCGACTTCCGCCATGTGGGCGACGACGCTGTCCACGTCGGTGCCGCAGGCAACGCCGTAGCCGCGCCCGCTCGGAGCTTTGGCCGGCTTCCAGTCGAACTTTTCCGCCACCGCCTGGAGCACGCGCCGCATGCGCGCGTCCTTCAGATTCTTCAAGCGAAATTCGACCGGGTCCATGCCCGCCTTCACCGCCAGCACGTCCATGTGCGATTCGCGCGCGAAGGTGTTGGTGTTGTTCGAAGGAGCACGCCAGGGGCCGGTCGCAAACGGATGCGCTCCGGGCGGCGCCGTCCAGCCGCCGCCGTAAGCCGTGGTGCGATGGTTGGGCACGTCGTAGAACGTCTGCGCACCGCGGTCGCCGGCAAAGTAAACGCCGTAGTCCCACAGCGACATCAACCCTTCGGCCGCCGCCCCCGCCTTGATCTTGACGATCGCTGCAGGGCGGAACGTGTCGTAGAAGAACTCTTCCGCGCGCGTCCAGGCCACTTGAACAGGCTTGCCGGTGAGCTTGGCCAGGCGCACCGCTTCCAAGGCTTGCCCGTTGGCGCTCTTGCCGCCGAAGCCGCCGCCCACAAAGGGCGCGATGACGTGAACATTCTGCGGCGCAATTCCCAGCAACGATGCCGCCTGCTCTTTCAGCGGGAAAGGTGTCTGCGTGGAAGCCCAGAGCGTGAGTTTCCCTCCTTCCATCTTCGCCAGCGCAGTGTGCGGCTCCATGGGCGCGTGCGCGACGTAACTGTTCAGATAAGTCTCTTCCGCAATGAACTGCGCCGCCTTCTCGCCTTCGGCCAAATCTCCCCCTGCCGCCACCTTTTCCCCCGGAGGCGCGACCTTGAGCAGGTGGTCGAAGATGGTCTTGTCATCCGCATAGGGCTCCGGCTTGTCGAACTGCGCCTTGACCCGGCCCAGCGCCTCTTCGGCAACGTCTGGATGCTCGTGCAGCACGGCGACCAGGTCGCCTTCGTGAACGACCTGCACGCCTTCGACTTTTTTCGCCTCTTCCAGGTCCACGCTCACGAGTTTGGCGCCGTGAGCGGGCGGGCGCAGAATGCGCGCATAAAGTTTGCCGGGCACCCGAATGTCGCCGGCAAAGCGCGCGCGGCCGGTGACCTTCTCGATGCTGTCCCTTCTCAACTCCGGCTTGCCGATGAGCGTGAACTCCGCCGGGGTTTCGAGCGGCGCGCCCTCGATGTGCCGCAGGATTTTCTTCCCTTGCGCGAGCTCGCCGTAGGTGATTTTCTTCGGCCCGGACGACTCGTACACAACTCCATCTTTGGTCTTGAGCTTTTCTTTCGGCACGTCCAGCTTTTCCGCCGCCAATTCCACCAGCACGGCTTTGGCTTCTGCCGCGGCGCGCAAAAAGGGCGGGCCGAAGAAGCGTGTGGTCATCGAGCCGAACGTTCCCATGTCCCACGGGCACAGGTCGGTGTCGCCCATCACCATGTGCACGCGGTCGTAGGCGACGTCGAGTTCCTCCGCCAGCATCTGCGCCAGCGAGGTGATGATGCCCTGCCCCATCTCGATCTTTCCCGTGTAGCCGGTGACGCGGCCGTCCTCGCCGATGCGCAGGAAGGCGTTGAAGTCCGTGGGCAGCGGTTGGCCGCGCCGCGGCCCGCCCTCGCGCTGCGCCCACATATTGGGAACGGCGACGGAAATCACAATGCCGCCGCCCAGGAGTTTCAGGAAGTCGCGGCGATCGAGGGGCAGAAACGGAGGTTCGGCCTGGTTGTCAGAAAAATCGCGCGCCAGGATTTCCTCTTCAAGCGTAAGCGGAGTTCTGTTTTTCATCGCTCGCCTCCTTGCATGCGCCGGGCGGCCGTCCGAATGGCGGCCACAATCCGCTGGTGCGCGGCGCAGCGGCAGAGATTGCCTTCCATGCCCTCGATAATTTGCCGGCGCGTGGGCCGCGGCGTTTCCAGCAGCAGGCCGTAGGCGTTCATGATCATTCCCGGGGTGCAGTAGCCGCATTGCAACGCGTCGTGCTCGACGAAAGCCCGCTGCAAGGGATGCAGCTTGCCCTTGGATTCGAGCCCTTCGATCGTGCGCACGTGCTGGCCCGCCACATCCTGCATCGTCAGCAGGCAGGAGCGCGCCGCTTTGCGGCCCACCACCACCGTGCACGCCCCGCAAAGGCCTTCGCCACAGCCGTACTTGCTGCCGGTCAATCCCAGGTCCTCGCGCAGCACCCAAAGCAGCTTGCGCTGGGGATCAACATTCAACCGCGCGGGTTTTCCGTTGAGGATGAATTCCAGAGTTTGTTTCATGAGCGCACCTCTCGATCCCAGTTCAGTCACAAGGCGAGGTTGTGTCGGGTGAGGAAAGCCGGGTGCCGAGCAGTATATTCCTAGGGCAGCCCGCGGGCAATGGCTTTCTCTTCCTCAGTCTCACCGGGCGCAGCCGGTTGACAAAATGGCTCTCGGATAGGGCTTGCGTTTCCCGCCGGGTTCGGTAGAAAATGATTGGCCCTCTATCCTGCCTTGTAAGGAGTCCATGTGCGACTGATACCGCGTGAGGAAAAGTTCTATGACCTTTTCCGCGACCAGGCGGGCTTGATCAATCAGGCCGCAATGATTTTGGTGGCGCTTTTCGAGGACTACAAGGACGTCGAAAAACACGTGACCGAAATCAAATTCGTGGAGCACAAGGGCGACCAGCTCACGCACGAGCTGATGACCAAGCTCAACAAGACTTTCATCACGCCCATTGACCGCGAAGATATCCACTCGCTCTGCTCGGCGCTCGACGACGTGCTGGACCTGATTGACGGCGCTTCGGGGCGTTTGATTACGTACAAAATCCGGCAGATCACGCCGGGCGCCACTCAACTGGCCAAGGTGATCCTGCACGGCTCGGAAATCATCGTCCGCGCCGTGGCGCAGTTGCACCGCCCTCAGAACATCCTAGAGTACTGCGACCAGCTTAGCCAGCTCGAGAAGGACGCCGACCGGATCAAAGGCGAGTGCGTGGCCAGGCTCTTTGAGAACAGCGCATCACCCACTGATATCATCAAGTGGAAAGAGATTTACGAAGTCCTCGAAGCCACCACGGACAAGTGCGAAGACGTGGCCGACGTGCTGGAATCGGTGGTTTTGAAATCAACCTGAGAGAGAGTTTTCCGGTCCTGCGGGCTTCCTCTGCGCCCTGGCAGGGGCGAATCGCATCTTATGCCGACTATCTGGTTTGTCATCATCCTGGTTATGGTGGCGCTCGCGTTTGATTTCCTGAACGGATTTCACGACGCGGCCAATTCCATCGCCACGGTGGTTTCGACGCGAGTGCTTTCGCCCCGCGTGGCGGTGGTCTGGGCGGCGTTTTTTAACTTCGTCGCGGCCTTTACCTTCGGTACCGCCGTCGCCACCACCATGGGCAAGGGCATGGTGGATCTGAAGTACGTGAATCTCTACGTCATCCTGGCGGGGCTGATGGGGGCGATTTTTTGGGACATCCTCACCTGGTACTACGGCCTGCCGGTCAGTTCTTCGCACGCTCTGATCGGCGGGTACGCGGGTGCGGCCATCGCCAAGGGCGGGTGGGTGGTGATCCTGCCCTCCGGCTGGACGAAAACGCTCCTGTTCATCATTCTCTCGCCACTCATCGGCCTAATCCTAGCCGCAGGGTTTATGGTCGCCACCTACTGGATATTTCGCAACTATTCCCCGCTCCGGTTGGACAATTATTTCCGCAAGCTCCAACTTTTTTCCGCGGCCGCCTACAGCTTTGCTCACGGCACCAACGACGCGCAGAAAACCATGGGCATTGTGGCAGGAACACTCTTCACCGCGGGCCTGATAAAGTCATTCTATATTCCTTTCTGGGTGATCCTGATGGCCTACACCGCCATCAGCTTGGGCACGCTCGCGGGCGGCTGGAGAATCGTCAAAACCATGGGGATGAAAATCACCAAGCTGAGGCCCTTCGGAGGATTCTGCGCCGAGGCTGCCGCCGCCATCAGCATCCTGGGTGCGGCGACCGCTGGCATTCCCGTTTCCACCACGCATACCATCGCGGGCGGCGTGATGGGCGTGGGCAGCATGCAGCGCCTGAGCGCGGTGCGCTGGGGCGTGGCCAAGAACATCATCTGGGCCTGGATTCTGACCATTCCGGTGGCAGGAATATTCTCTGCAGCGTGCTTCTGGCTGCTGCACTACTTCATTCCAGCGGCGTAAGGTTCGGCAGGCCGCGCGGTCATTGCCTCTGCTTCGCGGTTTTGTTCCGCTCCCGCTTAGCATTTCCCACTGTCAGATAAGGCCGAAGGGCCCGCCACTTCTTCTCTCCCATGCCGCGAATGACCAGAAGATCCTCGACGCGGCGAAATGCCCCGTGCTCTTTTCGGTAGGCTACGATTCTGCGGGCAAGTTCCGGGCCAATGCCGGGCAGCTTCTCATAATCAGCGGTGGTGGCACGATTGATGTCGAGGACGGCAGGTTTGGTTTCCCGGGAAGGCTTTCCCTTGCCGCTTTGCGCGGCAGCGATGGGAGCAAGCAGCATCGCAACAATTCCTGCCGCGACGGTCGCGCCAACCCGCCTTTTCATCCGAGCATCCTTTCGAGGTCGCGCGGCGGCCGTCGCCGCGCCAGACGCAGCATGGCGCGCAGGAGCGACTTGTACACGGGCCGGACATCCGGGGCGGCGCGCTCGAGCGCCCGCATGTGCCCCCGGATGATTGCCCAGTCGCCACGCGCCGCCGGGCCCGTGAGCGCTCCCTGCGCCCCCAACTTGGCGAAATTGCGCACGGTTTCCGTCACGATTTGCGCGAGCATGGGCCGGGCGACTTTCTCCGGAATGCCACACTGCCGCAAAAGAAACGTCGAGCGCTCCATGAGCGTGATCTCCGTCGGGCAGACGAGAAACGCGGCGGCGTGATAGAGAATCTTCTTTTCGGGCGGGACGGCGAAAGCGACCCCGTCCAGCGCCCTCACCCATCGCGTGGCGACGCGGCGCGCCGCAGCATCGCCTTCAATCGCCCAGAAACAGTTGCGCAGATTTCGCAAACCTTCCGCGGGGTTCGGGATGGTTTGAAAAGGGTGTAGAGAACCGATGGCCGCGCCCTGCTTTTGCAGTGGAGCAAGAACAGCAGCGGGAAGCGAGCCGCAGGTGTGCAATGCTACTTTCCCCTTCCACCCGCTCAAGGTGCCGGCCAGCCGCGCGGCGATGGGAGCCAGCGCCGCATCCGACGTGGTCAGCAGGAAAATTTGCGCTCCCTCGAGCTCGGCCGAGTCAAGCGAGACTGCGCGGCCGCCCCCGATGCATTTCGTCGCGCGGCGCGCCGCTGCGATTCGGCGCGCGACGACAAATCGCACCGGGAAGCCCGAGCCGCGTAGGAGTTTTCCCATCGCCTGGCCCACGCGCCCGGGACCGACGACGGCAATCGTGGGTTCCTTTTTCGGTTTTCGACCACGCATCATTCCACGGGGAATCATAGATGAACGGTCAAGAGTTCACACAAGAGTCTTTCACGCGCCGGACGGAGCGCTTTGCCCTGGCTCCGGTCCCGCATCCGCTTCTTTCTCTTTCAGCGCCTTGATGCGGTCGCGCAACTGCGCCGCCTTTTCAAATTCAAATTGCTTGGCGGCCTCGCGCATCTGCTTTTCCAACCCGGTGATGAGCGCGTCGAGCTGGTCGCGCGGGACCAGCTCATCGTCGGGCACATCGAGCGGCACGGTGACGTAATCGGCGCCGGTAATCTGCGCCAGCGCCATGTCGACGGGCTTGACGATACTTTCCGGCGTAATGCCGAACTCCTCATTGTAGCGAAATTGTTTGGCGCGGCGGCGATTGGTTTCGGAAATCGCCGTACGCATGGAATCGGTTTCCCGGTCGGCGTAAAGGATCGCCTTGCCGTTCAGGTGGCGCGCGGCGCGTCCGATGGTCTGAATCAGAGAGCCGCCCGAACGCAGGAAGCCTTCCTTGTCGGCGTCAAGAATCGCCACCAGCGAAACCTCGGGTAAATCCAAACCTTCGCGCAGCAGGTTGATGCCGACCAGCACGTCGAACTCGCCGCGCCGCAAATCGCGCAGAATCTTGACCCGCTCCAGCGTCTCGATTTCCGAGTGCAAGTAGCGGCAGCGCACGCCGACTTCGGAATAATACTCGGTCAAATCCTCGGCCATGCGCTTGGTGAGCGTGGTGACCAGCACGCGCTCGCTCGCCTTGGCGCGAGCGCGGATTTCGCCCAGCAAATCGTCAATCTGGCTGCGCGTCGGGCGCACTTCCACTTCCGGGTCAATCAGGCCGGTGGGCCGGATGATCTGCTCCACCACCTCGCCTCCCGATTTGGTGAGCTCGTACGGTCCGGGCGTGGCGGAAACGTAAATCACCTGGCCGACGCGGTGTTCGAATTCCTCGAAGGTCAGCGGCCGGTTGTCGAGCGCGGAGGGCAGGCGAAATCCGTAGTCCACCAGCGTCTGCTTGCGCGAGCGGTCGCCGTGGAACATGCCGTGGAGC
>JAHEKS010000075.1 GCA_024638215.1 Acidobacteriota bacterium | reverse complement strand
CCTTGTGGGCACACACCTGGATGCGCGGATAATAGACGCCCTTCGTCAGGAGCGCTTTCATCCGCGGCTGAAGGTGCACCTGCCAACATCGGTCCAGCCTTACGCTCACGACGAATTGGGCGAGGCTATGCGAGAGGTGGAGCTTGTTATTCTCGGTGTCAGCTCGGCGGGGGTGGACTGGGCAGCCGAGAAGCTGAGCGCTGTTCTGCCCTTGGACGTGCCTATCGTGATGCTGACGAAAGGCCTGCGGGGAGACAGCAACACCCTTGAGATCTTGCCCAGGGCACTGCAGTCCCAGCTTCCCTCAAGTTACCGTGGCCAAGTTTGTACTATTCGTGGCCCCTCGATCGCGGGCGAACTTGCGGTGCGCCGCGAGACTAGCGTAGTCCTGACTTGTCCGGACCCGGCAGTTTTCGATCGGCTGAGCGGCTGGCTGGGCACGGCTTACTATCATCTGTGGCCCAACAGCGACCTAATCGGCGTGGAAGTTTGTGCCGCCCTGAAAAACCTGTATTCACTCGGAGTGGGTATAGTTTCCGGCATGCTCGAGCGCTCGCCGGGGGTGGAGAACGAGGCCAAAATGCACAACCCGGCGGCGGCTCTGTTTGCCGAAGCGCTCTGCGAGATCAGCCATGTGTTAACCACCATGGGAGGCCATCAGCGCTCCATCTGGATGCTGCCGGGAGCAGGTGATTTTTACGTTACCTGTGCAGGCGGACGTAACTGCCGCATGGGGCGGTGGATGGGGTTGGGCCTGTCCTACAGCGAGGCCAAGGCCCGACACATGGCCGACGAAACGGTGGAGGGCGCCGAGACTGCCTTCGCCATTGGGCCCACGGTAGAGAACATGATAAGACGAGGGGTGCTGGAGGCAGAGGCGCTTCCCCTGATGCGCCGCCTCCTCGACATGGTCTGTCACGACGCTCCAGCCTACATCCCGTGGGACCGCTTCTTCGTCAGTCCCATCCCGAGGCGCGTAAACGCATCATGAATGTGACAAGACGCCTGGACGGTGGCGATAGGGTGCTGAGGATAGCGGCACAGATCAAAACGGATGCTCAATACTATGCCCTGAGAATAAAAGAGAAATGGCCGTTCCTGGCGCCGAAGGTAGCACATGTAGTTGTCAGCGAGATCAAAGTCCTCGATTGTGACGAAAACCATCTGCCGCGGTTATCAGGCAAGATCCCGCAGCTTGTCTCGGAATAGGTTAAAGGCGCCATAGCCGACAGTTCCTCCGGTTGTCCCATCGCTGAGGTGGAGATCGCTGATGATGATTACCATCGGTTTTTCCTGCCTTTCTGGGTTGGCTTTCACAACCACGAGCAAGGAGGACCTGGCCGCAGCCTTAAGTCAAGGTATAGAGGGGGTTAAAGTCCCACCCCGCCTGTTTGCCGGCAATCCATCGAAAGACATAGACAGCCCTCGGGTCGGTCAAGCCCTTGGTAAACTTATTCGGCACCACTTCGAGGAAAAAATGCGCGAGAAGGTCTTTGTAATAATCAATATCGGGCTCTACGACGACGCAATCAACTGGCGATCCGTCCGATTTCCGAAGGGTCTTTGCATTTCCTTGGTGGAAGGTCAACTGGACATTGGTCACGTCGAACTGGGTCTGCTTGTAGCTGAGAGTCGCGCCGGGGTGGAAAACACCGGGATCCTTTTCCTCAGAGAATCCTCCGACTTTGGCTGCCTTCACCACGTCATCGACGAGCGCCTCATCCACGTAAGCGAAAAACCTATCTTGCGCCATAACAAACCGTGGATCATCCCAGATCGGCTGCCAGAAATAATCGAGGGGATTTTCGCCACTTGGCAATGTGATTTGCGACATGGCAGTGAGCAGATTCAGTAGACAGGCCAACACCAATCCGTCCTGCTGATCTTTGAGATTGTTGTATCGGGCTTCAGCGTTGTCGATGCCCGCAGAAAGTATTTCGGCAAAACGAGGGCGAATACTGTTTAACGATTGCCAACTTGCACCGCTAAAATTCAATCGAGCATCGTTGGGAATCAGCATCAAGTCGACAGTTGCCGGTTTGGCCGGATGGATATGCAGTGGTCTCCAAGCAGCTCCTTGATACCCCTTCGCGGAGACAATCACAGTGTAGTTGTCGAAGAGGTTGTCGAAAAACGTCAATTCTTTAACGAGCACCGCCGAGCCAGTTTCCGTGATGTCTCTTTCTTGCCACTCACTTGGCGAGCGGCCGTCGCGAATCCTTGCTGTCCATTGCACCCTCGATGGAAGAGGCTGCCGTGTTCCGTCCACGAGGTGCATGAGAATGCTTCCAGTGGGTGGAATACCCATAACTAGCTCCTTTTCTCCGCGTTTGCGTCATACACCCCTCCAAGGACGTAGACGCTAACGTCGGCGTCTCACGCATGCCGATTGGGCCTCGTCAGAGGAGAGCGTTGCCGCATCACTCAAATTCTCCTCACCGGGGGAATTGTCTAAGAGACAACAGCCTCAGATAAAGGCAAATTTTAAGCTTGTCAAGTCAAAAATCAGTTACCGTTGAAACCACTGGATAATGGGGAGCTATTGGGCGGCTAATTTTCGGCAGGAACAGCGAGGAACTCGGGTCAGTATTGTCCATGCCCCTTACCGCCGCACTCAGGGCTTTGAGAAACCCTTAGTCTTCGCCGATGGGAGCTTGGGCAGCGCTCTTGGCGCTCCCCTCCTAAGTTAAGTGCGACACGAGCATTGGTTCGCCAACGTCGTCTTCACTCAGAACAAGAAAGCGTTACCCATTCTTCTCGAAAAATCCGCTCATAATTAGGTTGCCCCTACAACGAAATCGGAAAGCTTGCGGAAGCTCTGCAAGAACCAGCCCGGACGCTCTTCGTTCAGGGGATTCTTCTTGGACTGCGAATCGGTGAGCTGCTGGGACTCAAGGTGGAGGATGTAGATTTCGAGCACGACATCCTCTACGTCCGCAGGTCTGTTTCGAGATGCGAAGTCGGGCCCACCAAGACTCCCGGAGGCGAACGGCGATTCCCGCTTCCTGGGCCGATTGGCCACCTGATCCGGCAGTACCTAGCCACCCGCAAGGTGCAGGCGGACTGGTTGTTCCCGACGCGAAAAGGAAACCGCCACAACGACCGCACGCTGTTCCTGAAATACGTTCAGCCAACGATCGAGCGGCTCACGTTACCCCACTTCAGCTGGCACTCTATGCGGCACACCTTCCTCACGTACAATGGCAACGACGGAGTCGCTATGCCGGTTCTACAGTCACTCGCGGGTCACACCGACGCGCAAACCGCGCTGGCGTACATAGACCCATTCATCAAGCATAAGCGTGTGGCCCTGGAGGTGGGCGAAGCAATTGTTCCCCTTTGTTCCCTCTTTGAAGGCTTGTGATAGCAATGCGGGGTCAGGGGGCTCCGCAAGTTGTTGAAAACTGGTCGGGGCGCCCGGATTTGAACCGGGGACCTCTTGCGCCCAAGGCAAGCGCGCTACCAGGCTGCGCCACGCCCCGACAGGAAAACTGGTTTGCTTCAGCCGCCTTTCGCAGGCGGCACGCCGGAACAATTCTCATCCATTGTGCCAAGCTTCTCACAAAGTGTCCAGCGCCGCGGCGGCAGCAGCCGCGCGGCATTCTCTCGCCTGCCACTCTTATGCAGAGGATCCACCCAGCGGAAAACGCGCTCATCGGATTCTCATCGGGCCGAAAGCGAGCTTAACCGCTTGGGGTTCTTGTAGCGCTTGAGCGTCTTCAGCAGTCCGGCGTCCTCAGGGCTGAATTTGTAGTGGACCGCCTCTTCGTAAGCCTTGTCGTAAGGAACGCCCTCGAGCGCCATCCGGTACAAGGCGATGATCGCTCCCGTCCGGTCGCGGCCGTAGTAGCAGTGGATGAAAACCGGCTTGCGCGCCTTCTGGATTAGCTGAAAGAGGCGCTCGACCTGTTCGTCGCTCAACCCCGCCCGGCTGATCTGCATCGGGGTGATTGGGAAAGAGACAAAGTCAATGCGATTTTCCGGCTTGAGAGTGCTGTTGAAGCGGGCGAGCGCGTCGCATTCCTTCGCCGCCTGGCCGCTTTCTTCCAGGCTGAGGATGGTTCGGACTCCCAGTCGTTCCAGCTTCGGATAGGCGCTCGGGTCCGGCCGTCCGCCACGGTACACCTGCGAGTTAACTTTATGAAAGTTGCAAATATCCTCGTCGGTAATGGACGTGGGATTGGCATCGTGGGGAAAATCGACCGCGCACGGCGCCTGCGCAAGAAGCGGACCGCACGTCGCCGCCAGCAAGGGAAGCACAAGGGCCGCGCAAGCGGCCCAATACGCTCTTAAGCGATTACGCATCTTTTCTGCCGGCTCCGGGGCGGCAATAGAAACCCTGACCGATTCGCAGCTGCTCTCGGCTCGGCCAGCAGGATAGCAGAACTTATTAGGATCGCGCCACAACTGCGAATCCTTATTCCGGTCCGTTCGTCGCGACCGGCAAGTTGACGCCGCTCCCAAGCCCCATTAGAATCGAACCGGAAGTGCACGTGGGCTGGTGTCCGCCCAGGACTTCAAATCCTGCATAATATCTCCCTACAGTCTATAGGGCGCACAAACACGCCACTTAATAGATAACCGCGCTCAACCCCGCATGGATAGCGGCCCACGTCGCATTCAAAACTGCCAACCAAAAATCCCAACCAATTAACCCAACAGGTTTGTGTGTGTACACGCGGAGACGCGGCCAAAGAGCGAAGGCCGCCAAGATGTCCGTTTGCCGTTTCTAGAAATAACGCGGCTTGGTTTTCCCGGCTGGGGTCCTGCTGTCCTGCCTCTGCCGACGCGTCTGAGGGCATCCACAGGCCAAATTACGCCAGTGTAGAGAGTCGCGCGGGAGTTCCACTGTGCGTGTACACGCGAAAGGAAACAGCTTGACCAGATGGGCGAAATGTGTTAGCATATTACCAGTAAAGGTGCGGGGATTGGGCAACGATCGGGCTTGCTCGCCGCATCTAAACAACTGAAAGACGAGTCGCGCGTCCACTATCGGCCAAATGGCATGCGACCCGGCTGGGTCAGCGGAGTGACAATGCTGGCGGATATGCCCTGACCCGGCGTAGACCGCGCCCTCCTCTCTAGGGCTACTTCCAACCAACAACAACGTGCGCGCTCCGGGGCTCCCGGCAGCCCATAGCGCCGCTCGCCGTGCCCGCTTCTGTAACGGGGGGCTTCCGGTACGCGCGACGGGGCTAAACGGCAGCGCCGGGAGTCTCGGGGCCGCACACGTTGAGTGGGGGTTGGTATGGCCGAAAACGTCGCCCGCCGAGTTTGCCTCGAATATCTGACGGCAACAGACCCCGATGCGGAATTGAAGGCTTACTACGCACTGCGGTCTGTCTGTGTCAAGGCGTCCAAAGATTTGTTCATCCCCCGACCGCTTGACCGGCTAATTGAAACGTCCGCCCAATTGGACGAAAGCGAACCCACTAATTTCGAGGCATTCGATTACGCCCGCGAACTGGCGAGCAAGCGGGCGCTGGTAGAGGCCGTAGAAATCGAAGTGCTGATCTTCCTCAAGCCATACGTGGGCAAGTCACCTGACGAACTTGAGCGAATCGCGGCATCCGGCGCGTTTGACTCCATCGGCAACCGTGTTTACTCGCGCGTCATTTCGCTGATTCGACGCCGTAATTGCCCCGCTGCCAAGCTTGAGGGCGACACGGTTTCGCTGAGTACGCCGGTTGGGGTTAGCGAGGATGGCGACGAAGTTACGCTGGGGCAGGCACTTGGCGTTGACTGAAAAATATTTTGCGCGACCTTCAAAAAACTGCCTTCTTGTGCGGATAAGATAAAATGAGGGTCAAAGTTGACAGGCCGCTTCCACGAGGGTTGAATGAATTACAAGTCCACCGATTTTGACTGGGAAGTCCGGCAATGGCCCGTACAAGCAATTGACGGCGACCCTGTTTTTGCGCCTGATATTGAGGTTGACGGCGAACCTGCATTCTTAGAGCAAGCGAGCCTGACGTACACGCAAGTGCGGGTTAAGTCCGAACGCGCCGCACGTGAAGCAACAAGGCAGGCAATCAAGAACAGCTTGACCGACCGGTTGATGCACGGCCAGCACCCGGCGAGCCATTTCAGGATTGAAGGTTCGGAGATGACCATCAAGGATTTGTTGCTTGGATTGTTTGGCGCGGAGTGCTCCGACCTTGAAATCTCCGTTGTCGAATTCGAGCCATCCGATTTTGACCTTGACGCGCAGCGCCGACTCGCCGAAGAAATTGCCGCGCTGAAAGACGCCGCAAAGAAACCGCAAGAAGATGTACCGCACGAATAGCCGCCGATTTATCGGGGCAGCCGAAAGCGAATTGAATACCAAGCCACACAAAAGGAACCGCAATGGCTATCAGCTTAGCCGAATTACTCCGCTTGCCCTTGAAGCCCCCGAAGCCTCGCAAGCCACGCAAAGTCAAGAACTCGTAACAATGAAGGGAAAAACCCATGTTGCGTGAAATTACGGAAATGCTCCAGAATCTCATCAATGAAAAGTTCTGGGGCAAGCTCACCATTGAAATTCAGGCCGGGCAAGTCATCCTCATTCGCAAAGAGGAAACTTTGAAGCCCGGTTATCTTGGAAGGAACACCTATGGAACTGGCCGTTAACAATCTTCAAAATGTCGCCGTGCCATCGCTCGTTCAATCACCATACATTTTCAAGTTCTTGCCGTGGGTCTGCGAAGGTGGCCCACAGCTTATCGGCATTGAAGCGCTCATTGAACACGCGCGGACAGACCCCGCGAAACCCATCGTTCAGGGCTTGTTCAATGAAGGCGAAATCGGCGGCCTACACGGCCCCCGCGAGGTTTACAAAACGATGTTCTGTTTGCAACTTGCGGAGAGTATAGCGAGCGGTAAGCCGTTGCTTGGAGTTTGGACAGTGCCCGAATCACGGTCAGTATTCTTACTTGAGACGGAAATGAGTTGCACAGCTATCGGCGAGCGGTTGCGGCGAATGTATGAAACTGTCCGCCCGCCCAAAAATATCACCTTTGCGGATGAGGCAAGGTTAAGGGCATTTCGCCGCACGCCGGGTCTTGAGAACAAGTTTAAGCTTATTAACGCCTGGGTTAATGAGTCTGAGGCAGATGTTTTGATTCTTGATACCGCCAATCCTTGCTTTCGCGGCAAGGAAGACCCCAACAGCGACTTGTCGGCAGGCTTGTTCTTTGACTTGCTGGCAGCGACTCCCGCGCTTTTCAATTTCTTTGTGCGACACGACCACAAACGCAAGCTTGAGGACCTACATAGTGACCCCATGGAATATATTCGCGGTTCCGGGCAATTTGGCGATGTCCCTGACGTGCTCATGCGTATCACACGGCATGACAAGCGAACGAACGAAGCGAACTTGGCTCTTACAAAGTTTCGCCATGGTGACAGGCCAGATGACCTTGTATTGTGGTTTGACCCGCTAGACTTCCGGCTCACCTCACTTCCGCCTATCATTCACTTGCTGGTAAGCGAGCCAATGACACGCGAGCAGTTGCTCGAAAGCCTCGCCCGGCGATTTCACGTCTCACAACGGAAAGCCGACGAATTGATTAACGAGCAGCGCGTGTACCTTTTTGAAAAGATGGTAGGCCATCAGAAGACGTTTCAAATTGACTGGGTAGCAGCCAAGGCCGCGCCGTGGTTTGGAAGACTCCCAGTGGGACAGAGGGGGGAAATATGCAAGATTGCATAAAAGTTCACACAGTCCCTCAAGCGAAGCTACGCGACGGATGTAAGTCATTGATTCTACGTGAGGGGGCAGCGCCGACTTCTCCCGGCGCACTGGGCCGCCTTTCCTGCCGGGCAGCCTCTTTGCCCCCTCCCTCCTCAGCTATCGGGACGTGGCTTGACATCGTGACGGGTTGTTTAAGACGCAGGGGAATTTTCTACCGCATCGCTCTGTCCTTCTTGACGGGTTGTGACAACGATGGACGCAGAAACCCCCCTGCGTCGTAATCAACCCGTCGCAACGAAAGTAATGCAGTCTTGACCCTATTTCAAAAAAGAATAACCCGGCCAAACGCCGTGTTAAGTAAAAAGTAAAGGAGCTACACAAATGACCGACACCTTACAACCCCGCGACCTCGACACCGCCGTGGGCGTCACGAAGCCTGGAAACGCGTTTTCGGCGGAACCCGTGCCTGACCTGCTGAATGAACCGTCAACGCGAAAATCGTTCGCGGACATGACCGACGAATTCGACGAGCAAGCACCGGCACGCGCTGCAACACCACCCGCCAAACCCGCGATGGTCGCTAAACCTGATCTGGAAGCGGACACGAGCGGGCCAGACATCAGCGAGGAAGAGCGCGAATACTTTCGTCAGGTCTTTGGGGCTGAACCTGAAGAAATCCGCGAACTCGTGACGGAACGAAAAGAGAGTCGCGCCGCTGCGCAATTTCTTGCTGACCACGCTGGCGACTACACGCCGTCGCCGCGCAACGCCGAGTTAATCCAGAAATTCCTCACCCAGAATGACCTGCCCGTGTCGCGCGAAAATCTCGAACTCGCGCATGTAAGTTTGAAAAGTGATTTTGAGACTTCTGGCAAACCAGCATCGCGCCGACCAGCTTCGAGCGGCATTAGCGACACCGTTCATGCCGCGCCTCAGCATGTGACCGCAGAAAGAATCATCGAGGAAAGCTACGCCATGCCGCTTTCTCAACTGCGATTGAAAATCCAGCGCGAGGCTTACGAACGCAACCGAGGGGCCAAATAATGAGCGAGCCTAAGCACTGCGCTCACCCTGGCTGCAAAGCCCGACCGCTCACGGGTTCAGACCTCTGCCACTTTCATTCGCCCGACCGTCAAGCGGCTTTAGCGGAGGCGAGGCGAAAGGGCGGCGCAAACTCGCATAAAGGCCGATTCAGGCCGCCGACTTCCGAGGCTGAGTGCCGTGAAATGTTGGCGAACGTAGCGGCGGCGATGCTCAACAGGAAAATCCCAAGCAGAGTCGGCCAGCCTGTTATCGCCGCACTAAATAGTTTGCTCAAAGGCTATGAACAAGTCGAACTTGCACGGCTAAACAAGATTTTGGAGTCACAAAATGCCCAATCGAATGCATGATGCACTTTCCAAAGCCCGCACGCGAATCAATCGCATCCGGGTGAACGAAATCAACTCCTATCAGGATGAACTCGACAGCAACCCCGAATTGCGCCGCGAGTCTGAGGCACGATGGGCGCAAGTGAACGAACTCGAAAAGAAGTATCAAGCTGCGGGCGACCCTGACTCACTGAGCCGCGCATTCCTCGAAGTGTTCGGCGGTTACGCGCCAGTCCTCCTATGCAGTAAATTTCCTAATGATTGAAACGAGGTAAGACAATGAATAATAACGCAATCCCAACTCCTGAACCGATGGCCGAGTTTCTGCGGACACCCCCACCGCCGACACCTTCAATACAGACCGCTGAACCCGCAGTGCGCAAGCCAGACCTTTTCCGGCAGATTCTTTCTGGCGCACTTCTCGGGCTTGGCGCTGGCATGGCCGCAAAAAGGCCGGAACAAGCATTTGGCGCGGGCCAACTCGCTGTACAACGAGAACAGGACCGCCAGTTGCAGCGCCAGCTTGCCACTCAAGAGTCTCAGCGCGAGCAACAGCCATTGAACCTGCAAGAGCGCGGGGTTGCGACGCAAGAGAAATTGGCGACATCGCATTTGCAAACTGAGGAGGCCATGCGCGCGCACTCGATCATTGAAGCACTGCTGGCTGAGAAACAACTAGGCTATCTTCCTCAGCAAGAAGAAGACGCGCATTTGCGAAGCTGGGCCGCCGCCATGAACAGTCTTGGACTGCAACCCGTGACGCAAATCAACGAGCAAGACCGTGGGGCGTTTTTGCAACAAATGTCGAACGACGGCAAAACGTTCAGCGATTATATTTTTGGGCCTGGATTAAAGCCCGGCACGATAATTGCCTATCAAGCGGATAATACCAAGAAAGTGTCTGAGGATTTGTCAAAGGAACTTCGCAGCCAAGGTTTCAAAGTTCCTGTGGGCGCGCCGATGTCGGTTGCTGTCACGTTGATTCAAAGCAAGGTGAGCGAGGACATTTCACGTCGTGCGCATGAGGAAAAGGCAACCACACATACTGAACTCTTGGGCAGTAATCCTGACGTTGACGCACTTTCTAAATTGCATGGCGAGCAATTCCTTGCGCAGTTGCCCGCCGCAACCCGCGCGCTTGTCAAGGGTATCGCGGACTATCAAATCAATCCGACAACTTCAAGCATTCGCGGGGGCAGACGTGAGCTAGTCTTGGGTCTAGTGAAGCAATATGACCCGAGCTTTGACCAGACCGCCTACAATTCGCGCGCTCGCGTGCGGCAAGATTTCACGTCGGGCAAGGCGGCGTTTAACATTCGCTCGCTCAATACCGCCGTCTCACACCTCGACGAACTTAGCCGCGCCGCTGAGGGCTTGGAAAATCGCAGCGTGAGTTGGTGGAATACTGTAGTCAATAAGGGCTTGACCGTTACTGGCGACCCGCGCGTGACAACTTTTAACGTGGCTGCGAACGCGGTTGAAAGCGAACTCGCTTCCGTTTTTAAAGGCATGGGCGCAACCGACCAAGAAATCAAAGCGTGGCGCGAGCAACTGAGCGCATCCCAAAGTCCCGCGCAGCTTCGCGGCAATATTAATGAAGCAATCACCCTCATGAGCGGGCGCTTGAGTGCTCTCCGCGCGCAATGGCAAGTCGGAATGGGGAAGCCCGCTGACTTCCGAATCCTCAGCAATGAATCGCGCAATATCCTCAATCGCCTGGGCCACACGGATATTACCGCCGCAGATACGCCCGGCACACCCGCGCAAGCGGCGCAAGCAACGCAGCACGCCGCGCCACAACTCCCGCCCGCAGTTCAGGCCCAACTCGCGGAAGGGCAGGCGACAACGTTCGGCAACGGGCAAACGTGGACTCTGCGCAACGGCCAGCCAGTCCGCTTGAAGTAAGCCAATCAATCGAGGCATATATCATGGGAAACCCGCTGAATAATGCACCTGCAACGAATGCCGACCCTTGGGCCGTAGTCTCAACCGAACCGCTGCCCGCGAACGCTGCCCCCGCAACCGGCGCTGACGGCGGTTGGAATGTCGTTTCGGAAATGCCCGCTGATAAGTTTCAAGCGGCGGAGACTGCGAAACCGGGATTCTTGCGCGGCCTCTATGAAATGTCCCTTGGCCCGCTCATTGATATTACAGGTGAACTCGCCTCTTATTATACGAAGAAGAAACAGTTAGACGGCGTGCTCTCGCTTGCGGGCGGACCTGCCGGTATCCTTGCCGACGCTGCGATTGACCCGAATCACCCGTTGAACAAACTCGCTCGTGGATTGGTGAGCGCGCACGTGGAACAAGCCAAGAAGACGTTGGGCGCGGCACGCGAGGCTATCAGTTCTGAGATTTCAAGCATCGGCGCTGTGGGCGGAAAGGACTTCGAGCGGGCTAGTGAACAGGCTAGAGAAGCCGCGCTTGCGGGCAGCGAAGCCGTAGGGCATGGGTTGGCAACCGTACTCCCGGCAGTCGGGCCAGCCGCCGCTAAAGTTGGTGAAGACATTACACAGAATCCGAGTTATGGCGCGGGCGAAGCGGTCGGGCTGATTGGCTCTATGCTTGGGCCGCGTGCAATTAGCAAGGCGGGTGACGTGTTGGAACGTGCGCGGGCAGCGAAAGCGGCGACTGCGCCAGTCAAAGCCGCACAGAAACTCGCGCTCGCAACTAGTCCGACCGGCGCTTTGGCAAGCAAGGATTTCATGCGGGCGGCTCAAAATGCGCTGCCCGAAATGCGAAACGCCGTCAAAGGCGGGTCATCCCCCCTCAACCTTGCCGGGCTTCGGCAGGCTACGGAAATCGCAGGCAAAGCGCTCGAAGACAAGTTTCAGTCCGTTCTTGGGCCCGTGAAAGAAACTAAAGTCAGTACGGATAGGATCGCAACCGCGATGGAAGCCAAGAACACGCGCTTCTTGCAACTCAAGCATCCTGAGATTGCCGACGAAATCACGAAAGATGCCGACTTCTATCGCGCCAAGGAAATGACGGTTGCCGACCTTGACGAACTGCGGCGCGGCCTCAATGACGAACTTAATTCTTTCTACGCCAAGAACGCAATCAAGCGAGCCGACGCACTCAGTGACCCGACTTTAGCGCATCGCGTTGCTGAGGCCGATGCACTGCGAGATTTGGAGTATCAGGCCGTAAGCGAAGCAAGCGGCGTAGACGTGCGCGCACTCAAGAAGCTGCAAAGTGACTTGCACGATATTCGAGACGCCGCGACAGGCAATTTGAACAAGCTGATTATCCGCGATGCGCGGGTACGTGCTCAGACCCTCACGCAGAAATTCTGGGACGCGGCAGGCGAGACGATTTCCTTCCGTTCGCACGGCCTGATTAAAGCCCTCGCCCGTGTGCTCCATGCTGGCTCGCCTGAGTTCCAAGCGGCGAACGCGGCGGCGATGGCTGCGCTGAAAGAAACCGGCGTGCTTCCCGTGAGCGTGCTTGAGTACATCGCGCCGGTACTCAAACCCGCTGGCCCGGCAGCGGCGATTCTGGCGGGCGCCGAGGAAGGCGAAGAAAAGTAATGCCGAAGCGCCTTTCCCGCGATATTATCCAACTACTCAAATTGACCAAACAGGAAGTATCTGACATCGAATCACAATTGGAGGAAACCCATATGTCCAGCACGAAGAAAACTTTCGACTTCGCGTATCTTGAGAGCGAGGTCTTGAGGCCCGGCGAAGCGGAAGTACAAGGGCTGCCGACTGAACCAAATATGCGGCCCGACGCGGGTTATGAGTATCATCCCGAAGCGCAGGAACCCGTCAAAGCCGACGATAAATAACTTCGACAAGCGAGAGTCAGTTCCCGCCTTCCGAGAAACAATGGTCAAGCAATTGTGGGATTTCCTGCGAAAGCGCAAGGCCGAGAAGACACCCTGCCCGCAAATCGCAGTCGGCATCTGGCAGCCCGCGATTGAACCGCACGGCAACGTGCGAGTGCGAGTCGAACTGCCGTCGCACTTAGGGTTCTACTTGGGGCCGGTTAAGGTCGAGTGCGCCCGCAAAGATATTGCCTTTCGCGGTTATTGCATCTTCAAAACCAAGCGCGAGCATGAATTGCCAGAAGTGCGTCTGACCTTGACCAATCTTGGGGATTCGCAAATCGAGCGGGATGGCGAAGAACGCATTGACCTGTTGCTCTCACAAGAAGCGCAAGCCGCAAAAGCGCCAGCGCCAAAGCTGCCCCGGCCAAAAGCGCATCCATACCAGATCCCCGAGAAGCCTCAAGAGACTCTGAGCGCCTCTTATCGTCAACAGCGTGTCCACATCACATTGCCAGCAGTCAAGGCGGGCGCTACGGCAGAAATCATCATGCGGCTGCCTTTGGGCGGTGAAATGTTCCGTGCCGATGCGCCGCTTGAAGTTCTGCATGATATGGCGGGCGTTGACCTCAAGGCTTGGTGTTTCATTGACCGCGAGGGCAAGTATTCCGCACGGCTGCACTATCAAGGCATCGCCGGTCAAGGCTTGCGCGAACATCACGGGCCGGTCATTCTTTATCAGCGGCCTCTCTCAGGGTTGGGAATGAGCAAGCATCACATTTGAAGCGGGCAGTACACCCGCAGTCTAGCAACGCTCCGAAACGATTGCCCGCTGGCGTCAGGCAACGGCGCTGGCGGGCTTTTTTTTCCTAAACTAAGCGGCGTGCTATTTCCAATCTACCAGTTTAACTTCTTTTTCTTAGTCGCATACCCCGCATTCGCGGCGGTCAAAAACCAAACCATGTTACATCGCTCGCCTGCCGCTGACCCCCGAGAGCCCTGGACTCGCAACTGTGTATTTATGAGATAGAAACCAAGAGCAGCGATATGTGTTATCATAAAGGCATTGAATTTCACCGATTGCGCACAGACGCTTGAGGGAATCCAATGGCAATCTTTGAGCTTTTCTCAAAGCGAAAAAAGCGAGAAGCAAACGCTGGAAAGCCTGACGTATATCAATACGACAAGCTGCCTGAACCATTTCGAGTTCAGGTGGTTCATATTTGGCGGTCGGCGCTGGGGCCATATGGTACAGACCGATACGGGAATTTCCTTCCGACTAATTCGATTTGGAAGGGAATCCATGACGTTATGTGCCGAGAACTTGGAATGTTCAGTCTGGTCGAAAGCCAGTCTAATCCTTGTGACGATTGCATGCAGTATGTATTGCACGCGCCCACAGAAAACGCACTTGACATAATTCAGCTTTCCTTCCAGACCTTAAATCTGCTGCTCCGTGACGACTACGAAACGAAGAGATACAGGACACAGGACGTGGACGATGCAATCGAAGAACTCAACCTTCGGTTCAGAGAGCATGGGGTCGGCTACCAATTTGAAGGAAACCGGCTTATTCGGATTGACAGTCAGTTCATCCACGCCGAGGCAGTCAAGCCAGCATTGGGACTGCTGGCGGAAGCAGGATTTGAAGGTGCGAGGGAAGAGTTCACGAAAGCCCATGAACATTACCGCCATGACAGATATAAGGAAGCCGTCGCAGAGGCGCTGAAAGCGTTTGAAAGCACGATGAAGTCAATATGTGATGCTCGTAAGTGGCCTTATAAATCGAGCGACACAGCAAAACCATTGATGGATATTCTGTTTCAGAACGGCCTAATTCCGGCTGACCTTCAGCCGCATTTCGGTACTTTTCGCGCCGCAATGGAGCAAGGACTTCCTACCCTTAGCAATAGGACAAGCCGCCACGGTCAGGGCCTTGACCCTAAGCCTATCCCGCAATATTTCGCTGCCTACGCGCTACACACTGCGGCGTCCAATATCGTCTTTCTGGTTGAAGCGCATAAAGCCATGAAATGACCGCTGCCGTCTTCAGGGATTTGCCTTGATGGGAGTGACCCGAAAACTCAATCACCTTCGGGTTCGCCATGCCCACAGAACCCCGCAGCCTCCCCCACCCCTCGATTTCCACCGCTTTAGGCTCCCCCTTTCACCACTGCCGACACAGCGCACACAGCATTCACAATATAGATAACGCGTACAACATGCACAGTAATCGAATGGTAATCACCGTGCTGTGGCTTAGGCGGGGGTGTGAGATGAGTGCTAAAGGCTTTGTTTCGAGCGGCAACATGCGCGATTTGGCGCTGAGGATTGGGCGAAGTGAGCCAGTGCCGGATGCGTGCGCCGAATGTCAGGCCGCATGGGAGCGCAGACGCGGCATTACGCAAAAGACTACTGACCTTGAGTTTGACTATATCCTCATGGACTGTGACCGCGAGGATGATTGGCCGAAGTTCAGTCCCAACTGCCCTAGCTGCGTTGCGGAGTTCGAGGGAAGGGTTGCGGGGGATTGGCGCATCCTCGAAAGATATTCGAGCCGGGCCTGAGTTGCTTCGCGCTGGCCATCGCCAAAAAGTACTCAGCGCATAAGTGATTTGTCCTATTGACAAACCTATCGTTAGGTTCTAGACTGTGGGCATGACAAAGAAGGAACGCAGCCAAGTAGCGCGGCTCTTAGGCTCAATCAAGACTCCAAAGAAAGCCGCCGCCAGTCGGCGCAATGGCAGGCTCGGCGGGCGTCCGCGCAAGGTGAAGAAGGGGGCACAAGATGTCAGTGTACATCCCACGAAATCGTGACATGTACCTGATTGACTTCGTTTATCAGGGCAAGCGCACACTTGAGCGCACAGCCTTTACCAAAGGGCAGAAGAGGGATGCTCAGAACCGCGAAAAGGAATTGAAGCTTGCGGTTGTGAAGGGCGAACTCTGTCTAATGAAAAAGCGGGCCGCGCCGACACTGCACGAGTTTGAAAAACGCTTCGTTGCATCGGTTGAAACTCGGAGTGCCGACAAGCCATTGACGATTGAATTCTACAAGTCCAAGTACTCCCGCTTGCTCGAATTCACACCCCTTGCGGACTGCCCACTTGACAGGATTGACGAAGCCCTGATTGAATCCTTTGTCCAGCATCGGCGCGAAACAGTAAGCCCCGCTGAAACCAACAGGGAACTGGCCACACTTCGCAAGGCTCTGCGGCTGGCCTATACTTGGAAGGTGATTGACCGCGTGCCGACAATCCGCTTGCTTCCGGGCGAATGCGAGCGAACGTATGTACTTGCCCGCGAATCTGAGGCCGACTACTTGAAGTACAGCCCCCAACCGTTGCATGATGTCGCCGTGCTGATTTTGGACAGCGCCTTGCGGGTGTCAGAAGCGGCAGGCTTGGAATGGCAGGATACACACCTTGAGCCGGTCAACGGCGCGCGGCGCGGGTTTATTCACGTGCGCAGCGGCAAAACCAAATATGCGAAACGCGACATTCCGTTGACCGCACGTTCCAACACGATGCTGGAAAGCCGCGCCAAGGCAGTGACAGGCCGGTACGTCTTTCCGACTGAGGATGGCGGGCCAATCTCCCGCTTCACTCTCAGAGATCAGCACGCGGCAGTGCGTAAGGCGATGCATCTTCCGGCAGACTTCGTTATTCATTCGCTGAGGCATACCGCACTGACCCGCCTTGGCGAGAGCGGCGCGAGCGCATTCCAGATTCAAAGGATTGCCGGGCACAGTTCCGTTGTGGTAAGCCAGAAGTACGTACACTTGTCCGAATCTCTCGGCTCATTGATTGAGCGCACAGAGCGGGCCGCGCTTCCAGAGGCCAATCGGACGCAAACTGATACCGAATTACCAACCAAATCCCCAACAAGGGCAGCCGTAGATGTCGGTAATGTCAGCTAAGTCGTTTAGAATGAATGCGGAAGTGCACGTGGGCTGGTGTCCGCCCAGGACTTCAAATCCTGTGGGTCTCGCTCTGCGGGACCGGTCGGTTCGATTCCGACACACTTCCGCCACTTTGCCCCCAACTGCCCGGCGCCCCGCTGGGCGTTGTCCGGAACGCGGCGGCTTCCTGCCCATTTTCGCGCGATCCTTCGCCCTCGCGGCCCTCCGCAGTCACACACGGAGCATTGAAATTCTCGGCGTCCCGAAGTAGGATAGGAATTGATTCGCAACTCGGCCGCATTTTTGAGCGGTGGGGCGAGGTGAGATGGAGAGTCTCGGTTCGATGTCGGGCGCGACGGCGCGCCGCCGAAGCATGCGCGTGGCGATGCGCCTGAAAGTGATCGTTTCGGGGGTCAACGCGCAGTCGCAGAACTTCGAAGAGAAAGCCGAGACCATCGAGGTGTCGAAGTACGGCGCCAAGATCACCCTCGGCGAGGAAGTGCGGATCGGCGCGGTTCTGGCGCTCGCGCGCCCCGACGCCGACCGCGATTCCAAGTTTCGCGTAGCCTACCAGGCCCCGCCCAACCCAGAAACCGGTCGGCGCGAAACCGGGATCGAATTCCTTGGCGTGGACGCCTTCTGGGGCGTTCAGTTTCCTCCCGACAAGGGAATCTGGATGTAGGGTCGCGCCGGGCCAGCTTCTCGAATCGTTTTGGCTATCCATGAGTTCCCGCAAAGCCCGCAAGACTTTTCGCGCCACCAAAGAAGTCCGGCGCCGCGCACGCTTGGCCGTGGGCGCTCCGCCGCCCAGCCGCCGCATTGAGAACAAGAAAGACAGGCCCCCCAAGCACAAAAAGCGGTCAAGCCAACAGGCCGCCGAAGAGTTCTAGACCTGCCTTGTCTTCGTTGACTTTCCAGGAAATCCTGCAAGGCTTGAACCAAGCCTAGGCTCGCGACCCTCAGCCCGGCTTGTATTCGGGAACCCCATCCGAGGGTCGGAAGAGAGCGGGCAGCTTGACGGCGAAGTGTTCTGCCAGCCGCTTGTGAAGGGCGGCGAGGTCGGCTTTCGAGAAGCCGTCGCAGGTCAAATCCACGCGGCCGTCCGGGGCGATCAGGAACAGCGTGGGGACGTAATTCAGCCCGTAGGCCAGCGAAGTCTCGTAGGGCTCGTCGTCAACCAGGATGGGAAACGTCACGCCATATTCCTTGGCGAAGCGCTCGCCGAGGCTGGCGTTGTCCTGGACGATGCCCCAAATCTGGGCGTGCTTCGCACCCGCCGCGCCGAGCTGCTGATGGAGCCGCTCGATGAACGGAAAGGCGTACTGACAAGTGGGACACGAGATTTTGAAAAACGCGGCGAGCACCGGCCCCTGGGCCAGCGCTTCCCGCAGCGAGCGCTTTTGCCCGTCCGTCGAGTTCAGCGTGAAGCTCGGCGCGGATTCACCGGCCACAATCGTGCGGTGATTTTTTCCTCCCATAAGCCTCCGAAATATTCTATCAAACATCCTCGCCACGACAACCACGCCGATGCGTTAACGCCGCAATTCGCGCAGCATTTCCTGGGCCGCGATCAGGACAGGGTCCCAGACGGTTGAGAAGGGCGGGGCATAGCTGAGGTCGAGCTCCGCGACCTGCTCGACTGTCATGCGCGCGTGGAGGGCCGCGGCAACGACGTCAACGCGCTTCGAGACGCCTTCCGCGCCCAGCATCTGCGCGCCCAGCAGGCGGCCTGAGGCGCGGTCGGCAATCATTTTCACCAGCATGTCCTTGCCGCCCAGGTAGCGCGCATGCGATGGCGCATGGACGACGGCGGCGCGCGCCGCAAATCCCGCCTCGCGCGCCTGCGCCAGGCTCAGGCCGGTGCGCGCGACTTCCAGCCCAAAGACTCTGACCGCTGCCGTGCCGACAATGCCGGCAAATCGCGCGCGCCCGCCCGCGGCGTTTTCGCCCGCCACGCGTCCCTGCTTGTTCGCCGTCGTGCCGAGCGGAACGTAAGCCGGCCGCCCGCTCACCAAGTGCCAAGCTTCCGTGCA
>JAHEKS010000074.1 GCA_024638215.1 Acidobacteriota bacterium | reverse complement strand
TCACCTTCTGCATCGAGGCCATGCGCTCAATCGCCGGCGCGCTGGGCCTCGAGTCGCTACCCGCCGCTTAAGAGCGCGAAGGGGCGCGAACGGGCGCTACGCAGTCTTTTAACTTCTCAGTTATATACTACAATATAATTTTCTGCAGGTAGGCGGCCACGGTCGCGTCCCAGCGGAGTTGCCCTGCGATTTTGCCTTTCAGCGACTCGGCGGCGTGCGGCTCGCCGTGCACCAGGAAGGTCTTGCGCGGGGGCCGGAAAAATCTGCCCAGCCAGCGCAGAACCTCGCCGTAATCGGCATGGGCGCTCAAGTTCTCAATCGTCTCGATACGGGCGCGCACGCTCACCTGGTGCCCGTGCATCTTCACGCTTTCGGCGCCGGACTGAATGATCCTGCCGCGCGTTCCCGCGCCCTGAAAACCCACAAAGAGTATCGTGTTGCGATGGTCGGGAAGGCAGCGCTCCAGGTGGTGGACCACGCGTCCGCCGGTCGCCATGCCGCTGGCTGAAATGATGATCACCGGGAAGCGAATATTGTTCAGCGCCACCGACTCCTCGCGCGTGCGGTCGAAGTGCACGTCGGGAGGCGAAAAAGGCCTCACTCCCTGCCGCTCAAGCGCCGCCGTTTCGAGGTTGTCGTCTTCGTGGTGCTTGCGGTAAATCTCCGTCACGTCAATCGCCATCGGGCTGTCCACGTGCACGGGAACAGTATGCAGGGTTCCCTGTTCCATCATGCCGCGCAGGACATAGAGCAACTCCTGCGTCCTTCCAATGGCGAAAGACGGAATAAGCACCGTGCCGCCGCGCGCCGCCGTGCTCTCGATAATCTGCGCTAGCCGCGCCCGGTAGTCATCGATGGCATGCAGACGGTCGCCGTAAGTGGACTCGACCAGCAGGTAATCGGCGCCGTCGGGCACGGCCGGCTCGCGGATGATCAACTGCTCGTAGCGCCCCAGGTCGCCGGAGAAAAGCACCTTGCGCGCCGAGCTGTTTTCGCGCACCGTCACTTCGATCGAGCGCGCGCCCAGAATGTGCCCGGCGCGGTAGAACTTGAGCGAAAAGTGCCGGGAAAGTTCGAGTGGCTTCGACTCGTCAATCGGGCGCAGCGCCTCCAGAGATTTCACCGCCTCTTCATAGGTGTAAAGCGGCAACGCCGGCTTGTGCTTGCTGTAGCCCTTGAAGTTCGCGTACTCGGCGTCTTCTTCCTGCAGGTGCCCGGAATCCGGCAAGACGAGCCGTGCCAGGTCCACCGTCGCCGGCGTCGCATGAATCTCTCCGCGGAAACCGTCCTTGATCAACCGCGGCAGGTAGCCGCTGTGGTCCAGATGGGCGTGCGTCAGCACCACCCAGTTGATGCTTGAGGCCTGGACGGGCAGCGGGCTCCAGTTGCGCAGGCGAAGCTCTTTCTCGCCTTGAAAGAGCCCGCAGTCAACCATCAGCCGTTCGCCGCCTGCTTCCAGCAGGTACTTGGAGCCGGTGACCGTTCCGGCAGCGCCGAGAAATTGCAGTGTCGCCATTTGACAATCTTCGCCGGTGAATCCTGACGAGCGCGCACATTCAAGCACAGCGGATGCTGAAATTCAAGTTAACCACCTTATGACCGGCGCCTGGGTTTCTCTTACAATCCCCGTGGCCCTTCGGGTTTTGGATTTTGGATCCCCCGGTCCCGAGCCGCGAACTCAGGGTGCCGGGAGAATGGCTTCGTTTCGCTTCATTCCAAGAGCCCGACCCTTTAGAATCAATGAAATGCGGGGATTTTCGCGGCAACTAATGGATTGTTTTAGGGTATTTATTTTCCTCGGTCCACTCGCGTCGGACCCGCATTCAGCGCGGTCCCGCCCGATATGCGAGGGTTGCGCAATTTCCCGCCCCGCCCCGTCACCCGGTGGGCGCAGAATCCCGCCGCCCGATTTTGCTTCCTCCTTCTCCTCGTTGCGCTTGCAGGAAGATTCGCCCGGGCGCGGCAAGGGGGTTGAATGCAGCAGGCCGACGACGGGTAGCATCACGTTTCTAGCCCATCACAGTTGGCTTACACAGTCAAGGAAAAAGTTCCCAGGGAACCCTAAACAAGCGGCCCGCGCGGAAACTCAAATGACCACCGATTCCTGGTACTCGCCGAAGACGCGGCGCAGCGCGTCGGAGATTTCCCCGACCGTCGCGTAGGATTTGACGGCCTCGAAAATAGGAGGCATGAGGTTCCGATTGGCGCGGGCGGCGGCTTCGACCGCGGCCAAGGCCGCCGCGGTGCGGCCGCCGTCGCGCCGGGCGCGCAGCTTTTTCAGCCGCTCCACCTGGCCGCGCTCGATTTCGGCGGGAATGTGCAGCAGAGGAAGGTGGACGGAGTCCTCCGTCTTGTAGCGGTTGACGCCCACCACCACGCGCTCGCCGGTTTCCACTTGCCGCTGGTAGCTGTACGCGGCCTGCTGGATCTCGCGCTGCACGTAACCGCTTTCGATGGCGCGCAGCATTCCCCCCATCGTTTCAATCTTCTCCAGGTAGTCCTTCGCGCCGCGCTCGATTTCATCCGTCAGGGTTTCGACGGCGTAGGACCCGGCGAACGGGTCCACGGTGTTGGTGACGCCGCTTTCGTGCGCGATGATCTGCTGGGTGCGCAGGGCGAGCAACGCGGAAGCCTCGGTGGGAAGGGCCAGGGCCTCATCGCGGGCGTTGGTGTGCAGCGATTGCGTCCCGCCCAGCACCGCCGCCAGCGCCTGCAGCGTCACGCGAACGATGTTGGTGTCCGGCTGCTGCGCCGTTAGCGCCGAGCCGGCGGTCTGGGTGTGAAAGCGGAACATGCAGGCGCGCTCGCTTTCGGCCCGGAAGCGCTCGCGCACGATGCGCGCCCACAGGCGGCGCGCGGCGCGGAATTTGGCCACTTCTTCCAGCAAGTCGTTGTGAGCGTTGAGGAAGAACGAGAGCCGCGGCGCGACATCCTCCACGCTGAGGCCGCGCTCGACCGCGGCCTGCAGATAGGTGATGCCGTTCGCCAGCGTGAAGGCGACCTCCTGCACCGCCGTCGAGCCCGCTTCGCGAATGTGGTAGCCGCTGATCGAAATGGTGTTCCATTCCGGAGCGCGCTCGCGGCAGAACGCGAAAATATCGGTAACGATGCCGAGCGCGGGGCCGGGCGGATAAATGTAAGTTCCGCGCGCGATGTACTCCTTCAGGATGTCGTTTTGGACTGTCCCTGAGAGCTTGGCGAGGCCCGCGCCCTGTTTCTCCGCCACGGCGAAATAGAGCGCCAGCAGAATCGCCGCGGTCGAATTGATGGTCATGGAGGTCGAGACGCGCTCGAGCGGGATCTCGCGCAACAGCGTCTCCATGTCCTCCAGGCTGTCAATCGCCACGCCCACGCGGCCCACTTCCCCGGCGGCGAGCGGATTGTCCGAGTCAAGGCCGATCTGCGTGGGCAGGTCAAACGCCACCGAAAGGCCCGTCTGTCCGTGCGCCAGCAAATACCGATAGCGCGCGTTGGATTCTTCCGCTGAGCCGTAACCCGCGTACTGGCGCATGGTCCACAGCCGGCTGCGGTATTGCGTGGGGTAGATGCCGCGCGTAAAGGGAAATTCCCCCGGAAAGCCGAGCTGCCCCTCGGCATCCCACGCCGCCAAATCTTCGGGGGTATAAAACGTTTTCAATTCCAGCCCCGAAAGCGTGGCGAACTTGCCTTTCAACTCTTTGTCTTCGGGAGAAGCCATAAGGGCAACCGGCCGGGTTCGAAAGAACCGCCCAGTGACTTGCGAATGCCGCAGTTCGGGCAGTCATAGACCGCCGCAACAGGATTATCGCACGCTGCGCGCTTTGGCGAAGGAGTAAAGGCCGAGGGTAATCAACAAGAACGTAAAGCCCGTGACCACCCAGAACTTGACCGGCCCGTCGGCGGGAGTCTGCTGGTAGAGGCGCCACTCTCCGTAGGCGACGATCGCCCCCGCACCACCCAGAACCAGAAACACCAGGCCCAACAGCAGGTTGAATAAGCGCCGCGCCTGGCGGATTCCAAGTTCGGCCAGTTCAACCAGCTTGCTCAAATCGCTCCTCAGCCTCTGATATCCCCGACGATGGGGCCCGAATCAATCTTAAGAAGTTTGGCTTACTCAGTCAAATCCCGGGTGACAGGCCGGCTGCGGACTGGGAAAGGGGCGCCGCGATCTCCCTCAGAAAATGAAAGGCACCAGGTCGGAGGTCGCCATTGCTGAGTCTGTCGCGCTCCTTGACACTCTCCAAACGCGAATCGTACAATGGAGTTTCAGGCACGAAATTCCGCGCGCGGGTGAAGAGTGCGGCTCGACGACAACTTCAAAAGGCTCGTAACCCAGCTGGGGAATGCCATCAACGATTCACTGGCCGACTCGAAAAGAATCGCGGACATCATCGAGGAAATCCGTGAATCCGGTTATGACCTCTTCCTGGTGCTGGAAGTGACCATCGGCTTCAACAAGCGCGGGGAAGAAAAGGTGGTCCACAGCCAGAAATTTGCGAGCGACCAGAGCCGCGAAGCGGAATTCCGCCTGACCAACCAGGATACCCAATTCCTGCGCGCCCTCAAAATCCGCGTCGAAGAAGACCGCAAGTAACCCGCCCCCTCACCCGTCAACTGCCGGGACCGCGCGGAAAGCCGCCGCCCTCGGCTTGACTCATCTTCCGGCGAGGAATACGATTCTCCCATGCCCGCCCGTACGATACGCCACCCGGCGGTTGCCGGGCGGTTTTATCCGGCTCGACCCGATGTTTTGGCGCGCGACCTGGATGAATACTTGCGCGCCGACGGAGTCTCTTCGAACAAGATCGAGAATGCCCTGGGCTGCGTGGTGCCTCACGCCGGGTACATGTACTCCGGCGGAGTCGCGGGAGCGGTTTACCGAAGATTGCCGGCTCGGGGTTCCTACATCATTCTCGGCCCCAATCACTTTGGCATAGGCGCGCCGTTGGCCATCATGTCAGCGGGAAGCTGGCTGACGCCCCTCGGCGAGGTGCCGATTGACGCGGCTGGCGCGCAGGCCATCCGCCACGCCTGCCGATTGTTGATGGAAGATGCCGGCGCGCACGCGGAGGAGCATTCGCTGGAAGTTCAGCTCCCCTTCTTGCAGCGCGAGGTGAAATCCTTCCGCTTCGTGCCCATCGCGGTCGGGATTTCGGGGTATGCGGCGCTGGAAGCGCTGGGCCACGGCATCGCCGAGGCCCTAAAGAGCCTCGCGCCGCGCCCTCTCATCGTCGCCTCCAGCGACATGAACCACTACGAGCCCGACTCGATCACCCGAGTGAAAGACCGCATGGCGATTGACCGCATCCTGGAGCTGGATCCGAAGGGGCTCTACGAAGTTATCCGCAGGGAAGATATTTCGATGTGCGGTTACGGGCCGGCGATCGCTATGCTGACGGCGGCCAAAGAGCTGGGCGCCGGGCACGCGGAATTGGTCAAGTACGCTACTTCGGCAGATGCGAGCGGTGACCGCAGCGCCGTGGTCGGCTACGCCGGCATCATCGTATCCTGAGGCGGGAACGCGGCTGCTCTGCAAGGCGCACGGCGCGTCGCTGCAGTGCCTGAATGCGCATCGTCTGCCAAGCGGCGGGCGATCAGCGATGGGGTCCTGGGCTGGGCGCCGAGTGAGCGGCCCCGCCGCCTCCGCCTCGCGCACCCCCGCCGAAGGTGCCGGAACCTCCGCCTCGCGCTCCGCCCCCGAAGCTACCGGAGCCAGAGCCCCCGCCTCCAGCACGGCTTCCACCAAACCCGCCGGAATTAGAGGAAGAGGGCGCCGACCAACCGCCCGAACTGCTCGACGGAGATTGCCGGGATGAGCCGCCCACTCCCCAGGAGTCGAGCGTTTTCTCAAAGGTCCCCGTGGGACGCGAAGATTCCACGCCGGCGCGTGGCGCCGCGTGATGGCTGCTTTCTGGTGCCGGCTGGAATCCCGTCGTCTCCCGCGGCACGACTCTAGGGGCGGGCTGCGGGGAAGACGCCGGAGCCGCGGAGTGAACCGCCGATGGAACGCGCGGCGACTCCACCGTCGTAGGAATTGTCTCCGCCTGCGGCGCAGGAGCCGGCGCCGGTGCCTGATTACTGTTGACGTAGCGTCCTTCAGACGGGTCAAAGGCAACTCCTGCCGCGGCCGAGGGCCTGGATTCTCCGCCCCGAGCGGGCATAGGTGCGCGCACACCAGAGGGCGCTACCGGGCGATTCCCGCTTCCGGAAATTGCCGCTTCACTGCCCGTTGCCATTCGATTCCCCGGGCCGGAAACTGCCGGGCCCGCGTGAGACCTGCCCGGGCCCTCAACAATCCTGCCGCCCGCCATCTCCGGGTGCAAGTCAGGCCGGTCAACCGCGAACGCGCCGGTGACGCTTACGCCTGTCACGCGGTGTCCGGTCACCGGCAATCCGGCGCGGAAGGAATCCGCACCCATAACCGTGACGCCCGACTGTACGGACGGGACGCCGGACCTGCCTGGCATCGGCCGGCCTCCGGGCCGTAGGTGGGGCGGCCGAGGCGACCAGCCTACCCATCCTGGACCCTGGTACCACGAAACGAGGCTGGGCGACCATGCGTTGAACCCGCCTGGAATCCAGCACCACCCGAAGTTCGGATCATAGACCCAGCCGCCGTAGTGGAACGGCAACCAGCCCCAGGGCTCGAAAGATACCCACGTATACCCGAAACCGGGATACCACAACCACTGCCCATAGGAGTAAGGTGTCCAGCCAAAACCCGTGGAAGGGATCCAGCCGTAGCCGTAATCGGGGACATAAGCCCAATTACCGTAATAGTAGAGGTCATTCCACCCGTACAGAAGCGAGGTGACGTCGTTGGTATAAAGTCCCGGAGGGCTTTTGCGGCGCGCCAACTGCGCCTGGTCCTCGCGTTCCTCAACCCATTCGTCCCAGGCGTCCTTGGTGATCCCTTTCGAAACGGCCACGGGCTGCTCGGCGCCGGGCTGAATCTCACAGACCATATTCTTTCCCAGGTGCTCTTCACCGAAGGGGCTGGAAACGTCCACGTCGCCTTTGAAGACTTCGATGCGCACATTGGCACCGTCCAGGTCCACGCGGAAGCGCGTGAGCTTGTCACTGGCCAGGTTCACGGTGGCCGAGCCGGCTTTGACCGTATAAACGTCGCCGTCCTCAGGAATGACGTTGAAGGTGGCGTATCCGTGGACGAGAACGATCCCGTTCAACTTGGCCCCGTTTGAGTCAAGAGCGAGCTGGTCGAAATCGAGCTCGGAGAGTCGCCCCATGCGCGCCGTGGAAGCGTTTTCAAACTCCACTTCGGCAAAGCTGTCGTCGGCCGTCATGAGCTTGAAGCCCTCTTGAATCGGCGTGTTGACGGAGGCTTCGGCGCCGCCGGGAGCGTCTGGCCGCGCCACGGTGACCGTCCCTTCTTCAAAACTCAGGCGAACGATGCGGGCGTGCGAGTAGGCTTGGGCCCATGCCAGGCCTGCCGAAAAGAGTACGAGCGCGCTTACGCCCAGCAATGAGTTTCTAAGATTAAACCGGTGTGTCATGGCGGACCTCCAGGGCCGGGGAGGGGTTTACGCCCCTGGGGCCATTCTACACCCACATAGACGAAATAGCCCGGCCTCGGGTTGCACTCTTCGTGAATATAGTGCCCTCGGCCACTTGGGCATTCCAGCCGGATCGAAACGCCGGCCCGCAGGCTTACCTTCACTAGTTCGCGGCTTGCACGCGCGCCAGGATGTCCTGCGCGCGGACCTGGGCCAGGTGCATGAAGCGCGGATTGCGGGCAATTTCCTCGAGCATGGGAACCATCAATTCCGGATCCGCCAGGGCACGGTTATTGAGGTCAATTTGAATCTGGCGCAGCTCCTGGGGGAGTCCGAGATGATCGTACTGACGGCGAACTCCAGCGCCTGGATGTGCTGCTCGACCACCGCAATCTTCTCGAAAAGGTCGGCGAGCTCCGCGGCTTCTTTGTTAAGCGTATAGTTGAACTCGGCGCTCGATTTCTGCCCGTCCTTTTCGTAAGTAAAGGTTTTCTGCCCGAGATTCGCCACTTTCTTGTGGCTTTCCAGGTCGATCGAGCGGAAGTAATTGAGCTCCGCCGCAAGCGAGAAGAGCTTCTGCAAAGTGCCGCCGGAAAGTTTGAAGGAGCGCGGCTGGGGCGGGTCAGCGAGCTTGCGCCCGTCGTAAGTGCCCGTGCCGTCCGAATTCACCTGGATGGAGATGTACTCCGGCATACTGCCCCTGAGAATCCGGGTGTAGCTGAGCCGCGCCCCGCCCGGATCCTGCGCCGCCGCAGCAATTGTGAGGGAATTGAAGGATAGGACCACTAACCCCAGCAGAGGCAGGATAGCCCGCACACCTCGCGTCCCTTGTGAGTGAACAGTCTCCATCAGCGCAATTGAGTTGGATGGCCGGCGCGATGCCAGGGTTGCGCCCGCCAGCGGGCGGCTTACTTCGCCTGCGTCAGAGCGTGCATCTCCGCTTCTTCGATGTCGAAATTGGCGTAAACGTGCTGCACGTCTTCGTGATCTTCCAGTTCTTCCATCAGCCGCAGCATCTGCTCCGCTTGCTTGCCCGTCAGCTTCACATAGTTCTGCGGAACCATGGAAACTTCAGCGGCCGCAAGCGTGATTTGCGCCGCTTTCAAACGCTCCACCACGTTGTGGAAGCTCTCGGGAGAAGAGAGGATTTCCCAGCTGCTCCCATCGTCCTTCATATCGTCGGCACCCGCCTCCGTCACGAGCTCCAAGAGCGCGTCTTCTCCGGCCTTGTCCTTCTCCACCACCACGTAGCCGCGCTTCGAAAACATCCAGCTCACCGAAGCGCCGAAAGTCCCGCCGTGCTTGCCGAAAATGTGACGGATTTCCGAAGTGGTGCGATTCTTATTATCGGTGGCCACTTCGATCATCATCGCCACGCCTCCGGGCCCGTATGCTTCGTACACCGCTTCTTCGTACATCGAACCGGGCAGCTCGCCCGTGCCCTTCTGCATGGCGCGCTTGATGTTATCCGCCGGCATATTCTCCGCCTTGGCGGCATTGACCGCGGTGCGCAGTCGCGGGTTGGCGTCAACGTCTCCGCCGCCGATGCGCGCTGCCACGGTGATTTCCTTAATCAGTTTGGTGAACAGCTTCCCGCGCCGGGCGTCGGCGGCGCCCTTTTTGTGCTTGATGGTCGCCCACTTCGAATGGCCAGACATGTCAGACTTCCTTTCTACGAGTGCTCGCCGCCACGGGGACAACATCTCGCGAGGGCCTCCCGCGCGGTGGCGACGCTATGCGGAAATGCTACCACAACCCCCGGCGGGATGCCATGCCGAGACGCCGCGGGGAAAGCAATGAGGTTGCCATTACCAGCCTCTCGTGTTAGCTTTCACGCAAGGAAGTTGCAGCCCCGGGAGGTGCATCTTGAAATCGAAGAAATGGATATGCGCGTTGGTAGCGATAATGGTAGCGTTTTGGAGTCTTGCCGCGTTCGCCCAGGGAGAAGGACACGGCCGTGGCCAGGAACAAAAAGAAGAACACGGCGACAAGGGCCACGGAAAAGAGGGCAGAAAGGCAGAAAGGAAGGAGAAGCGTGAGGGCCATTACTCCCAGCGCGACCGGGATTGGATGCATGCCTGGTACCGCGACCATCGGGGCGATCTTCCTCCCGGCCTCGCCAAGCGCGATGAACTGCCACCGGGATTGGCGCGCCAACTTCGCGTGCGCGGCACGCTGCCTCCGGGTCTGGAGAAGAAGATTCACCCCGTCCCCGAGGCATTTATCAGTCATCTGCCTCCGCCGCCGCCGGATTGCGAGCACGTCCTGATCGGCGGCAATATCGTGCTGCTGAATCGCAAGACGCATCTGGTGGTGGATATCTTCGCGCTGTTCCACTGACGCGACGCGGCACGGCTCCAGCGGGCCAAGGACGCGGCTTCGGGTGCTTGGTCCCGATTCAAGCCGAGCGCCCGGTGTTGATGACTGCCCTTCAGTCACCTTGAGCGTTGGGGCGGCTCACACTCCCGCCGGTGGAAAGACGTTCTTAATTCATATCGCCACCACTTGACACGCAGCTTGGCAAGAGTTATTCTAATTCCGACCAAAAAGGTCGGATTTGGCGATGCTCAAGCTAAGCAAAAAGGCGGACTACGGGCTGATTGCCGTCAGGCACTTGGCAATGAGGCATCTCGCTGGGGCGTGCAGCGCGAAGGAGATTGCCCGCACCTACGCCATTCCGACCGAACTGCTGGCCAAGATCCTTCAGAAGTTGGTGAAAAAAGGGCTGTTAGTATCACAGCAGGGCGCTGAAGGCGGTTATGCCTTGGCGCGCGACCCGGCGACGGTCACGGCTTTTGAGGTGATCAAGGCCATTGATGGCCCGCTGCTGATTACTTCCTGCGTCACCGCCCACGGCGACTGCTCGCAGGCGCCGACCTGCACAGTGAAGGAGCCTCTCGGCAAGGTGAACGAGATTATCGTCAAGGCGCTGAATTCGGTGACGATTTCGAGCTTGGGAGACGAAGGCGCCGAGCCGCCGCCAAGCACTTCGGGCCTGATCCAAATCGGAGGCGCGCCGCAATAATCCAGCGGCCCAATGAATCTTGACCTTTTGGTATGGATTGCTTAGCATGGTTGTAAGGGCAAATGCCGGCAAGCGATTAGTCTCTTCCAAGAAAGGCCCAGGCATTGCCCTGGTTCGCAGGGTTCTCATGGGAGGCTTTTAATGGCTACTTCAGAGCATGATGTCCAGGTTCTGGCCAACCGAGAATACAAGTACGGCTTCGTGACGGATATCGAAGCCGACACGGTTCCCGCCGGGCTGAACGAAGACATCATCCGCATGATTTCGGCGAAGAAGGGGGAGCCCGAGTGGCTGCTCGAGTGGCGCCTGAAATCGTTCCGCCACTGGCAAACTATGAAGGAGCCCACCTGGGCGAACATTCACTATCCGCCCATTGACTACCAGGCCCAGACGTACTACTCCGCTCCGAAATCGCAGAAGGACGGTCCGCAGCGTTTGGAAGACGTAGACCCGGAGCTGATCAAGACTTACGAAAAATTGGGCATCCCGCTCCAGGAGCAGAAATTGCTGGCGGGCGTCGCGGTGGACGCGGTGTTTGACAGCGTTTCGGTAGCCACCACTTTTCGGGAAAAGCTGGCCGATGCCGGCATCATTTTCTGCTCGTTCTCGGAAGCGGTGCGCGAGCATCCGGACTTGGTGCGCAAGTGGCTGGGCTCGGTGGTTCCCTACACCGACAATTTCTTTGCCACGCTCAACTCGGCAGTCTTCAGCGACGGCTCTTTCGCCTACATTCCCAAGGGCGTGCGCTGCCCGATGGAGCTTTCCACCTACTTCCGCATCAACGCCAAGAACACCGGCCAGTTCGAGCGCACGCTGATTGTCGCCGACGAAGGCGCCTACGTCAGCTACCTGGAAGGCTGCACGGCGCCTATGCGCGACACGAATCAGTTGCACGCGGCTGTGGTCGAGCTGGTCGCGCTCGACAATGCCACCGTCAAGTATTCCACGGTCCAGAACTGGTATCCGGGCGACAAGGAAGGCAAGGGCGGCATTTACAACTTTGTCACCAAGCGCGGCGACTGCCGGGGCAAGAATTCCAAGATTTCCTGGACGCAGGTTGAGACCGGCTCCGCCATCACCTGGAAATATCCCGGCTGCATCCTCCAGGGCGAAAATTCCGTGGGCGAGTTCTACTCGGTGGCCCTGACCAATAATTACCAGCAGGCCGATACCGGCACCAAGATGATCCACATCGGCAAGAACACTTCGAGCACCATCGTTTCCAAGGGCATCAGCGGCGGGCACGGGCAGAACAGCTATCGCGGCATGGTGAAGATCATGAAGGGCGCGAAGAACGCGCGCAATTACTCGCAGTGCGACTCGCTGCTGATGGGCGACAAATGCGGCGCGCACACCTTCCCGTATCTCGAAGTCAAGAACTCGACCGCGACCGTCGAGCACGAGGCTTCGACGTCCAAGATCGGCGAAGACCAGATTTTCTACTGCCGCCAGCGCGGGCTTTCCACCGAAGACGCCATCGGGATGATCGTCAACGGCTTCTGCAAGCAGGTGTTCAAGGAGTTGCCGATGGAGTTCGCCGTCGAGGCGCAAAAGCTGCTGAGCGTGAGCCTGGAAGGAAGCGTGGGGTAATTCAGAATTATGAATGACGAATGGCGGAGGCTTCCATGAACAAGGGGATGCTACCAAAACTGAAGGACAGTTGTGTGCGAATAGAACCTCCCCTCCGGGAACTCGGAAGGGAGAGGAGGGGCGACCCGCCTCGCAACGTAGAGTTTTGGGTAGAGGACGCTTCGAAGGAGCGGCTCTCACTCCGCGACCATGACAGCGGCATTCTCTTGCACGTAAACGCGGACCACGTTTATAAACTCGACACGGACATTAGTCGCAGAGACGGCCGGCGACACTGGATCCTATCCCTTAATGTGCAATTCTGCCTCGACGGAGACGACTTGATGATACGCCCCCTGCGCCGGCAGGAGCGGGTCGCGGCTGGCGCAGACATCGCTCTTTGATGTCTGCGATGGAGGCAAAGATAAAGCAGATTCTTGGGTTCACGGAATGAACGATGACAATTCAGTATTTTGAGGACACGGATACGCTGCTGATCACTTTGAAAAAGGGTGAGGTCTCTGAGACGAGGGACCTGGATGAAAACACCCTGGTTGAATTTGATGCCAGCGGCAGGCTGGTGAGCATGACCATCGAGCACGCGAAGGAGCGGGCGGAACTGCCGGACTTTTCCTTCCAGCGCGTTGCGGCGGCAAGAACACCGGCCTGAGCGCGCAGCGCAGACTTGCTCGTCAAGTCTGCGGCAGTTTGATGGCGCGAACGGCAAAGCAGATTCTTCGTCCCGATGAAGAGCATCGGGACTCAGAATGACAAGTGGCGAGTTTCGATTTTCCAGTTTCGAGTTTCCAGTTTCCATTTTCTGCAAACCACGGACTACTGACATCGGACAAAGGACGAAAAAACGAATGCTTCTTGAAATCAAAAATCTTCAAGCTTCGGTGGGCACCAACGAAATTCTGAAAGGGATTGATCTTTCGGTAGACCTGGGCGAAGTGCACGCCATCATGGGGCCGAACGGCTCCGGCAAAAGCACGCTGGCGCAGGTATTGGCGGGGCGGGACACCTACACGGTCACGGGCGGCGAGGTCCTGTATCAGGGCCAGGACCTGCTCGGAATGTCGCCCGAGGACCGGGCCCGCGCCGGCATTTTTCTTGCCTTCCAGTATCCGGTGGAAATTCCCGGCGTCTCGAACACCTACTTCCTGCGCGCGGCGCTGAACGCCCTGCGCAAGCAGCGCGGCGAAGAAGAACTGGACGCCATGGATTTTCTGGCGCTGGTGAAAGAAAAAATGAAGCTGCTGGAAATGGACGAGACCCTGATGAACCGTCCCGTGAATGAAGGTTTTTCGGGCGGTGAAAAGAAGCGCAACGAGATTTTCCAGATGGCCGTCTTGCAGCCGAAGCTCGCCATCATGGACGAGACCGATTCCGGCCTCGACATTGACGCGCTCAGGATTGTCGCCAACGGCGTCAACGCCCTGCGCGGCAAGGAGCGCTCCATCATCGTGGTCACGCACTACCAGCGGCTGCTCAACTACATCGTGCCCGACTACGTTCACGTGCTCTCCAACGGCCGCATCATCAAATCGGGCGACAAGTCTCTGGCGCTGGAACTCGAAGACAAGGGCTATAGCTGGCTGGATGAAACTGTGCCCGCGCACGAGCGAGCGTAGGAGAAAGTAGGCAGCCGGCAGAAGGCAGTAGGCAGTCCAAAAGACGAAAAAGGGATTAACGAATTCATGACGACCGCTGTGAACGCAACTTACGGAGTTTATCTCGACCGCTACCGCGACCTGGAAAAGCAGCGGGACGGCAAGAGCCCCGCGTGGCTGAAGTCGCTGCGCTCGGACGCCATCCGCGCGTTCGCCGACCTGGGCTTTCCGACGACGCGCCTGGAAGACTGGAAGTACACCAACGTCACTCCCATCGCGAATGGCCCCTTCCAGGCGGCGCGCGCGGAATCGAGCGGCAATCTCGAGGCGAAGCTTCGCCAGTCGCCTTTCTTTGACTTGGGCTGTAGCCGCCTGGTTTTCGTGAATGGCTTCTTTTCCCCGAGCCTTTCCTCCCTCAACGGTTTCCCCAAGAATGTGAAAGTCTCAAGCCTCGCCGCAGCATTGAATAGCGGCGCCGCGCCGCTCGAACAGCATCTGGCGCGGTACGCGGAATTCAGGCAGCACGCGTTCACGGCGCTCAATACCGCTTTCATGGGAGACGGGGCGTTTATCGAGTACCCCAAAGGAATCGTGTTGGATGAACCGATCCACGTCCTGTATGTTTCAACGCACCTCGGCGAGCCGCACCTCGCGCATCCGCGCAACCTGATCGTGGTGGGCCAGCAGGGCCAGGCCAAAGTGATCGAGACTCACTTGGGCCTCGAGGGCAACGCTTATTTCTCGAACGTGGTCACGGAAATCGTGGCGGGCGAGAACAGCTCGGTGGATTACGTGAAGGTGCAGCAGGAGAGTCCCGCGGCATTTCACGTGGCGGCCGTCGCCGTCCACCAGGCGCGCAACGCGAGCGTCGAGACCAATTCCATCGCGCTCGGCGCCCGGCTGGGCCGCGAGGATCTGGTGACCGTGCTGGACGGCGAAGGCGCGGAAGCCCTGCTCAGCGGGCTTTACGTCACCGGCGGCAGCCAGTTGATTGACAACCACACCACGATTGACCACGCCAAGCCGCACTGCTCGAGCCGCGAATTTTACAAGGGCATCCTGGACGGAAAATCCACCGGAGTCTTCAACGGCAAGATCATCGTGCGGCAGGACGCGCAGAAGACCGACTCCAAGCAGAGCGACAAGAACCTGCTGCTTTCCGAGGACGCGGTCATCAACACCAAGCCGCAGCTTGAAATCTTCGCCGACGACGTCAAATGCACCCACGGCGCCACCATCGGCCAGATTGATTCGGAAGCGATTTTCTATCTGCGCTCGCGCGGCCTTGGCCTGGCGGAAGCGCGCAACCTGCTGATCGCGGCCTTTGCCAACGACATTATCGATCGCGTCAAATTCCAGCCGCTGCGCGAGCGGCTGAATGCTCAGCTAATGACCCGGCTTTTGCCGGGCCGCCTTGCGGAGGAGTGATGGCAACCGCACGCCACGTGGCAGAAAGTTCGGCCGGCCCCAGCGCAACGGCGCTGGACGTCGCCAAGATCCGCGAAGATTTCCCCGTCCTTCGCCAGAAGGTTCACGGCAAGCCGCTGGTTTATCTCGATAACGCCGCCACCAGCCAGAAACCGCTTCCCGTCATCGAAGCCGAGAGGCGTTTCTACGAGAACGATAACTCCAACATCCATCGCGGCGTGCACGAGCTTTCCGAGCGCGCCACCCAGGCCTACGAAAACACGCGCAAGAACGTGCAGCGGTTTTTGAACGCGGCGGAGGCGCGCGAAATCATTTTCGTGCGCAGCACCACCGAGGCCATCAACCTGGTGGCGCACAGCTTCGGGCGCAAGAACGTCGCGGCCGGCGACGAAATTCTCATCACCGCCATGGAGCACCACTCGAACATCGTGCCCTGGCAAATGCTGTGCGAGGAAAAAGGCTCCAAGCTGCGCGTCGCGCCCATGAACGACCGCGGCGAACTTCTGCTGGACGAATTCTCGAAGCTGCTGGGCCCGCGCACCAAACTGGTTTCCGCCGCTCACGTTTCGAACGCGCTCGGAACCATCAATCCCATCGAGAGAATCGTCGAGTTGGCACACGCCCAGGGCACGCCGGTCCTGGTGGACGGCGCGCAGGCGGCGCCGCACCGCGAGGTGGATGTGCGCGCGCTCGGCTGCGATTTTTACGCGTTCTCCGGCCACAAGATTTTCGGGCCTACGGGCATCGGCGTGCTTTACGGCAAAGCGAAGCTGCTCGAAGCCATGCCGCCTTACCAAGGCGGCGGCGACATGATCAGTTCCGTCACGTTTGAAAGGACGATCTACAACGTCATTCCCCAGAAGTTCGAAGCCGGCACGCCCAACATCGCGGGCGTGGTGGGCCTGGGCGCGGCGATTGACTATCTGAATGCCATCGGGCTCGATAATATCGCCGCCTACGAGGAGGAACTCCTCGATTATGCCACGCACGAGATCTCGAAAATCCCCGGGGTGCGGATTATCGGCACGGCAGAGAACAAGGCCAGCGTGATTTCGCTCGTCATCGAGGGCATCCACCCGCACGACGTCGGAACGGTCCTCGACCAGGAAGGCATCGCCGTCCGCACCGGCCACCACTGCGCGCAGCCGGTGATGCAACGCTTCGGCATTCCGGCCACCACGCGCGCCTCGCTGGCGTTTTATAATACGCGGGGGGAAATTGACGCGCTGGTCGCCGGCATTCACAAGGTCAAGGAGGTTTTCGGCTGACCCTGCGCAAACCCGGAAGGACGAGGCAGGCAAAATATGGCTTTACAGCCACCGCTGAAACCGCTTCACTCCGAGAGCGTGCTGAACAAAGTTAAGCTGGTCGAACTGGGTCGACTGGAGACAGAGGCATTGAAGAACACGCTGCTACCGGGGCAAGTACATTCCTTGAAGGTGAGGCCTGACGGAACCATCCTCGATGGGCATCACCGGATCGAAATACTCCGTGGGCGCGGCGTCGGCGTCGATTCATTGCCACGCGAAGTTATTTTCAAAATCACGGAGAATGGCCCGGAGCTTCGAAAGGACGAAAAGTGACGCCCACTCTTTATTGGATTGAGGGCCCCTGGAAGGGACGACTGGCCATCGCGGCGAGACCCCGGGGAAACGACTGGCTTGCTGAGGAAGTCAAAGGCTGGCGGCAATCCGGCGTGGACGTTGCGGCCTCGCTTTTGACTAGTGAAGAAGTTGAAGGCTTCGGACTTAATGAGGAGGCAAAGTTTTGCCGCGAAAACGGGATTGCATTCATCACTTTCCCGATCCCGGACCGAAACGTTCCGAAGTCCTATGCAGACGCGTTGAACTTCGTTCGCTCCCTCGAAAAGAAACTGGCGGGGGGAAAGACCGTTGCCGTGCATTGCCGGCAGGGCCTTGGACGCGCAGCGATGATTTCTGCAGGTCTTTTGGTGCTGGGTGGCCTTGACCCCGAAGCAGCGATCCATCGTGTGAGCAGCGCGCGAGCGTGTCCTGTGCCGGAGACGGCCGAGCAGTCGAAGTGGATAGCTAGACTGGCCCTGGAGCCAGTTCACACGCAACGTTGATGAGCTCGATTCATCTTTAGGAAGCTAATGAGCGATCTTAACGGCCTCTATCAGGACGTCATCCTGGACCACAACAAGCGGCCGCGCAATCATCGCTCGATCGAAGGCGCCAGCGCTCACGCCGACGGCTTCAATCCCCTGTGCGGCGACAAGGTCTCGATCTTCGTCAAGCTGGACGGCGACCGCATCAGCGACATCAGCTTCACGGGCTCGGGCTGCGCCATCTCCACTGCTTCCGCATCGATTCTTACCGAAACCCTGAAGGGCAAGACGCGCCAGGAAGCGGAAGCTTTATTCGAAAGATTTCACGACCTGGTCACCGGCAAGGGGACGGCCGACAATGCGCAGCCGCCTCTCGGGAAGCTGGCGGTTTTTTCAGGCGTGTCGGAATTCCCAGTGCGCGTCAAGTGCGCCACGCTGGCCTGGCACACGCTGCGCAGCGCGCTCTCGGACGGCGGCGAGGTGGTGACCACCGAACCGCCCGAGGATGCGGGCGAAGGAGCTTAGTTCCATGACCGAACAGGAAATCCAGGCGCTCAAGGGAAAAGTGGTCGAAGCCATGCGCAAGTGCTACGACCCGGAAATTCCCGTCAACATTTACGACCTGGGACTGATCTACGAGACGAAGGTTGAGCCTTCCGGCCTGGTTTGCGTCAAGATGACTTTGACCGCTCCCGGCTGCCCGGTGGCGGGCGTCCTTCCCGGCGAAGTGGAGGACCGCATTCGCGTGCTGCCCTCGGTCACCGACGTGAAGGTGCAAGTGGTCTGGGACCCGCCGTGGACGAAAGAGATGATGTCGGAGGCCGCCAAGTTGCAGTTGGGATTCCTCTAACCGGACGATGAAAAAGCCTTCTTTGTCATGCTGGACGAAGCGAAGCATCTCGCCCTTTATCGCGACGGAATTAACCAGATCCTTCGCGGAGTTTACCCTGAGCTTTACAAATGCAGATTCTTCGCTTCGCTCAGGATGACAGCGAAGGGCTCAGGATGACAGGTTCCAGGGTCAGACTGTATTTTAATGAAACTCAGCTCCCAAGAAGAATTCGGCTTGCGATGCCTGCTCCGCCTTGCGCGCCAGGGCGAGGGCGGCGGCCTGACCATCCCCGAGATCAGCGAGGCGGAGGGCATCTCCACCTCCCACGCCGCCAAGCTGATGCGCCTGCTGCGCCGCGGAGGCTTTGTGACCAGCGCGCGCGGGCAGGCGGGCGGGTACACGCTTTCGCGCCCGCCTGAGAAAATCCTCATCGGCGAGGTCTTAGCGCTCCTCGGCGGGCGCTTGTATGATCCGGCTTTTTGCGAAATGCATTCCGGAGTCGAAACCATCTGCACCCACACGGTGGATTGCTCCATCCGCTCGCTTTGGCGCGCGGTCCAGATCGTCGTTGACCGGGTTCTGAACGGGACCACGCTGAAGGAATTGATTGCCAACGAGCAGACCGTTGACGCCTGGGTCGCCCCGCTGGTCAAAGTGGCGGGCGAGATGAAGCCTCTCGACGAACCTCCTCTTGCCGGCGGCCGCTCTTAGACACACCGCTGCCCGGCGCGCGAAGCGCCCTTCACAATTCCGTTCCTGTCATTTGAAAATTACTTGGTGTGCAGCACGGCCTGCTTGAAGCTTCCGCGCTGTTTTTCGATTTTCTTTTGCAGCATCATGATGGCGTAAATCAACTGCTCGGGGCGCGGCGGG
>JAHEKS010000323.1 GCA_024638215.1 Acidobacteriota bacterium | reverse complement strand
CGTTCACATCCAGTTGGAATCGGAAATCCGCGAGCGGATCGACCCCAAGCTGGAAACTCTGAAATCGGCAGGGTATCCCATGGTGAGCTTCACGCTGCCGGATAAGTTGGCGCTCGGGCAGGAATTCTACCGGTGGGAAGTGGCCACCGCGACGGCGGGAGCGCTTCTGGGAATCAACGCCTTCGACCAGCCGAACGTCCAGGAGAGCAAGGACAACACCAACCGGCTGCTGGGCGAGTTGCGCAGCAAGGGCAGACTCCCCGAGGACGAGCCCGTGAGCTCAGCGGGCGATTTGAAACTCTATTGCGACGCCGCCAGGCGCGCCGGCCTGGAGAAGCTCGGCAAACAACTGGGCGATTCCGAGAACATGCTGGAAACCTGCCTTGCGGGCTTCCTCCACCAGGCGCGGCCGGGAGACTACGTTGCCTTGATGGCTTACCTCGAGCCGGCCACTTCTTTCAAGGCGATGTTGCGGGCGGTGCGCATGCAGATTCGCGACGCGCTGCGCGTGGCGACCACGCTCGGGTTTGGGCCACGCTTCCTCCATTCCACGGGCCAGTTTCACAAAGGCGGGCCGGAGAGCGGTCTCTTCATTCAGATCACTTGTGACGACGCGCAGGACCTGCCGGTTCCCGGCGAGCCCTACACTTTCTCGGCCCTCAAGCGCGCGCAGGCCCTGGGCGATTTGCAGTCGCTCCAGGCCCGGCACCGCCGCGTGGTGCGCATTCATCTCGGCGAAAAAGTCAAATCAGGGCTCGATGAGTTGCTGAAGGCTGTTGAAACTGTGATCGGCAAAACTCGCGGGGCGGTCGCTTGACCCCGAAGTGAGCGGCTCTCAAATCTCAACCTGAAGGACCCAGCTCATGGCTGAAACCAGTGTTCTGCCCAATCCCTTGCGCGAAGGCATCCGCATGCGGCGCACGCCCGACGCGTGCGCGATGGTCATTTTCGGCGCCTCCGGCGACCTGACGGAACGGAAACTATTGCCGGCGCTTTATTACCTGGCGCGCGAGCGGCTGCTCCCCGGGGGCTTTTCCATCATCGGATGCTCGCGCACCCCTTATTCCAACGATCAGTTCCGGGAGAAGATGCGCCAGGCCATCGTCACCCACTTGAACCTGGACAACGGCAACGATCCCATCCTGGAAAGCTTCTGCAAGAACGTCTATTACCTGACGGACAACTTTGGCGACCCGAAAGCCTATTCGCAGTTGGTTGATTTGATCAACCGTCTTGACCAGGAAGGTAAGACCTCTGGCAACAGGCTTTTTTATCTTGCCACGCCTCCCAGCTTTTTCCCGGTGATTGTCAAGCACCTGGGCTCCGCGGGCCTTGCCAAGCCCAAGGATCCGGACAAAACCTGGACGCGTGTGGTGCTGGAAAAGCCCTTCGGGCGCGACCTGGAGAGCGCGCGCCAACTGAACCGCACCGTGACGCGGGTCTTCCATGAGGACCAGGTCTACCGCATTGACCATTATCTCGGCAAAGAGACGGTCCAGAATCTGCTGGTCTTTCGCTTCGCCAACGGGATTTTCGAGCCCATCTGGAATCGCCGCTACATTGACCACGTGCAAATTGCGGTGGCGGAGACCCTGGGCGTGGAAAACCGCGGCTCTTATTACGAGGAGTCCGGCCTGCTGCGCGACATGATCCAGAATCACGTGCTGCAACTCCTGAGCCTGGTGGCCATGGAACCGCCCGCCTCCTTTGACGCCAAGGCGGTCCGCGACGAGAAGGCCAAGGTCCTGCGCGCCCTGCGGCCCATTCCGATGGAACAGGTCAACGACTTCACTGTCCGCGCTCAGTACGCAAAGGGCTTTGCGGAAGGGAAGGAAGTGCCCGGGTATCGCTCGGAGCCCAATGTTTCGCCCAAGTCGGTGACGGAAACCTTTGCCGCGCTCAAGCTGAGCCTGGACAACTGGCGCTGGGCCGACGTGCCTTTCTATCTGCGGTCCGGCAAGAGATTGGCGAAACGCGTTTCCGAAATCACTATCCAGTTTCGCCGCGTGCCGCATCTTCTGTTTCAGGGAGCGGTCACCGATTCCATCGAGCCCAACGTGATGGCGGTGCGCATCCAGCCGGACGAGGGAATCTCGTTGCGCTTCAGCGCCAAGGTTCCGGGTACGACTCCCCAGATCCGGCCCGTCAAGATGGATTTCAGGTACGGCGAAGCCTTTGGCGCCTCTCCTCCTACCGCGTATGAGACGCTGCTGCTTGATTGCATGCTCGGCGACAACACGTTATTCAATCGCGACGACGCGGTGGAATTGTCCTGGGAGCTTGTCACGCCCATCCTCGACCGTTGGAAGCAGGACGGGGAGAAGGGGCTGGCGTCTTACGAAGCGGGAAGTTGGGGGCCGGTGGAAGCGGATGCGTTCATTGAGCGCGACGGAAGGGCTTGGCGGCGCCTCTGAAGGCCGCATGGGGAAATGTGAAATGAAGTGCCGGCGACAAATCTCTTGCGCAGTTGAAAGGGGCGGTAACGCGTGCTGACTCTGGAATCATTGGCGGGCGGCGAGTCACAGGAAGTCAAGATCAGCGAGCTGGAGAGCAAGCTGGCGCAGCTGGGGCGCTCGAAAATGAAAGAAAACCAGGGCGCCGAAGCCACGGTGACGCGCGCCGCCTCGCTGACCCTGGTTGTTCTTGTCGAGACTCCCGAGGCCGCGCAGGAAGTGAGCGAGCAGATTTGCGCGATTTCCGAGCAGAATCCCTGCCGCGCCGTGGTCCTGGTTGCCCAGCCGGAGGCCAAGCCGGCGGCCCTGCGTGCCTGGATCTCCGTACATTTCAATCAGCCTTCTTCTGCCTCCGCGAAGCGGCTTTGCGCCGAGCAAATCCTGGTCGAAGCGCGGGGCGATGCGGTGAACGATCTGGGCAACGTGGTTCTGCCCTTGACCCTTTCCGGCCTGCCGGTTCATTTCTGGTGGCGTGCCGCCCGCTTCGACCCTCCCGATTACTTCCGTCAGGTATTTCGTCTGACCAGCCGCGTGCTGGTGGACTCCGCTCGTTTCTTGCATCCCGAGCCGGACCTGCTCGAGCTGGCAGGTCATGTCAAAAGGCAATCGGCTCAGTTTTCATTCCTGGATTTGAATTGGTCGCGCATCACCCCCTGGCGGGAATTAATCTCACAGTGCTTTGACCGGCCGGAGACCCGGGGCTATTTGGATCGCTTGGAGCGCGTTCGGATCGAATATGAATCGGAATCGCCGCGGCTGGCCGCGCAAGGGGTCCAGGCGCTTTTGATCGCCGGATGGCTGGCGGGGCGCCTCAAGTGGCAGCCGGGCGCGCGTCCCTCCAGGAAGCAGAACAGCACGTCCTCGTTCTACCTGCGTTCGGCGCACGGCGAGGTGGAAGTGCAGCGCGTGGCGCGCCGATTCGAAGGTGCAGGAAAGGGAGTCTGCTTTTGGATTACCTTGGAGGGGGGCGGCGATCCTCCGGCCAGCTTCAAGCTCGACCGCGGTTGTGATGGCCGGAGTGTGGTGACGCGCGCGGAAATCCTGGGGCGTCCGCTGGTCACCCGCACCGTTCGGCTGGAGGTTCTGGACGAGGCGCAACTGGTGAATGAGGAGCTCCAAATCTCAGGCCGGGACCCCATTTTCGAGGAATCGCTTTCCATCGTCGCTCGGTGTTTGCAGACCTGAAATGCGGCTCGCATGGTAAACGGAACCTGCCGCCACGCTTTACGCCTCGGTGCTCCGATGGCCAAACCGCAAATCCAAATCTTTGAGAACCTCGGAGCGTTGAGCCGGGAGGCGGCGCGCCGGTTTGCCGAAGCGGCGGCGGAAGGCGCGTCGGGAAACCGGGATTTCAGTTGCGCGCTTTCGGGTGGCTCGACTCCCCGCCGCATGTTCGAACTCTTGTCCGATCCTGAGTTTCGAATTCCTTGGGAACGAGTGCAGTTGTTCCAGGTGGATGAGCGGACGGTCCCGCCGGATGCCCCTGCGAGCAATTACCGGATGATTCGCGAGGCGCTGCTCTCCAAAGTCCCGATTCCGAGCGCCAATTTCCACCGCATCGCGGCAGAAAAAGATGACCGCGATGCAGCGGCGCGCGAATATGCGGCCGAGCTTGGCCGGGTGCTGCATCCCGCGCCCGGAGAATGGCCGCGTCTGGACCTGGTATTCCTGGGAATGGGCGGGGACGGGCACACCGCCTCGTTGTTTCCCCAGTCGCGCGCGCTGGCCGAGCGTAAGCTCTGGGTTTGTTGCAACTACAGCCCCCGGCTGGGCAAATACCGCCTGACGCTGACCTACCCGGTCCTGAATGCCGCCGCGCAAATCATTTTTCTTGTTTCGGGAGACGATAAGGCGGAAACTCTGCGCCAGGTGCTGGAAGGGCCGCCGGCGGTCTATCCAGCGCAGGGAATCAAGCCGGCCAACGGGCGCCTGAGCTGGTTCGTGGACAGGCAGGCGGCGCGGTTGCTGAGCCAAGCGGCGAGGAGTGACGTTTGATCAAGATTGCACCTTCTATCCTCTCGGCGGATTTCACTCACCTTGGGCGGGACGTCTTGGCGGTCGAAGAAGCGGGAGTAGACCGCATCCAGATTGACGTGATGGACGGGCGCTTTGTCCCCAACATCACTTTCGGAACTCTGGCGGTTGAGTCGCTGCGGCCGCTTACCAAGCTGACGTTCGAGACGCACCTGATGGTCGAGCCGCCGGAAGACTTTATCGAGAAATTCGCGCGCGCCGGCGCCGACACGATCATCATTCACCAGGAATCCACGCCCCACTTGCATCGCGCGCTCCAACACATTCACAGCTTGGGGAAGAAGGCCGGCGTCGCGCTGAATCCTTCCACGCCCGCCAGCCTGATCTCCGAGGTGCTCAATCAGGTGGACCTGGTTCTGGTGATGACGGTCAATCCGGGCTTCGGGGGGCAGAGTTTTATTCCCGAAACCCTGGGAAAGATTCGCGAAGTGCGCAATACC
>JAHEKS010000322.1 GCA_024638215.1 Acidobacteriota bacterium | reverse complement strand
CCACCAACTTCCGCGCCTCGGGCGGTGGCAACAGCCCGTACCTTCTGCTCAGTGTCCTGCCGGGGATACAAGCCGACAGCGGCGGCAGCCTCTCCATCCAAGGGGGCCTGCAGAACCAGTCGCAGTTTAGTGTGGACGGGATTTCCACCACGGATGTCAGTGGCAACTCACCTCTGCGCAACGCCTTCCCTTCGGCGGACTCGCTGGCCGAAATTAAAGTGCAGGGTGTAGGCAGCCCGGCGGAATTCGGCGCCCCCGGCGACGTGACGACCGTTTCGAAGAGCGGCACAAACGATCTCCACGGCCACGTGTTCTGGTACCACCAGAATGCCGCCCTCGACGCCATTCCTTACGGCGCCGTAACGAAGCCCGCGAAGGTCGCCAATGATTTTGGCGTCAGCGGAGGGGGTCCGGTAGTGATCCCTCATGTCTATGACGGGAAAAACAAATCCTTCTTCTACGGCACCTACGAACGTTTCCATTTGCCGCGCACCGGGGTCATCCAGAACACTGTCCCCACCCAAGCCATGCGGGACGGCAATGAGGCTTATCTATGCTCATCCGGTTTCGACACCTCCGGCGTCTGCTTGGACCGCGACGGGAGCGGCAACGTCATCGGCCAGATCTACGATCCTTTGACGGGGCAGCCCTTCGCGAACAACCTGATCCCCACGGTCAACCCGGTTGCAAGCAAGATCCTGTCGCTTTATCCGCTGCCGAACCGGGGGTCCGCGTTCACCGACAACAATTACAACGTGAACCAGCCGGCGAACTACGACTCCACCGGGTTTGACGTCCGGGGTGACCAGTACTTCGGCCAGAAGCTTTCTGTCTTCGGGCGATACACCTTTAAGAACATCACCCAGCTCGCAACCAAAAAACTGCTGGTTCCTTCCAGTTCAGCAATCGAGCACGTGCGGATGCTGGTGCTTTCTGCGACGTACAGCATCCGACCCACGTTGTTGAACGAGTTCCGGTTCGGCTTCACCAACGATCATTCCGGGAACTCGAATCCTTTTGATGGCCCCGCCTTCGCCGACACTCTGGGGCTTCAAAATGTGGGCAACCTCTGGTTTAATGGAATCACGGACGTCGAGTTCAGTGGCCTCACGACCAGCCTCGACGTCAACCGCCTGTACGAGCCCTATCAATCGCGCAGCATCGAGTTCAGCGACAACCTGAGCTGGGTCAAGGGCCGCCACACCTTGAAGTTCGGAGGGGACGTGCGCCTGGTACGCGGCGTGTCACCGTGCGAGTTTTTCGGTGCTGACAACTACGGCAGCTTCTCCTTTGAGAGCACATTCACCGGCGACGATTTCTCCGACTTCCTGCTCGGCCTCCCGACGACCTCCTGGTTGGACAACACCAGCCATGACAATGATGGCCGCAGCACTCACTATGCTTTCTTCGCTCAGGATAGTTTTCGCGTCAGCCCGCGGCTGACCCTCGAGTACGGGGTGCGCTGGGAGTATCACCCTGCCTACACCGATGCCAACGGCTTGATCGGCACCTTCGACAGGAGCGGGCCGGCGAAGTCGGGCCGCGTAGTTTTTCCGGATGGCTACGCGAGCACGCTGGCTCCCGGGTACCTCGTTTCCTTCGACGCCTGCCCGATGCAGGACGTTCCCCTGACCCTTACCGATCCCACGGAAATAAACGGCGCCCCATGCACACCGGTGGTCCCCGCCTCTAAGGTTGGGCTTCCTCAGTCCCTGCGTAGCATGTCCACGTATATCCTGCCGCGCTTCGGTTTCGCCTATAAACCTTTTCACAACGACAGGACGGTGGTGCGCGGCGGCATTGGCTCCTACGAGGCCGGCACCATGGGTGACATCTACTACTCGCTCACTGAAACTCTGAACGCATTCACACACACGTACAATAATGGTTTAGTGGGCGGTGTCCCGCTCTTCACCTGGCCAAACACGAGTTCGGCTGGAACCGGTATTGATGTCGGGGCATACGGTTCTGCCTATTTCGGTACGGCCGTGGACACCCACTGGAAGGACCCCTATTCGCTCCAATGGAACCTCTCGGTGGAGCGCGACGTCGGGTTCTCAACGGGGTTGCGCATCTCTTACATCGGCATGAAGACTACACAACTTTCCTGGTCGCCCGACTGGAACCAGGGGCTTCCAAACTCCACCACTCCTTATCAACTGCAACCTCTAAGCAGCCGGCCTTACCCCAACTGGGGGATCGTCAACGGGCGATCAATCGGCGCAACGGCCAATTACAATGCGTTGCAGTTCGAGGCCACCCGCCGGTTCACGAAGGGGCTGACTTTCAATAGCACCTACACCTGGTCCAAGAACTTGGCGGACAATATGGGGTATAGCGGCAACGGGGGCTTCTGTGGAGAATGGTCCTGCAGCCGCTCGGGAAATTGGCACGATCGTTATTTGGAGTATGGCAACACCTTCGGGCCGCGCCGCCATAACTGGATCACTACGCTGATTTACCAGCTACCCGTCGGAAAGGGGAACCGTTTTGCCAATACCACGAACCCAATCGTGAACGGCATCGTCGGCGGGTGGCAGACCAGCAACATCTTCCTAGTTCAATCCGGGCCGTTTCTCACGCCGCTCTTCACGGGTGGCGACCCCTCAGGAACGGGCATTGGACTTGCGGGGCGTTCCTCGCACCCTGACCGCGTTGGCTCTGGTTACCCTTCCACCCAGACTTCGAGCGAATGGTTTGACTCCTCGGCATTCGTCTGCCCCGCCGGGAATTGCACTGTGGGCACGACTGCCCCCGGTGCTCCGCCTCCCATCGGCCGGTTCGGCACCTCCGGGATGGGCATTCTCGAGGGTCCTGGGACCATTAGCTGGGACTTCGCGGTCTCCAAGAACTTTGACCTGACCGAGCGTGCCAAGCTGAGGATTGAGGTTTCCTTCACCAATGTGCTCAACCACCTCAACCTGGGCACCCCGGACATGAACATCACGCATAAGAACGACCCTAGTCAGGGACTGTGCGGCTTCGGCTGCATCACCTCGGCGCAGGGTCTCTTCCAATTCTCGGGCGCCCGCACGGGACAGATCGGAGCGCGCATCGACTTCTAAGTATCTCGGCGTACCTCGGTCTGTGGGTCCAACCGCAAACAACGGAGCGGAAGGCTATGCCTTCCGCTCCGTCCTTGTCCCAAGCAAATCGTCGAGGTACGAGTGTTGGGTCGGCCAGGATTCCGAAATCGAAACTGGCAATCGCGTCATCGTGCCTGATGCAAAGACGGCGGCCAGAAGGGTTGTCCAGCGCACGAGCGCTGGTGCCGACTGAATTTCCTCTGGTGGAGGCGAAGCATTTGCGCAGCCGATTTTGGTTTTTAGCACTGATTGCTCTTATCCTGGTTCTGTTTTCTCAGCCGATGCCGGCCCGGCACCGTGCTCCTTCTGCGGGGGCTAAGCTTCGGGCGCCCGCAGGCAATCGTCCCGTCGAAATCCACGTCAACGGCGAGACCATCCTGCCCAACGGCCGCCTGATTACACCGCTCGGCAGGCACGTGAAGGTGGCGCCGCATCCTTATGGTCTCGCGCTCAGCCCGGATGGCAAAACGCTTGTCACTGCCAACAGCGGCACCAGTCCTTTTTCTGTTACTGTTATCTCTGACCTCGCTAGCGCCACCCCCCGGGTCATTCAGATCCCTCCCGGCTTCAAGTCCGCGGATGCGGATCCGGAGAGTGTTTTCATGGGCGTGGCCATCTCACCGGACAACCGTACCATTTACATCTCGGAAGGAAATAACGGACGAGTGGGCATTTTCGACCTTCTAACGCACCAACGTCTTTCCTCAGTGGCTCTCGATGGCACGTATCTGGGCGCAACTTACAACAACAGCCTCACCGGGGCGATGCAGCTGACACCGGATGGTCGGCGGTTGCTGGTGCTCGACCTTGGCCATTTTCGTTTGGTTGTTATTGACACAGATTCGAAGCAGATTATCGCCAGCCTCCCGGTGGGCCGCATGCCTTTCGGGTTGGCGCTTTCTCCCGACGGCACGCGCGCTTATGTTTCCAACGTCGGCATGTTTCAGTATTCGCTGATTCCAGGCTACGACCCGAACAATCCGAAAGACACCGGTCTCCACTTCCCACCGTTCGGCTTTCCTTCCAAAGAAGCGACCAAAGGGGCGCTGGTGGAAGGAAAGCAGATCCCCGGCCTGGGCGACCCCAATGTTCCGGAGTCGAATTCTCTCTGGGTGGTGAACGTCCAGGACCCGTCACAACCCCGCGTGATGGCCAAAATCAGAACGGGTCTGCCGGTAGGTGACCAATCGGTGGGCGGCTCCAGCCCCGGAGACGTCGTGGCGGGGCGCGACAAGGTCTTCGTCTCCAACGCCAATCAGGACAGCGTCACGATCATTGATGCCCCTACCCTACATGTCGAGAAAACCCTCGTGCTGCAACCCGCCGCTTCGGTCAAAGGACTGCGCGGTGTGCTTCCCTTCGGCATGGCGCTCAGCCCTGATGAGCAGCGGCTCTATGTGGCCTGCGCAGGTATCAACGCGGTCGCAGTGTTGGACGCGCGAAAAGATAAGGTCCTTGGCTACTTCCCCACCGCCTGGTTCCCCGCCAGAGCGGCGGACAGCCCGGATGGAAAGACTCTTTACGTAGTCAGCGCCAAGGGTTTTGGCGCGGGACCCAATGGCGGCCCAAACTTCCATGAAGGACCGGAAGGAGCGTATATCGGCGACATCATGAAAGGTGTTGTTTCCATTATTCCAGTTCCCGGGAACCGCGCCCTCAAGCGATTAACCGCCCAGGTCGTTGCCAACAACGGCTTTGCCTCACCGCGGCAGGTCGCCGCACGCCGCGAGGATTTCCCCATTCCCCCATTTGGAAGCGCGAGCACGAAGATTCATCATGTGGTTTTCATCGTGAAAGAGAACCGCACGTATGACGAAGTCTTCGGTGATTTGAAGGACGCGGAAG
>JAHEKS010000073.1 GCA_024638215.1 Acidobacteriota bacterium | reverse complement strand
CTTCTGCTCGAACAGATGCTCAGCTTTCACATCCATTTCTGGCCCATCTTCATCATTTCCGTCTTGCTGGCCTGCATTTATTCTCTGACGCGTTCCAATCGCATTGCCGGTCCGCTTTTCAAGGTGAAACGGGGCCTGATGCAGATGATGGTGGGTGAGTACGAGAAGATCCGGTTTCGGCACAACGACGAGTTTCGTGAGTTTGAGGACGTGGCCAACCGTCTGGCTCTGACGATGGATTCCCTCAATGCCAGTGCGAATCGCAAGGTTGAGACGATTGAGAAGCGACTCAAATTTCTGAAATCCCGGCTGGAAGTCAGGGATTTATCCAAAAACGAAATCATGGACGATCTGGATGAATTGATCAGCCAAGTCGGTCAAGTCCAGGTGGTGGGGACAGGCGCTTCGGACAAATCTGAGGAGAACCAATGAAACGACGACCCGCGGGCTTCACGCGGGTTGAGTTGATGGTGGTGATGGTGATCCTCATGATCATCTGTGCGATTGCAATTCCCAGTTACATGAGTGCGGTCCAGCGCACCCATGAAGCCGTCGCGGTCTCCTTGCTTCGCCAGGTGCAGACTTCTCAAGAAGCCTATCCACTGTCCGCCCAGCAGTACGCCGACGCGTTCGCAAAACTCCAGCCTTACATGTCGGCGGAGCTTGAGCCGCCCGCGCTTCCCCAGCCGGGGCTGATGAACGGGTTCGTCACGGTTGCCTGCGCCGAGCCTTTGCCCAGCGGCGGCTCGCAGGGAAACAGCGGATCGGCTCCGGGGCAGAGCGGTTCGACGCCCGGGCAGTCCGGGTCTACTCCGTCCCAGGGCAGCGGCGGCTCTGCCACATCCGGGAGTGGTTCGACCGAAGCTGGAACGCAAGCCACCGACTCCAAGGTTTACTCAAAGTACATCTTTGAGCTGACGCTGACCGACCCTCTTCAGTGGAGTTGCACCGCGGAGCCTGTGAGCGATAGGACCAATAGCAAATTATGTTATACAGACCAAACAAATATAATCCACTATACGATGGGATCCATGCCCGACAGCCTGAGCCCGGAGATTCGGTAAGGCCAAGGGTGCGGTTTTTCGCCATCCCTCGTCCTTCGTTCTCTCCCCGGCGGACGGTTCATCTCATGGAATCGGCGGCCGGGCGCTTTCGCGCGGCGCGGCGGTGCTGGAAGTATTGTTGCGCCCGCCGAACGTCCTTCTGGATTTGCGCCTTGAGGGCCGCGGTATCGGGAAACTTCCTCTCGTCACGCAGGCGATAAAGGTACTCCACTTCCATCTCGGCGCCGTCGATCTCCCCCGCGAAGTTCAGAAGGTGGGATTCCACGGTCAGGCGATGCTCTCCGACCGTCGGCTTGTGGCCGACATTGCTCACCGACTCGTGCGCTTTCTCGCCGAGGCGAGTCCGGGTGATGTAGACGCCATCGCGGGGAATCAGCTCTTCGATAGGGGCGAGGTTCAACGTGGGCACGATCTTTTTGCTTCCCACGCCCAGACCTTGAACGATCGGTCCCGCCGTCGAGTAGGGCCTGCCCAGCAGCCGCGCCGCAACGTGCACACGTCCTTCCGTCAGCAATTGCCGGACGTGCGAACTGGAGACGCGTTCGCCCCGCACCTCGAGCATGGGCAGAATCTCCACTCGGAAGCCGTGCCGGCGTCCTAGTTCGTCCAGCACCTGGGCATTTCCGGCTTGGCGGTGGCCGAAACGGAAGTTGGGGCCGACGTGCACGGAGACGGCGTGCAGGCCGTCCACCAGGATGGTGCGCACGAAATCTTGCGGCGAAATGCGCGCCAGTTCTTCCGTAAACGGCAGGACGATGAGCAGGTCAATTCCGAGCTTTTCGATCAGGCCGGTCTTGTGCGCGGTGGAGGTGAGCAGGGAAGGCGCGCGCTCGGGCCTTAGAATGCGCGCCGGGTGCGGTTCAAAGGTGATGACGGCAGCGAGCGCGCTTGCCGCCCGCGCGCTCTCGATCACCCTCTTCAGGAGTTGCTGGTGAGCCAAGTGCACGCCGTCGAAGTTGCCGATGCTGAGGGCGGTGGCCCGGGGAACCTCGCCGAGTTCCGAAAGTTGGCGGATCACGCGCATGGCGTCTGGTGTTCCCTCACAGTTCCACCCTCAGTCCGTCGTGAGCCAGCCGCACGTGCGGCGGCAAGGCCGCGTTGGTCTCCGAGTGGGACAGCTCGTGGGCGATGTGAGTGAAGTAGGCCCGTCGAGCTTTCAATTGCTCAACCAGGCTGAGTGAATTTTCCACCGTCGAGTGAGTCGGGTGGGGCTTGTGGCGCAAGGCGTCGAGCACCAGCACGTCCACTCCTTCCAGCAGTGGAAGTGTCTCATCCGGAATTGCGCTGAAGTCGGTGATATAAGCGAAATCGCGAATGCGAAAGCCCAGCACCGGCAGATTGCCGTGAAACACGGGCAGGGGAATCACGCGCTCGCCCCAGAGCTCGAACGGCCCGTCAATCAAGTGCGGGTCGAGCTTGGCCAGCCCGCCGTAGGGATATTTCTGGTCGAAAATATACTTGAAGATCCGCCGGATGCTTTCCATCGAGCGGCTGTCGGCGAAAATGGGAATCGCCGTCCGTTGCCGGAAGTAGAACGGGCGGACGTCGTCCAGACCCAGCACGTGGTCCACGTGGTCGTGAGTGAAAAGGACGGCGTCCAGCCGCTCCATCCGCTCGCGCCTCGCCTGCTCGCGGAAATCCGGCGTGGTGTCAATCACCACCACGCGGCTGTCGAATTCCAGCATCACCGAGGGGCGCGTGCGGCGGTCGTGGGGGTCGGAAGAATCGCAAACACGGCAATGGCAGGCAAGGGTCGGGACTCCTGTGGAGGTTCCGGTGCCCAGGAAAGTCACTCTCATTTGCTTCTTTTCGCCAGGCGCTTCTCGACTTCGACGAAGCTCATGCGGAGTTCGTAAAGGATGTCTTCCAGCAGTTGCGATTCCTCCCGAGTGAGATTGCCCCGCGTCTTGATTTCCAAGGTTTCCAGCATGTCAATGGTGTGACGCGCGCTCACCAGGTCGGTGGGTATGGCTTCGCCGCTCGGGCCCTGCATCAGGCCAAGCTGGAACAGTGCCGTCGTTCCCAGGAATTGCACGACGTTCTTGAATTCTCCCGCGCCGCTTTCGAAAGTATCCTGCGGCGCGTCATCGTGCGGAGAGGGCGCTGCCGCCGCGGGCTGAGGCTGAGGCGGCAGATCGGCGTTCTTCGAGGGCTCGCGCTCCTCCTCGCGCACTTTGCCGTCTTCGCTGAAAAGCCGCCGGTCCACCACTTTGAACCCGGAACCATCGTATTTTTCTTCAGGCATGGGATTTCCTCAAACTCGGAAAGCCTCTCGCCCCAGGGCGAAAATCTACGGCTGCTTCGAACCATTCAGTTTATCAATTCCCGGCATTCGCGACAACCTTGGCGCTCCCCAGGTTGCGGGGGAGGGTATCGGTGGCACTGGACGCCCGGCACGCAGCCCAGCGCGAAGCCGTGGAAGCCCGTGCCTAGGCGCTGACCACCGGCAGTTTTGCGGCCTGCCAGGCGCCCAAGCCGCCGATCAGGTCAGTCACCTCCGTTATCCCTTCGCGTTTTAGCAAACTGGCTGCGATCGCCGACCGGTAGCCGCTCGCGCAGTGCACCACCACGCCCCGGCCGCGCGGCACCTGGCTGCCGTTCTCCAGGCGGTTCAGAGGAAGGTTCAGGCTGCCGGCCAGATGCTTCTCGCACCATTCCTTCGGGGAGCGAACGTCCACCACGAGCGGCGGGTGGGAAGAGGCGAGGCTTGCCTCCAGGTCAACCGGCGTAATGCGTTCAATTTGCGCAATCAATTCTGCCCGCGAGTCCATCGGTCGCATGCCGCCCTCGAGATACCCCTTCACGTGGTCGAACCCAATCCGTCCCAGTCGCATCCCCGCTTCTTTTTCACCTCGCGGCTCGGCGATGATGACTATGGGCCGCTCGCGGCTCATCAGTGTTCCTGCCCAGGTGGCGTATTCCCCGCCCAGGCCAATATTGATGGCGCCCGCCAGGTGGCCAGCCTCAAAATACGCCGCCTCGCGCACGTCGAGGATCTGCGCGCCTTCGTTCTTCAGGCGAAGAACGTCCTCAAGCGAAAGTGGCTTGAGGCCTTGCTCCAGGCTCTTCTCAAGCGTCGGGCGTTCCTTGGTGTTCAGAACCGCGTCGTAGGTGAAATAAGCCGGCGCGTCCGGTTGGTCGGCCAGGACGATTGCCAGAAACTGGTCTTGCGTCATGGGCTGAAGCGCGTAGTTGAACCGCCGCTGCTCGCCGATGGTGGATGAGTTTTCTTTCCCCAGGCTTTTGCCGCACAGCGAACCGGCGCCATGCGCGGGATAGATCACGGTCGCATCGGGCAGCGTCACCAGCTTCTTCTGAAGCGAGCCGTGAAGCAGCTGGCCCAAATCGTTGGCCGACCAGCCGAGCGAAGCGCGCAGGTCAGGCCGTCCGACGTCGCCCACAAACAGCGTGTCGCCGGTGAGGACGGCGGCGGGCTTCTCCGCGCCCGGCGCGAAGACGAGGATGGAAATGGATTCCGGCGTGTGCCCCGGAGTTTCCAGCACCTGGAGCCGCACCGAGCCCACTTGAAGCACGTCACCATCTTTCATTGGCGTGAAGGCGTATTCGGCCTCGGCGCGCGCGCCGAGATAGATCTTCGCTCCCGTCAAGTCGCGCAGCTCGAGGTGCCCGGCCAGAAAATCCGCGTGGAAGTGGGTGAGAAACACGTGGCGGATGGCCACGCGCTGCCGCTCGGCTTCTTCCAGGTATTGGGCCACGTCGCGCTGCGGATCGATCACCGCCGCCGTGCCCGCCGCTTCATCGGCGATCAGATAGGAAGCGTGCGCCAGGCATCCGAGATAAAACTGTTTCAGAATCATGTTGCCTCTGCCACGCTGCGAAATCCGTCTGAATGAGTTTAAGCCCGCATTCCAGGTAGGTAATTCTACTGTGCCTCACGTCGGCCGCTCTGTCAACGGCATATCCAGTTGAAGAGCCCTGCGGCTGCCTCTATTGCCAACCCTTTGCGCGGCTTGATAAAGTAGCGCATTCGGTTGCAGGCTGATCCTTTGGGCCGTGGAAGGCTGGGCGGGGGAGCCGGCATGGCGGGCGACAACCTTGCGAAACTCGTGAAGCTGATGGCGCGGCTGCGCGCGCCCGACGGCTGCCCGTGGGACCGCGCCCAGGACTACGATTCCGTCAAAGGTCTGCTGCTCGAGGAAGCCTACGAGGTCGTCGACACGGTCAACGCGCGCGACTTCGACGCGCTCGAAGACGAGCTGGGCGATCTGCTCTTTCAAGTGGTTTTCTATTCGCAATTGGCCGCGGAAGAAAAGCGCTTCACCATTGACGATGTGGTTGAGCGCGTCCATGCCAAACTCATCCGCCGCCATCCGCACGTTTTCGGCGGCGTTCGCGCGAACACTGCTGAAGAGGCGCTCCAGAGCTGGATGAGCGTCAAGGAAAAGGAGCGCGAAGCCGCGGCGGGGAAGCAATCGTCAGGCCCGGGCAAGGCGGCGTCGCTGCTGGACGGCATCGCCGAGACGCTGCCTTCCACGCTCGAAGCCTACGAGCTGGGCGTGCGCGCGGCAGAGGCGGGCTTTGATTGGGCGAAAGTGGAGGACTTGCTGGACAAGGTCGAGGAAGAACTGCACGAGCTGCGCAGCGAACTGCCCGTTCGCCCCGCGCACGACGTTCGCAAGGTTGAGGAGGAGGTCGGCGACCTGCTGTTTGCCGCGGCGAACCTGGCCCGCTATCTCCGCTCCGACCCCGAGAGCTGCCTGAGGCGCGCCAATCAGAAATTCACGCGCCGCTTCCAGAAGCTCGAGCAGGAAGTCTCGAAGCGCGGCAAAAAAGTGCGCGAGTGCAGCGCGCAGGAACTCGACGAAATCTGGGAAGGAATCAAAAAGGAATAGACGCGCCGTAGGCTGACATGATCCGGAAGAGCGCCCGAACCCGTCATTCCGAGGGCCGACGCTTTTTGTCGGCCCAAGGAATCTGCTTCTTGTGTGTTCGAAAAGCAGATTCCTCGCTTCGCTCGGAATGACGAACTGCGGAAACGTTTGCTGAGTATCGGAAAGTGCGCGTCAACATGCTCGCGTGAAAACTTCGGGGAACTACATTATCCGGCCGTGCCAGTCGCGCGAGGAACTGGCCGCGTGCGTGACCCTTCAGAAAGAAATTTGGGGCTACGCTGAAAATGAAGTCTACCCTCTGCGGCTGCTTATCAACCTGCCCAAAATCGGCGGGCACGTGCTGGGCGCCTTCACGGCGCAGGGGGAAGCGGTGGGCTTCGTCGCTTCCATGCCCGCCTGGCATGGCCGCAAGCGGCATTTCCACTCGCTCTCGCTGGGCGTCCTTCCGGAGCATGAAGACCGCGGACTGGGCCAGGCGCTCAAGCTTGCCCAGCGCGCGGAGTCGCTCAAGGCGAGCATTGCTTGCATTGAGTGGACGTTCGATCCGCTCAAGCCCAAGAACTCTTACTTCAATCTGGTGCGATTGGGAGCCATTGTGCGCCGCTATTTGCCCGATCACTACGGCCATGTCCAGAGCCGCTTGCAGCAGGGGTTGCCGAGCGACCGCCTGGTGGCGGAGTGGTGGCTGAAGTCGGCGCGCGTCCGCCGCGCCCTGGCGGGAAAGCCTCCGCGTGCGGGGAAAAAGAAGCCGCGTGCGGTGGTGGAGGTTCCCCTCAATGTCGGGGAGCTTGCCGACACCCGCCCCGGCGAGGCCCGGGCCGTCCAGCAACGGGTGCGCGAGGAGCTGATGCGAAACTTCAGCCGCAAGCTGGCTATTACAGGCTTTGAAAGGGACGAGCGTTCTTATCGGTTCCTTCTGGAGAAATATGAAAATTGAGCGTGTTGAAATCCGCGAGATTCACCTGCCGCTGGTGCATTTCTTCGAGACCAGCTTTGGCCGCACCACAACCCGCAGAATCGTTTTGGTACGCGTTGAGGCGGACGGCACGACCGGCTGGGGAGAAGTCTCGGCGGGCGAGGAGCCCTTCTACAGCCACGAGGACCCCGAGACCGCCTGGCACATCCTGAAAGATTACCTCATTCCCTGGAGCCTGAAGAAGGAGTGGCCCTCTGCTTCCGACATTGCGCCGCGCTTCCGCCCCATCCGCGGCCACAACATGGCCAAAGCGGCGCTGGAAAACGCGCTGTGGGATATCGAAGCGCAGCAAAAGCGAGTGCCGCTCGCACGCCTCGTCGGCGGGACTCTGGCGGAAATTCCCTGCGGAGTCTCCATCGGCATCCAGAATTCCGTGGAGGAGCTGGTGGAGAAGATCCAGCGCGAGCTTGACGCCGGATACCAGCGCATCAAAATCAAGATCAAGCCCGGCTGGGACGTCGAAGTCCTTGACCGGGTTCGTAACCGCTTCCCGCGCATCGCGCTGATGGCGGATGCGAATTCGGCCTACACGCTCGCTGACATCGCCCGCCTGAAAGAACTTGACCGGTTTTACCTGATGATGATCGAGCAGCCGCTGGGCTGGGAGGATCTGGTGGATCACTCCAAGCTCCAGCGCGAATTGAGCACGCCCATCTGCTTGGACGAATGCATTCACAACGCGGACGACGCGCGCAAGGCGATTGAAATTGGGGCCGGCAAAATCATCAACATCAAGCTGGGCCGCGTGGGCGGATTCTCCTCAGCGCGCGCCGTGCACGACCTGTGCAAGGCCAAGAACATCCCTGTCTGGTGCGGCGGCATGCTCGAGTCGGGCATCGGCCGCGCGCACAACATCGCCATGTCCGCCTTGCCGGGATTCACCCTGCCAGGCGACGTCTCGGCCAGCCGCCGCTATTGGACCCAGGACATCATTGATCCGGAAGTGACGGTCAGCGCGCAAGGCACCATCCAAATCCCGCAGACGCCCGGTCTGGGCTTTGCGCCCAGCCTCGAACGCATCGAAGCGGCGACGGTCCGGAAGGAATCATTTGAGTGACGCTCGCGCGACGGCCGGCGAAACTCGCGGGGCTCGCGGCCGAAGCTACGCCCTGATGGACTTCCTGATGTTGATCGCCACTTTTTCGTGGGCGGCCAACATCGTTGCCGGCAAGTTGGTGCTGCACTCGATGAGCGCCATGGCGCTGGCCCAGGTGCGGGTGACCGGCGCGACGATTCTCTTTGCCATCGTATTTTTCATGGCGCGCGGTCGCGCGGCGCTGCGCCTCACCCGCCGCGAGTGGGGATTCGTCGCGTTGACGGCCTTCGTCGGCATCACCCTGAACCAGGTCTTCTTTATTGGCGGAATTGGGCGGACCTCGGCGGCGCACTCGGGCCTGCTTGTAGCGCTGGGGTCGGTCATGGTGTTGATTCTCTCCTGTGCCCTCCGGCTCGAGCCGCTGACGATGCTCAAGACCGTGGGCGCGATGGTTTCGCTGGTCGGCGTGGGAGTCCTGACCGCCGGCAAGGGAACTCACGCCAGCGGCGCGACCTGGCTGGGAGACATGCTGGTCCTCGTTGGTAGCGCGGCGTTCGCCTATTACACGATTCTGCTCAAGGAAATCGCCGACCGGTTCGATGCCCTGACCATTAACACGCTGGTTTTCGGATTCGGTGCGATCTTCATGTTGCCCTTCAGTGTTCGGGAGATCGCTCGCATTCATTGGCGCAGCTTGCCCGCCGAAGCATGGTGGGGCATGGCGTTCATGGTGATTCTCGGTACTCTGGTCGCATATCTGATTTATGCTTTCGCTCTGACGGAGTTGACAGCCTCACGGGTTGCTGCCTTCGGTTACTTGCAGCCGGTCATCGCCGCGGGCCTGGGCATATGGCTGCTGGGTGAATATCTAACGCTCCGAATCGCCATGGGCGGCGCGTTGATTCTGCTCGGCGTTTACCTGGCGGAGCGCGAACGTGGGGAAGAGAAGCTGCTTCCCAAGCCGATAGGGAACGCGCCGTGAGCGCCTTTTCGGACCCTGCAAGCTTGTGAAAGGATGTGCTCGGGATGGGAAATCAGCGCGTCGCCGTAATTCCTGGAGACGGCATCGGCGTCGAGGTGATCGCGGAAGCGGTCAAGATCCTCGATACTCTGATTCGAACTCGCCACCTGCCTCTCGAAATAGTAACCTTCGACTGGGGCGCGGAAAAATACCTTCGCGAAGGCGTCTCGCTGCCCGAGGGCGCCTTCGACATGTTTCGCCGGGAATTCGACGTCATCCTGATCGGAGCGATGGGCGACCCGCGAGTGCCTACCAACCAGCATGCCGCGGACATCTTGCTGGGCATCCGCTTTGGCCTCGACCTCTACGTCAACCAGCGGCCCATCAAACTTCTCGACGCGCGCTTTTGCCCGCTCAAGAATCGCAGCGAGCGGGAAGTGAACTTTGTCGTTTTCCGTGAAAACACCGAAGGGCCTTACGTCGGCGTGGGCGGCAATTTGAAGCGCGGCACGCCGGATGAAGTCGCGGTGACAGAGGACGTGAATACTCGCAAAGGCGTGGAGCGAATCCTGGTTCACGCTTTCGAGCACGCGCGGGCGCGCGGCATGAAGAAGCTTTGCATGGGCGACAAATCCAACGCCATGCCGCACGGCCACGGACTCTGGCAGCGGACTTTTGCGGAAGTCCGCCGGCGCTACCCCGAAATCGAATCGCGGCACCTTTTTGTGGACACACTGGCCATGGAAATGGTTCGCGACCCTTCGCAATTCGAAGTGATTGTCACAAGCAACCTGTTGGGTGACATCCTGAGTGACCTCGGCGCGGCCCTGGCGGGCGGATTGGGGCTCTCGCCTTCCGCAAACCTTCATCCCGGCCAGGTCTCGATGTTTGAGCCCGTCCACGGTTCGGCCCCGATGCTGGCAGGGAAGAACGTGGCCAATCCGATGGCGGCGATCCTCTCGGCCGCGATGATGCTTGAATTCCTAGGTCACGCGAACGAAGCGCGGCAAATCGAAACCGCCGTCGCCGAAGCCGTGCGGCAGGAAATCACGACTCCGGATTTGGGAGGCAATCAGGGAACGCGCGCCGTCGGCGACTGGATTGCGGCCCGGCTGACGGGTTTCCAAGTCGCGTAGTTTTGCACGCTAGGTCTTTGACCGCATGAATAGATTCTATAAGGAGTTTCTGCAGTGAACATTCCACGGATATTCAACATTACCGAAAGTGCTCATCGCATCCATAATCCATTCACACCAGAAAAGCTCGCCGCTCTTGGCGCAGCGTTGCGTTTGGAACCGGGGACCCGTGTGCTCGACCTCGGCAGCGGTTCGGGCGAGATGCTGTGTACCTGGGCACGCGATTACGGAATCAGCGGCGCTGGTATCGACATGAGCCAGTTGTTCACCGAACAAGCGAAACTTCGCGCTGACGAACTAGGCGTCGCCGATCGGGTCGAGTTCATCCACGGAGACGCTGCCGGCTACGTCGCCGACGAAAAGGTCGGTGTGGCAGCCTGTGTCGGCGCCACCTGGATCGGTGGGGGAGTCGTCGGCGCCATCGAGCTTCTGGCTAAGAGTCTCCGCACCGGAGGGATCATCCTCATCGGCGAGCCATACTGGCTGCAATTGCCGCCGACAGAAGAGGTCGCCAAGGGATGCCGCGCCGGTTCCATCTCAGACTTTCTCTTGCTTCCAGAACTTCTCGCGTCTTTTGGCAACCTCGACTATGACGTCGTGGAAATGGTTCTGGCAGACCAAGACAGCTGGGACAGGTACGAGGCAGCCAAGTGGCTCACGATGCGCCGATGGCTCGAAACGAATCCCGACGATGACTTCGCGAAAGATGTTCGAGCCGAACTGACCTCGGCGCCCGAACGCTACGCCACGTACACCCGTGAATACCTAGGCTGGGGTGTGTTCGCGCTAATGTCGCGGTGATGTGAGACAACTGCCGCGCAGCGACTGGTGCGGAGCTTCACCCGGTTGCTCGCCGATGCGCGCGTCTGCACTCATTTGTCTTAGCCAAAATCTTCCTCGCAAAAAGGGTTGTTTCTTGTCGGTCAGGATACTAGTGACGAACTTCCACCACCGGCCCGCGCCGCTTGGGCCGCATGACGATCACGAGAAAAATTCCCATCATGAATCCGCCCACGTGCGCCCACCAGGCCACACCGCCCCCGGTCGCGGTTTGAATAGCCAGCATCTGATAGCCTGCAATGAATTGAATCAGAAACCAGAAGCCCAGCAGGAAAAGCGCGGGGATTTCAACTCTCCAGAAGAAAAAGACAAGGAAGATCAGCGTGCTGATTCGCGCGCGTGGATAGCAGATCGCGTATGCGCCCAGCACGCCTGCAATTGCCCCGCTCGCTCCGATGGTGGGGACCGTCGAGCCCGCATTGACGATGATGTGCGTGATCGCTGCTGCCAGTCCGCTGAGAAAGTAGAGCAGCAGGAAACCGAAGTGCCCGTAACGGTCTTCGATGCTGCGGCCGAAGACAAAAAGAAAAAGCATGTTGCCGATCAGGTGCAGCCAGCCGCCGTGCAGAAACATGGACGCGAAGATGGGAACGAAGAATCCCGCCAGGCCCACGTGGGCCAAACCCTGCACCGTGGTGTAACGCGCCGGCACGATGCCCAACAGAAAAACCAGCTTGTTCAGATTCGGTCCAAGCGAAAGTTCGAACAGGAAAACCACGACGTTCGCGAGGATCAGCAGGAGCGTCGAAAACCAGAACGTGCGGCGGCGGATGTGATCGTTGATGGGGATCGGGATCATCCGGCCTCATTCTAACCTGCCCGGTAAAGCATACCCAACACTCCGCCCTCCCGAATTGACCCTCCGTGCGCGCCTTGGATATACTCGCCTTGATTTCCGATTAGGGTGCGCTGGCAGTTCGTGGTGTAATCAGTACTGCGGCGCACCGCCGCAAGGCATACGGCATGAAATCCTTCACGCGCGAACTCATCCGCTTGGTCGGCCGGGACGCGGTCCTATGGCGTCCGGAAGACTTGATGCTCTATGAGTATGACGGGCTCTCTTCGCTCCGCCAGCCGGACGCCGTCGTGCTTCCGACTACCACCGACCACGTGGTTGGCATCGTTAAGTTTGCGGCGCGCGAAAAAGTCCCGGTCGTCGCGCGCGGCGCCGGGACCGGCCTGAGCGGCGGCGCCGTGACGCCTGAAGGTGGCATCCTCATCGGGTTTTCGCGCATGAAGAAGATTCTCGAGATTGACCTCGAGAACCAGCGCGCGCGCATTCAGCCCGGCGTGGTCAACCTGGACCTTTCGCTTGCAGTTTCCGACCAGGGTTACTTTTACGCTCCCGACCCCTCCAGCCAGAAAGCCTGCACGATCGGCGGCAACGTGGCGGAGAACTCGGGCGGGCCGCACACCCTCGCTTATGGCGTCACGACGAATCACGTTCTTGGCCTGGAAGTGGTTCTTCCCGGGGGAGAGGTTATTCACACCGGCGCCGCTCACTGGGGCCGCCCGGGCTACGACTTGACGGGACTGATCGTCGGCTCCGAAGGCACGCTCGGGATCGTCACGGAAATCACCGTGCGGCTGATGAGAAAACCGGAGGCGGTCAAAACTCTGCTGGCCGTTTATGACCGCGTCCTCGACGCCACCCGAACCGTGGCCGCCATCACCGCGCGCGGCATCACGCCCGCAGCGCTCGAAATGATGGATGGTTTCACCCTGCGCGCCGTCGAGGACGCCACGCACGCCGGCTACCCTAAGGACTCCGCTGCCGTGCTCTTGATTGAAGTCGAGGGGCTGTTGGAAAACGTGGAAGAAGAGTCTGACCAGATCGAAGCCGTGTGCCGTGAAGACCACGCGCGCGACGTTCGCCGCGCCAAGAGCAACGAAGAGCGCGAACTGCTCTGGCGTGGGCGCAAGAACGCTTTCGGGGCGATCGGCCGCATTAGTCCGAGCTATTACGTGCAGGACGGCGTGATCCCGCGCACCCGGCTGCCTGAGATGCTGGAGTTCATCGCCGGTGTCGCCGAGAAATATAAATTGCAGATCGGCAATATCTTTCATGCCGGCGACGGGAACCTTCACCCCTTGCTGATGTTCGACGCGCGGGACGAAGCGCAGCATCAACGCGTGCTGAAAGCGGCGCGAGAGATCATGGCCAAGTGCGCGGAAATGGGCGGCTCGATCACGGGCGAGCACGGTGTGGGGATTGAGAAAAACGAGCTCATGCCGCTGATTTTTTCGCCTGACGACCTCGACGCGATGCGAAAGGTCAAAAGTGTTTTCAATCCCGCTGGAGAATTCAATCCCGCTAAGCTGCTCCCAAGCGGCAAAATGTGCGGGGAATTGCGCGTGCAAGTAAGCGCGGGGGCATAACGTGATTACGGCTCTGGATCGTGCCCAGACCGAACTCGCGAACATCGTCGGAGCGGCGCGCGTGGTCTCCGATGAGGGGACCCGCGCCTCCTTGAGCGTGGACGGGAAGACGCCTGGGCTGGCGGTGTATCCTCCCTCGGCACAGCAGACCGCTGAAGTCCTTCGCTACGCTTCGCACGAACGCCTCGCGGTGATTCCGTGCCGCAACGCTACCAAGCTTTCGATCGGAAACCCGCCGCGCGATTATGACATCGCGCTTTGTATGAAAGAAATGAACCGTGTTTGGCACTACGAGCCGGAGGACTTGACCATCAGCGCCGAGCCGGGGATGAAATTCGGCGATTTCCAGCACTTTGTCGGACGACACGGACTGTGGCTGCCGCTCAATCCGCCGGGTGGTGCGTCAGCGAGCCTGGGAGGGATTGTTGCCACCAATGCTTCCGGCTCCTACCGTTGCTTTTATGGAACGCCGCGCGACATGGCGCTGGGGGTGAAGGTTGCCACGACGGAAGGGAAGGTGGTCAAGGCCGGCGGGCGCGTGGTGAAGAACGTCGCCGGCTACGATCTCACCAAGTTGATGATTGGCTCATTCGGAACGCTCGGTGTCATTGTCGAAATGAGCTTCAAACTCTTTCCGCGGCCCACCGAGCGGGCGACTTTCGTCCTCACTGCCGGAACGCTTGAGAAGGCACGCGAGATTCGCCGGGCCCTCCAACTTTCTCCCATCCGGCCGCTGCGCGCGGCTTTGCTGGATGCCAGTTACATGGAATTTCTGAAAGAATCGGAACACCTGAAGGAGTGTGGCGGCGGGTGCGAAATCTGGATTGAAGTCGGCGGGTCCGAGCGAGTTGTAGGCCGGTGCTCTTCCGAATTGAAACAGATTGCTCTTCGGGCGAACGAAACGTTCCGCGAACAAGAACGGAATTCCACGATGGCAGGGGTCTGGTCGAGAATCGACGATTCCTATTCCGGCGTGCGAGCGAACACCGATGATTGGCTGTTGAGAGTCTCGATGGCAGTTTCGGCCGTCGAGGAGTACATGATTCGGGCCAATCGCGATCAGTTGCGCCCGGAGCACTTCTGGAGGTGCTGGGCGGAGCCTTTGGGCGGCATCGTGCACCTCTGGCTGCACCCGCATCCCGAACCGGCTGGCTTCGAAGAGGTCATTCATAATTTGCGCCGACTGGGTGAGGAATTGGGCGGTTCACTCGTCGTTGAGATCGCGCCCTTTGCCGGCAAAGCTAAGGTGGACGCCTGGGGAACGATTGGCGATGATTTTGAGGTCATGCGGAAGTTGAAGGACGCTTTTGACCCGAATCATATCCTTTCGCCTGGGCGCTTTGTGGGCGGATTGTGATTGCGGCATTGCCGGTGCAGCTCGCCTAAGACTGACTGGGAATGATGAGCCAAGTTGAAACCCAACCGATGAATGCCACTCTCGTGAAGGGCTACGGCCCCGGAGAGGCGCCGACGTGGGATTTCTATTCCAAGTGCATTCACTGCGGCCTCTGCCTGAACGCCTGCCCGACTTATCGCGAGCTGGGCGTTGAGATGGATTCGCCGCGCGGGCGCATCTACCAGATGATTCAAGTGGAGCGCGGCCGCTTGCCGCTGGCCAAGAGCTTTGTCGAGCACATTGATCTTTGCCTCGATTGCCGTTCCTGCGAGACGGCCTGTCCTTCCGGGGTCGAGTACGGGCGGCTGGTGGAAGCGGCGCGCGGGCAGATTGAGAAGTATTACCGGCGGCCTTTGCTTGAGTCCGCGCTGCGCAAATTCTTCTTTCATTTCCTGCTTCCGCATCGGCGCCGATTGGAATTTGCCGGACGCGTGTTGCGTTTCTATCAGCGATCGGGACTGGAAGCATTGACGCGGGCTTTGTTGAAACCCTTCCCGGGCCGACTCGCCGATGTGGCGCGACTGGCGCCGCGGATGGAGAGGCCGTTCTTCACGGAGAGGCTCGGCACCGTCGTCCCCGCCGTCGGCACGCGCCGGCATTGCGTGGCTTTCTTTGCGGGTTGCATCGCCAACCTTTCGTTTGCGCGATTGAACGAGGCGACGGTTCGGGTCCTGGCGCAAAACGGCTGCGAGGTCGTGATTCCTCGCGACCAGGGCTGCTGCGGCGCGTTGCATGTGCACGCGGGCATTCGGGATCTGGCGCGCGATCTGGCGCGCCGGAATCTAGACGCTTTTCTCGCGGAGGATTTTGACGCCATCATCACCAACGCTGCCGGATGCGGATCGGTTCTGAAGGAGTACCCGCTGCTGTTCGAAAAGGAACAACCGGAAGAGTTGGAGCGGGCGCGTGCCTTTAGCTCACGAGTGAAAGACGTCACGGAGTTCCTGGCGGGGATTGAGTTTAACCGCGAGATGGGGGCCATCAAAGCCCGGGCGACTTATCAGGACCCGTGCCACCTCAGCCACGCGCAACGCATTCGGACGGCGCCGCGCAAACTGCTGGCCGCGGTACCCGGCCTGGAGTTGGTGGAGCTCAAAGAATCCGAGATTTGCTGCGGCAGCGCGGGCGTTTATAATGTGGCACATAACGAGATGGCGGAGCGCCTGCTCGCCGGGAAGATGCGCCGCGTGGATGAGACAGGCGCCGATCTGATTTTGACCGCCAATCCCGGCTGTCTGCTGCAACTCCGCGCCGGCGTGGCGGGTTCTAAGAGCCGCCATCGCCGCGTGATGCACGTGGTTGAATTGTTGGACGAAGCGTACTCGCTTCGCTCAGGGCACACAGCGTAGCAACGGGCATCAGTTTAGAATCGCAATGGGTCCGGGCGCCGGATGATCGGCCGGCATTGATTGTGAATCTTGTTATGAAGATTCGGGGGTGAACAAATATGGGCGACGGTGGAGCGACACAAAGGGAAAGCCTCGAAGCACTTCTCCAGGAAGCACGGCTGTTTCGGCCCGCGCCGGAGTTCAGCAAGAACGCGAATGCGGGCGATGCTGAGATTTACGCGCGCGCCGCAAAAGACCTGGAAGGCTTCTGGGCCGACGAAGCCAAGCGCCTGGACTGGATCGAGCCGTGGAAGAAGGTCCTGGAATGGGATGCGCCTTGGGCCGAGTGGTTTGTGGGAGGCAAGCTCAACGTCGCGGCCAACTGCGTGGACCGTCACGCTGCTTCCGCCCGCCGCAACAAAGCGGCCATCATCTGGGAAGGCGAGCCGGGCGACACGCGCGTGCTTACCTTTGGAATGCTCCAGCGCGAAGTGAATCGCTTTGCCAACGGCTTGAAGTCGCTGGGCGTGAAGAAGGGCGAACGCGTGGCGATTTACATGGGCATGATTCCGGAGCTGGCCATTACGATGCTTGCCTGCGCCAAGATCGGCGCCCCGCACAGCGTAGTGTTCGGCGGCTTTTCAGCCGAATCGCTGCGCGAGCGGATCAACGACGCCCAAGCCAAGGTTCTCATCACTGCTGACGGCGCGTGGCGGCGCGGCAACGTCGTCCCCTTGAAGGCGAATGCGGATGCCGCGCTGGAAGGCACGCCGAGCATCGAAAAAGTTGTGGTCGTCGACCGTGTCGGGAAGCAAGCCAACGCAACAATGAAGGCGGGGCGCGATGTCACGTGGGACGAACTCGTCAAGGACGCCTCGGACAAATGCGCCGCCGAGCCCATGGATGCGGAAGATATGCTTTACATCCTCTATACCAGCGGCACGACCGGCAAGCCCAAGGGCGTCGTCCACACCACGGCCGGGTATCTGGTGGGCGTTTCGACGACGCACCATTACATCTTCGACGTGAAAGAAAATGACGTTTATTGGTGCACGGCCGACATTGGCTGGGTCACCGGCCACTCCTATATCGTGTACGGTCCGCTTGCGAACGGGTGCACCAGCCTGATGTACGAGGGTTCGCCCGACTATCCCGACCGCGGGCGCTTCTGGTCCGTTGTTTCCAAGTACGGCGTTAACATTTTCTATACAGCCCCGACCGCCATTCGCACCTTCATGCGCTGGGGGCGGGAGTGGCCGGCGAGGTATGACCTGTCGTCGCTTCGGCTGCTCGGAACCGTGGGCGAGCCGATCAATCCCGAGGCGTGGATCTGGTATCACGAGAATATCGGCCGCCAGCGATGCCCGATCGTGGATACCTGGTGGCAGACGGAGACGGGAATGGTTCTCATGTCGCCCCTGCCGGGGCTGGTCCCGACCAAGCCCGGATCGGCGACCCGGCCCTTCCCGGGCGTCGAGGCCGACGTCGTGGACGAGAAGGGAAGGACCGTTCCCCCGGGCGCGGGCGGCTACCTGGTGCTGACCAAGCCTTGGCCGGCGATGTTCAGGACGATTTACGGCGACCCGGAGCGCTACGTCCGGCAATACTGGTCGAGGTATGAAGGGAAGTATTTCACCGGCGACGGCGCCAAACGCGACGAGGACAGCTACTTTTGGCTGCTCGGTCGGGTGGACGATGTGATGAATGTGGCCGGACACCGCATTTCGACTTACGAAGTGGAGAGCGCGTTGGTGGACCACGACTCTGTCGCAGAAGCGGCCGTAATCGGGAAGACCGATGCCATCAAGGGGCAGGCGATTGCCAGCTTTGTGACGCTCAAAGAAGGGACCCTGCCGAGCGACGCTCTCAAGCGGGAATTGCGCGAGCACGTGGCCGCGAGGATCGGCTCCATCGCGCGGCCCGATGAAATCTTTTTCACCTCCGAATTGCCCAAGACCCGCAGCGCGAAAATCATGCGCCGGCTCTTGCGCGACATCGCCGAGGGCCGCCTGCTCGGCGATACCACGACGCTTGCCGACTCGGCGGTGGTGGGGAAGCTCAAGCAGCAATATGAAGAAGAGGGATAAACTCGGGAGTTAACAATCCTGCCTATTGGGGGCCGAATACTGCCTTGCCCGTCGCTTTAGGCGCCGTGTCCCGCTGCGCGTAGAGTGCAATCTGGTCTATTTCAAAAGAAAAATCGCCTGCGGCGCCCGCGACAGCGAGCTGCAATTGCACCCTGCCAGGTGCGTCGGTGCCGCCCGCGGAGCCTGCCGGGGGAAGAGGAATCCTGACCGGCTGCCAATCGGCAGACGGAACCAGAGTGATTTGGGGAGATGTCTGTAATTCAGCATTTTCGGGCGCGACCCGAAGGCGGTAGGCGTGCCCGTCGCCTCGCACCCACAATTCTATTCCTTCCGCTCTCTCGGCGCCTCTGGGGAGAGGCAAATCGGAGCTTGCCACGGTTTCCGCGTCTGCCGGCGCGACCGTTTGCTCTAATTTTCCCTCGATACGCAGAGCCTGCGGAGTGGCCTCAGCCCCCGGTGCAATCAGCGTGAGCTTGGCCCCGGGTGGCACTTGCCGCGCGATTTCAGGCGTCACACGCCAGGTTGCGGCGAGATCTTCACTGGTTTTGAAATGGTCAAAATCTTCAAGTGACCAGGATCTTAATTCCGAAGCAGAATTGCTTCCGGACTTGGAAGAGCCGGAGCCCAAGAGGGGATAGGTTGAGGCCCAGGCCTTGGTGGGGTTGGCGTAAATAGTCATCCAGAATCCGATGAACACGAAGGGCAGGACAAACAGGAGCGCCCAAGCCTTGGCGCGGTTGGGAATCTTCTCTTCCTTTTCCCAGCGAAAGAGTTTCCAGGCGAAAAGGAGGCCGAAAACTCCCGAGAGTATGAGAGCGAACATTTCCGGCAGATGTTTCAGCAGCGGTTCGGCCTGAATCATGACCTCCTGGAACGACGTCACCAGATAAGTCGCAGGCAGAAAAGTGGCCACCCGCTGAATCCAATCCGGCAGAAGAGGAAG
>JAHEKS010000072.1 GCA_024638215.1 Acidobacteriota bacterium | reverse complement strand
CTTCAGTGAAAGAACGATGGTTCTTCCCTGCATTCACCGGCCCAGCGGCATTCGGCTTGACCTGATTTTCTCGCATTCAGTCTATGAGCGTCAGGCGATGGAGCGTGTTCGGCGCGTCGAGGTGGGAAAAGCCCTGGTTCGATTCGCTGCGGTCGAGGATTTGGTCATCCACAAGGTCGTTGCCGGCCGCCCGCGCGATTTGGAGGACGTGCGGAGCATTCTCGCCAAGAACCCTGCATTCGACGTAGCGTACATCAGGCGCTGGCTGGCGGAATTCGATTCAAGCTTGAAGGGGGATTTCAGCGAACGCTTTGAAACCATCCGTAAAGCCTCGGCTCAAAAATAGCCTGATTTAGGGCGCCGGGTGCGCCCGTTGTTTTATATGCCCAAGGTCACCGAGCTTCACATTAACGGAAGGACTTACGCCCTCCAGGCGGATGCGGACGAAAGCCTGCTCAGCGTCCTGCGCGACCGCCTGGGCCTGACCGGCTCGAAATATGGCTGCGGCGAAGGCCAGTGCGGCGCGTGCACGGTCCTGATAGACGGCAATCCCCGCCGCTCCTGCATCACCAAAGTGGGCGCAGTCGGCGCCAAATCCATCACCACCATCGAAGGCCTGGAGAAAAACGGCCGCCTTCATCCCCTGCAACAGGCTTTCCTGGACGCCGAAGCGCTCCAATGCGGCTACTGCACTTCCGGCATGATCCTGACCGCGGTTGCGCTGCTCGACTCGCAGCCCAACCCGAGCGAGGACCAGATCCGCCATTTCATGCAAGGCAACATCTGCCGCTGCGGAACTTATCCGCGCATCGTGGAAGCGATCCAGCGCGCCGCGGCCGCAAGCAAGAAGTCTTGACCATGTCCGACGAGCGCCAGCCTGAATTCAGCGTCGAGCCCGAGCGATACGAGTTCGACGCCGGCCCGGTCTATCACTTCGATAAGACCGGAGGCATCGGCTCGCCCCTCGCGCTCGGCCGGCGCGAGTTCTTCAAAATCATGGGCGGCGGCATCGCCGTGTTTCTGGTCCTGCGCGAAGGTCACGGCGCGCAGGAATCCGGCCGCAGAAGTTTCCCTATCGAAGAGAACTTGCCGAAGAATATCGGGGCCTGGCTGCACATCGGCGAGTATGGCGTGGTGACGGTTTTCACCGGCAAGGTCGAAATCGGCCAGAACATTCGCACGTCGCTTTCGCAGGCGGTGGCGGAAGAGTTGCATGCGCCGCTGGAGGCCATTCAACTGGTGATGGGAGATACCCAGCAGACTCCGTTCGATATGGGGACCTTCGGCAGCCGCACCACGCCGACGATGAATCTGCAGCTTCGCCGCGTGGCCGCGGCAGCGCGCGACACGCTGGTCGAAATCGCGGCCAAGGCCTGGAAGGTGGACGCCTCGAAGCTGGTCGCCGCCGACGGCAGGGTTTCCGATCCCGCCGCGCACCGCAGCGTTCCTTACGAAGTGCTGGCGAAAGGACAGACCCTGGCACAGGCCATCGTCGAAGGCGATCCGCTGACGCCCGCCACGCAGTGGAAAATCGAGGGCACTTCGGCGCCCAAGGTGCATGGGCGCGATTTCGTCACCGGCAGGCATACCTTTCCCGCTGACACCATTCTCCCCGGCATGCTGTTTGGCAAAGTTCTGCGCCCCGCCGCGTTTGGCGCGACGCTCACCGCGTTGGATGCAGCTGCGGCCCAGGCCGTGCCCGGAGTGACCGTGGTCCACGACGGCGACTTTGTCGGCATTGCCGCGCCGAGTGAACTGGAAGCGACGCGGGCGATAGCGGCCATCCATGCGGAGTGGAAAACTTCGCCACAGATTTCCAATCGCGAGCTGTTCGACTATCTGAAGAAGAACGCCGAGCCGGGCCGCGAGCGCGACGAAAAAGGGAACGTGGAAGCAGCGCTTGCCTCCGCCGCGCACCGGTTGGAAGAAACCTACACGGTCGAATACATCGCGCGCGTGCCGCTCGAGCCGCGCGCCGCTGCGGCGCTCTGGAAAGACGGCAAACTCACCGTCTGGACCGGCACGCAGCGGCCTTTCGCCGTGCGCGACGAACTGGCGCAGGCGTTCGGCCTCGCCTCCGGCTCCGTGCGCGTCATTATGCCGGACATGGGCTCGGGCTACGGCGGCAAGCACACCGGCGAAGCGGCGGTCGCCGCGGCGCGCCTGGCGAAAGCCGCCGGGAAGCCCGTCAAACTGGTTTGGACGCGCGAAGAAGAATTCACCTGGGCTTACTTCCGCCCCGCCGGCGTCATCGAAATCAAGAGCGGGATCGGCACCGACGGAACGCTCGCGGCCTGGGAGTTTCACAATTACAACTCGGGCGCCGCCGCCATCGGCACGCCTTACGAAGTCGCCAACCAGCGCATTGAGTTTCATCCCGTCCATTCTCCTCTGCGGCAGGGTTCCTATCGCGGCCTGGCGGCCACGGCCAACCACTTTGCGCGCGAATGCCATATGGACGGGCTGGCGCGCGCCGCCCAAATGGATCCGCTGGCATTTCGCCTGAAGAATCTGAAGGATGAGCGATTGAAGGATGTCTTCAAAGCGGCGGCGCAGAAATTCGGCTGGGGGCAGTCGCCCAAGTCGCCCGGCCACGGCTTCGGCATGGGCGGCGGTTTTGAAAAAGGCGGCTACGTCGCGACGTGCGCGGAAGTGGCCGTGGACCGCTCGTCTGGAGAAGTTCGGGTGGTGCGCGTCGAGACCGCGTTCGATTGCGGCGCGGTGGTCAATCCCAACGGCCTCAGGAATCAGATCGTGGGCGCAAACATCATGGGCCTGGGCGGAGCGCTCTTCGAGGCCATCGAGTTCGCGGACGGCCGCATCACCAATCCGCACCTCGCGCAGTATCGCGTGCCGCGATTTTCGGACACGCCGCCGATTGAAGTTGTACTGATTGACCGCAAGGACCAGCCTTCGGCGGGAGCGGGTGAGACGCCGCTGGTCGGACTCGCGCCGGCCGTCGGCAACGCCATCTTCGATGCGACGGGCGTGCGCCTGCGCGCGCTTCCCATGGTCCCCAACGGTCTCAAAGCGTAGCGGACCGGAGGCTTCGTGTGGGAACGGATCGAGCCGCACGCCGCCCGCGCCCATCTTCTTCAATGCAGGAAGATGCGCGTTGACCTCCAGCCGGGCATGGTGCTAGCCTCAGACGGAGCGCAAGATGAAGAACGGACTGAATCAATTTGAATTTACCGGGGCGATCTTCCGAGAAGGCAGAGCGTTTGTCTCTCTGTGCCTGGATTTGGACGTAGCGTCGCAGGGCCGCACAATCCGCGAAGCCAGGAAGATGCTGGCTGAGGCCGTGAGCCTTTACCTCGAAACATGCTTTGAAAGCAACTCTCCCTACTTGCGCCCTGTCCCGCCCGAAGAAGATCCGCGCCGCAATCCTCCCAAGAATCTGGTGGAGATTTTCCCGCTCAAGGCGGACTTCCGTGTTCACGCCTTGGCCTAAGAGCTTCTGGCTTGACGAATTCCGCGGCGCGCCAATTGTTCCGTCCCGGCCGCCCACGAGCGTGGTAATTCTGGTGCGGACAGTGTGCACTACAGTGCAACACGCCCCCGACACCGTGGACACCGCGATTTTAATTGACGTCCCCTTGAAATAGCTCAAAACTAGGCGGCGATGGGACTGGGGAACGTCAATGCAAAGCGGCTCGTCGCGGGGCTCAAGCGGCTGGGGTTTTATGAAGTTCGCCAGTCCGGCAGCCACCTCCAGCTAAAGCGAGGCAACCTGCACGTCACTGTCCCCATGCATGCCGGAGAACTGAGCCCTGGGGTGGTGCGCTCCATCCTTCGGCAAGCCCGCCTATCAATCGAGGATCTCAGGCGCCGTATCTGAGAGTCCACCTCGTCGTCCGTTTCGGTTCCTCGATCGGCAACGCCATCTTCGACGCGACGGGCGTGCGCCTGCGCGCGCTTCCCATGGTCCCGAACGGGCTCAAGGTGTGAGCTCGCTCAGTTCTTCCCACCCGCCGCCGGCGCGGCTTTCTGAACCAACTCCACGTCCAGCGTGATTTTGACCTCGTCGCCGACCAGCACGCCGCCGGCTTCGAGCGCGGCGTTCCAGGTGAGCCCGAAGTCCTTGCGGTTGATCTTGGCCGTGGCGGAAGCGCCGCGGCGAACGTTGCCCCAGGGATCCTTGAGGGCCGCCGTCGGACCTTCCAGCGTGAACGCCGTCTCGCGCGTCACGCCATGAATCGTTAGGTCGCCGACGAGTTGCAAGCTGGCGTCGGAATTCTTCAGAATCCTTTTGGATTTGAAGGTCATGTTCGGAAACCTGGCCACATCGAAAAAGTCGGCGCTCTTCAAATGCGCGTCGCGATCGGGCTCGCGCGTCGAGATGCTGCTCACGTCCACGGTCGCTTCCACGGAAGATTTCTCAAGGTTCTCGGGGTCAAAACTGACGCGCCCGGAGACCTTGCTGAACTCGCCTTTGACGTTCGCGATCATCATGTGCTTGACGCTGAACTGCGCGCTCGAATGCGCGGGATCAATCTCCCAAACCTTGGCAGCAACTTGCGGAGCTTGGGTTAGGGTTGTCATTGTTCATCACTCCTTCGCAGTGGTTTTGCCGCTCACAGGGTCTTAGATGCGTTCGAACGATAATCGTTACAACGAGTGTACGTCGAAAGTTAGTCCCGCAACAGCTTGAAATCACGGGCCTTGCAAGCGCAGCGCGGCTCGCCGCCGGTATCCAATCGGCAGCCCTGCTTTTGCCCGCGTCCAAGAAGAGGATTTACCGGCCGCGAAAGTGCCGGTCCAGTTCGGAAGCGTAGCTGGCGCCCAGTCCGGCGGCGCTTTCTTTTATCCAATCGGCGAGCCGCACGCGGCCGCGGGGCGGCTGGTGCGAGACCAGAAGGTTGGCCATCAGGCCGGCAATTTCTTCGCGCGTCAAAATCACGTCGCGCACCGCCAGGCCCAGCAGGCGGATCGGACCGAGCGTCAGGCCGGGGCTCAAATGCAGCAGGCGCACGCGCCGCCCCAGCGCCCGGGCGATCAGTTCGACGAGCTCATTAAAAGTGAACGTCTCAGACCCCGCGGCGTCGAGGATTTCGTTCGGCTCGCGAGACGCGGCCTTGATGGCGATTTCCGCCACGTCTTCCACGAACACCGGTTGCAGGCGATACCCGCCCGAGCCGGGTACGGCAAACACTGGCCAATGGCGAAGCAGCCACGCCATATTGTTGATCAGAATATCTTCCACGCCGAAAATCACCGTCGGCCGCACGATGGCGTAAGAGAGTTTCGATTCGGCGATTGCCTTTTCGAGCAGAGCTTTTCCGCGGAAATACGGAAGCGGCGAATCGAGCCGCGGGTTGGTGACGCTGATGTGGACGAACCGGCGTATGCCCGCGGCCTGCGCGGCGCGAATCAACGTGCGTGTGTTGGCGACAGCTTTCTCGAACGAATCGCCGCCGTGCGAAAACCGCACCCAGTAGGTGTTGTAGAGAGTGTCCGCGCCTTCCAGGCTGCGCGCGAGGGCGGAGGGATTTTTGAAGTTGTAGGGAACCGCCTCGACCTGGCCGGGGGCAAAGTGGTGCGGCCGTGCCGCGTGCCCCGTCAGCGTGCGCACGCGGCGGCCCTGCGCCAGCAGCCGCCGGGCAATGTATTTGCCCGTATAACTGAAAGCTCCAGTGACCACATCAAACTCGCGCATGACCCGCCCCGCCGCATCATCATACAGAATGCGTGTTATGTTGTCGCGGCGATCAATCGCTTTCTTGGACTTGAGGATAGGATTTCTTCACCGGTCACCCGCACCGCCGGCAATCGTCGCGCATCTAATCCTTCATCCCCAACGGAGGTGTTGTTTATGATCGCGATTGTCGGTGCAAACGGGAATACGGGAAGTGTGGTGGCTGAAACTTTGCTCGGCCGGGGCGAGCGAGTGCGCGTGATTGGCCGCAGCGGCGGCCACCTGACGCGTTTTACCAAGAAGGGCGCCGAAGCCTTTACCGCCGACGCCACGGACGCGAGCGCGCTCTCGAAAGCGTTTGCGGGCGCGGACGCCGCCTACCTGATGGTGCCGCCCAACATTGCCGCACCTGACGTCAGGGATTACCAGGAAAGAGTGACGGACGCCCTGGCCGCGGCCGTCAAAAATGCCGGAGTGAGGCACGTGGTCGCGCTCTCCAGCGTCGGCGCGGACAAGAGTGACAAGACAGGCCCGGTGGTGGGCCTGCACAGGCTGGAAGAGAAATTAACCGTCATCAACGACCTTCAGGCGGTTTACCTGCGCGCGGGCTACTTCATGGAAAACCTTTTGCCTCAGGTCAACGTCATCCGGAATTTCGGTCTTATGGGAGGGCCGCTGCGCGCCGATCTCGCTTTGCCGATGATTGCCACGCGCGATATCGGCGCGGCCGCGGCGGAGCTCCTGGCGAAGCGGGACTTCAAAGGCAAGGAAGCCCGCGAACTGCTTGGCCAGCGCGACGTGACTTACAAGGAAGCGGCGGCGATCATCGGTAAAGCGATCGGCAAAGCCGACCTGAGTTATACCCAGCTCCCCGCTCAGCAGATGAAGCAGGCGCTGGTGCAAATGGGAATGTCCGACAGCATGGCCGGCCTGCTGCTCGAAATGGCGGACGGGATGAACGGCGGCCATATGGCGCCGCTTGAGGCCCGTTCGGCGCGCAACACCACCAAGACTTCCTTCGAAACCTTCGTGGCGGAAGAATTTGTGCCGCGCTATCAGGGCAAGTCGGTAAAGGCTTAATCACAATCCGGTCGAGACACGCCGCGGAGACGCGCCAGCGCCCACCCGGCGTGCTCGCTTCCCCGTAGGCAGCCTTCTTCCGACCCGACCGGTGGCCTTGCCCCGCGTGGCCGAATCGGATAAGCTGAGCTCATGAGCGAACTGATCTTCGAAGTTACGCAGGAGGCGGATGGCGGCTATGTCGCCGAGTGCCTCACCGAGGCCATCTTCACGCAGGCCGATGACTGGGACGGTCTGCGCCATAACGTTAAAGAAGCCGTGGCAGCGTACTACTTCGACCGGTCTCAAAAGCCTTCCGTGATCAGACTGCACATGATTCGTGACGAAATGTTGGCCCTGGGATGAAGTTGCCGAGAGACTTGAGCGGGGACGATTTGGCCCGCGCCCTCTGCCGGGAATGCGGCTATCAGATCGTTCACCAAGAGGGCAGCCACATCATCCTGGAAACCGAAGAGCCCTCCCACCAACGCATCGCGATTCCAGCCCACCAGAGCCTAAGAGTCGGAACGCTCAGTGCGATCCTCCGCTCCGTGGCCCAGCATAAACGCGTGGAGCGCGAAGAGCTGCTGAAGTTCTTTTGAGTCATCTGAGACGCTTTAGCGCCCACGCGGCGTGCTCGCGAACCAGCGGGTCGGCGTGCACGGAGAGTTCCCGGAGCTTGGGAACGAACCGCGCATCGCCCGAATTGCCCATCGCCGCGCACAGATTCCTCAGCCAGCCGCGATACTTCGCGCGCTTGATGGGCGAGCGCGCGAAGATGCGGCGGAAATCGTCTTCGGTCAGCGTGAGCAGCGCTGCAAGGGGGGGCTTGAACAAAGAAACTGGAAATTGGAAACTGGAAAATGGTTCGCTGGCCCGTCCCTCGTCCGTGGTCCGTTGTGCGTCGTCCGGAAAGGATTGCCGAGTGCTTTCCGAACCGCGCGGCGCAGGGTGTTTTTCATTTTCCATTTTCCGGTTTCCATTTTCCTGCTTCACCCAGGCGATGCTGAGCGGTTGAAACTCCGGCCGGGCGGTGGTCGCGGGGCGCTCGGGTCGCCCCTCAGAAGATGCCAGTCGTGGCGAGTGTTCGCCCTCCGGCAACTGACGACTGACAACTGACGACTGACGACTGTTCCAGGGACACACATCCTGGCAAATGTCGCAGCCGAACACGTTGTTGCCCATCGGGATGCGAAGCTCCTCGGGTATTGGTCCTTTGAGTTCGATATTCAGATAGGAAATGCAGCGTGAGGCGTCCATGACGTAAGGCTCGACGAGGGCGCCGGTGGGGCAGGCTTCGAGGCACGCGGTGCACGAGCCGCAGCGGTCGGGCGCGGGCAAGTCGGGTGTGAGCGCGAGGTTGGTCAGAATCAGGCCCAGAAAAAACCACGAGCCTTTCCGCTCGTTGATCAGGCAGGTATTCTTGCCCATCCAGCCGATGCCGGAGAGGCGCGCGAAGGCGCGCTCAACGATGGGCCCGGTGTCCACGAAAACGCGCGTCTCCACGCCCGGAGCCGACTTCTCGATTTCAGTGCGCAGGACTTCGAGCTTCGCCCGCATGATTTCGTGGTAATCCTGGCCCCAGGCGTAGCGCGAAATCCAGCCACGGGGTTCGGTGTTCGCCGCTCTGCCTCTTTCTCCCGAGTCCCGAGCCCCTAGGCCCGAGCCCCGGGATCCGACTTCTGACTCCTGACTTCTGACTTCTTCTGAGCACGGCAGCGGCGCGTTATAAACCAGCCCCACGCACACCACCGACTGGGCGGAGGGAAGAATCGAGCGCGGGTCGTGGCGCTTGGGGTTCGCGAGATAGCGCATCTCGCCGCCGAAGCCCCGCTCGACCCAGCGGCGAGAAAATTCCAGGTCCTTCCACGCCTCGAGCGGCGCCACTCCCGCCAGGTCAAAGCCGATTTCGCGCGCGCGCTGTTTGATATCCAGCATGACTGAACGGATCAGAAAGATGATAACTCAGTGAGGGCGGCCTTGTCTTTGGAGGCGCGAAAGGACCGGACGGGGAGCGGAGGCGCGTGTTATTGGGCCAACCCATTGATTTTTCATGGGATGGGGCCTTCCCATTCAGCGTACGAATCCCCCCATCCAACCCCGAATAATCCCCATTGGGCGGAAAAGCCTTACGATTCAAGGGGTTATTTCATAGGCTGGGGTCTGCCGGGAGGTGTATCGTTCCGGCCAGGAAGCGACGTTATATTTTGGGAAGTTCTTATAGAGAATCACAGCACTGAGCGAGCGCTGGGCTGTAAGCAGCCGGTGCCGTGTTGTATTTTGAGGCTAGCCAGCGAACGGCCTCGAATGATTCCACAAGAGAGGAATTGAGATTATGCCGAGAACCAAAGGCCAGCGGCTGATGAGATATTTCGACGCGGCGTTGACCACCACCGCCGGCGTCGCATTCGACTCCATCCAGTTTTTCAATAAGTACAATCCCCGCCCGGCCTTCACGCCCAAATGGTCGGACAAACCGCTGCTGAAATCGTGGCAGAAGACCAGGCCCACGCTGGGCTTCCCGCGTGAGACGGATTCGCTTTGTCCCACCTGCGTGCAGGAAGCGCGCGAGGCGATTATCAGCGGCAAGAAAGACTGGAAAGACCTGCTCACCGAGAAGGTGGGCGAGATTAAGGCGCAGATCATCGAGCGCGACGGCCAGATCTGGATGGTCAAGGATTGCCCGCAGCACGGCCACTTCGAGGACATCATGGCCGTGGACGCGGACTTCCTGAGGTGGATTGAAAAGAATTTCCCCGGGCGCGACATGCGCTCGCACAACGACGAGACGCTGCACAACCACGGCTCCAGCACCATCAAGCACGGGCGCGGGTCGGTGCTGACGGTGGACCTGACCAACCGCTGCAACATGATGTGCGACCCCTGCTTCATGGACGCCAACCAGGTCGGCTTCGTGCACGAGCTGGGCTGGGACGACATCAAGGAAATCCTCGACAACGCGATGAAGATCAAGCCGCGCCGCCAGATGTCGGTGCAGTTTTCGGGCGGCGAGCCCACCATGTCGCCTTACTTCATTGACGCGGTCAAGTACGCGCGCAAGCTCGGCTACAACAGCGTGCAGGCGGCCACCAACGGCATCGAGTTCGCCAAGAGCAAGGATTACTGCCGCAAGGCGTTTGACGCCGGGATGCGTTACGCCTACCTGCAGTTTGACGGCATCGGCGAGGACGCCAACGCGCACCGCCAGGTGGGGAACCTCTTCGACGTCAAGCTGAAGGCCATTGACAACATGCACGAAGCGGGCATCGAGATCATTCTGGTTACGACGCTCGTCAACGGCGTCAACAACGACCAGGTCGGCCCCATCATCAACTTCGCGCGCGAGAACCCCAAGAAGATCGCGTTCATCGCCTTCCAGCCGGTTTCGTTCACCGGGCGCGACGAGTACGTCACTCCCGAGCGCCGCATGCGCCAGCGCTACACGCTCTCGCACATGGCGCTGGACGTGAAGAAGCAGCTCGGCATCACCGAGCCCACGCGCGACTGGTTCCCGCTCTCGATGATGAGTTCCTTTGCCGATTTCGCCGACCTCGTCCACGGGCCCGAGGCCCAGTGGGGCCAGGTCAGTTGCGGCTGCCATCCCAACTGCGGCGTCGGCACCGCGCTCATGATCAACAAGGAAACCAAGGAATGGGCGCCGGTGCCCCAGTTCCTGAACATCCCGGGCCTGGTGAAGGACATGCAGAAGCTCACCGACGCCGGCCGCGGGCGGTCGTTCTCGAATTTCATGATGGCCCTGGCGCTGCTCAAGAACTACAAGCCTTTCAAGGCTCCCAAGAGCCTGGCGCTGGTAGACCTGCTGAAGAAATTTGACAAGTCGTTCGCGCTGACGGGTGAAAAGCGCGCCGACAAGGAGTACGGCGCCTCGCGACCCGAACGCACCCTGGACGACACCTTGAAGCGCCGGTCCGATCCCTGGAACTTCCTCTTCATCGCCGGCATGTGGTTCCAGGACCTGTTCAATTACGACTTCCGGCGCACCGAGATGTGCATCATTCCTTACGCCACGCAGATCGGCGAAATTTCCTTCTGCGCCTACAACACCGGCATCGGCTGGCGGAACATCATCGAGAACATGTACAAGAACGCCACCGTCGCCGAGTGGTACAAGACGCACGGCAAGCACGAAATCTACGCGCGCGGCAAGGAAGTGGAACTGGCGGACAAGAGCCACTCGCTCTACGTGGACTCGAACGACGCCACACACGTCCGCCAGCGCGAGCACGACATTCCGATGACCGCGGGGGAAGAAGAACGCGCCCGCCGCAAGGTGGAGTGGGAAGCCAAACAGGCGCGGGCCTACTACGAGGAAATGGTCCTCAAGAAGAACCCCGAAGCCCTGGTGCAGATCGGCTCTCCCTCGAACGGTAACGGCAACGGAAACGGCAAGCCCGTGGACGAGACCGAAAAGGTTTCGGTCTAGTCCCGACTGAAATCATTGTTGAGAACCAAGGCCGTCCCGATGAATCTATCGGGACGGCCTTTTCGTTTGGGTGCCGTGCAACTCCGCCAGGTCCTGGCAGGACACTAAAGGCAGGAGGCTATTCACTCTCAGGCCGCGGGGGAACGGGCGCCGCAGGTTTCAGGTGCAAGGTGGCGCAAATGCGCCGGACGAGGTTCAGGTTCGCGTCGTTGAGCGGGGCGAAATGGAGCCCCGCCTCGCCGCCCGGCGTTCTCCACCTCACTTCGGCATCGCTTTCGAACTCGCGGCCGTCCCAGTCAAAAGCCAGCCGGCACTTCTGACCCGGGGCAGGGATCATGAAACTCCTAATCCGGCAACCCTGCTCGCTGAGCGAGGTGAAGTTGACTTCGGAGTTTGACTCGCCCGAGGGAAGAATCAACCGCCCCTCACCGCGGAAATCGTAGCGGGGAAACCGACGGCGCTCGTCCATGGCTCGTCATCCTATTCCCGCCCCGCTTCAAACGCAAGGTTTGGAAGGCCTTCCCGCGCGCGTTGATCGCCCCTCGACCGGGTCCGGTTCTATGCGATAATACGAATGGGTTTTCCGAGTCAACATGCTGCTTGATGCTCACCATCGTCCGGTCAAGGATTTGCGGATTTCGGTCACCGATCGCTGCAACTTCCGCTGCACCTACTGCATGCCTTTTGCGGAGTACAGCGCGTGGATTGACCGCCACGAACTCCTGACCTACGAGGAGATCGCTCGCGTGGCGGCGATTTTCCTGGAATTGGGCGCGGACAAAATCCGCCTGACCGGTGGCGAGCCGCTGGTGCGCAAGAATCTGGAAGATCTGGTCGCCAAGCTCTCCGCGCTTCCCGGCCTGCGCGACCTTTGCCTGACCACCAACGGCGCGCTGCTCACGGAAAAAGCCGTGGCGCTCAAGGCGGCGGGGCTCAAGCGGCTGAACGTCAGCTTGGATTCGCTCGACGCGGAGAAGTTCAAGCGCATTAGCCAGCGCGGCGACCTGCCGCGCGTGCTGGAGGGCCTCAAGGCCGCGCAGCGCGCGGGATTCGAGCGCATCAAGATCAACGCCGTCATCGAGCGCGGTGTGAACGACGACGAAATCCTGCCCCTGGCCGAGTTCGCCCGCGCCAACGGATTCGCCGTCCGGTTCATCGAGTTCATGGACGTCGGCAATTCCAACGACTGGACCCTTCAGAAAGTGGTTCCTAAAAAGGAAATGCTGGAAAGGATCGCCGCGCGCTATCCTCTGGAGAGAGTGGGCCGCGAAGACGGCAGCGCGCCCGCGGTGGATTACCGCTTCGCGGACGGCGCGGGCGACGTGGGCGTGATCGCTTCCGTCACCGAACCCTTCTGCGGAGACTGCACGCGCGCGCGGCTGACCGCCGACGGGAAACTGGTGACCTGTTTGTTCTCCCGGGACGGGCACGACCTTAAGACGATGATCCGCTCGGGCGCATCCGACGAGAGTTTGAGAGAGTTCATCTCGGCCCTCTGGCGAAATCGGACCGACCGCTATTCCGAGGAACGGCTGGAAGCGATGAACTCCGCTCAGGGTTATGAGGCCAAGTCACACAAGAAACTCGAAATGATCGTCCTGGGCGGATGAAGGCCCTCGACGCTGCCGGAAAACTCAAGTAAACTGGAAGTAAGATCGCAAGTGGGGAAGAGGGCGTGGCTTTCGACCTTTAATTGAGGACACCCGGCGGCACGGTCTGCGGCCGGGAATCAGGTTGCTCCGCATGGCCGAGAAATACTTTACGCTTCACGAAGCTCAGGACCTTCTGCTTTACATCGCGCCGCACCTCGAGCAGGCGCGCGAGCAGAAGCGCGCCATGGAAAAACTGGATGAAGAGCTTTCCCGCGCCTCGGCAGAAATCATGGTTCTGGGCGGTTCGATTCCTCCCCGCAAGAAATTGGCCCAGCTCAGGCTCCAGCGCAACGAGCTGGCAGAGCAACTGAAGGAGTCAATCTCGAAAGTTGCCGAAACCGGCTGCCTGATCAAGGACCTCGATGTGGGCCTGGTGGACTTTCCCGCCATCGTCGAGGGCGAAGAAGCTTACTTGTGCTGGAAGCTGGGCGAAGAGCGCATCGAATACTGGCACCGCATTCACGAGGGCTTTGCGGGACGAAAGTTGATTGACGGCATTTTGCCGGATGAACCGCCGGACCGCTCGCGCATCCACTAGACGCCAGCCGGCACGCCGTTCGGATTCTTCCTTTCCGATCATCTCTACGAGGCCTCATGGCCCAGGCGGAATCCTCAAACTCCCTCCGAAACGCGGCGAGCGCCTATCTGCGCGGCGCCGCGCACCAACCCGTCCACTGGCACGAATGGGGCGACGCGGCGTTTGAGAAGGCGCGGCGCGAGGACAAGCCCATCCTGCTTGACATCGGCGCGGTGTGGTGCCACTGGTGCCACGTGATGGACCGCGAGAGTTACGAGAACGAGGAAATAGCGCGACTCATCAACGAGCATTACGTTCCCATCAAGGTGGACCGCGACGAGCGGCCTGATATTGACGCCCGCTACCAGCTTGCCGTCAGCGCCCTCACCGGACAGGGCGGCTGGCCGCTGACCGCATTCCTGACGCCGGCGGGAAAGCCGTTCTACGGCGGCACCTATTTCCCGCCCGACGACAACTTCGGCCGCCCGGGCATGAAGCGCGTGCTTTCTTCCGTGGCGCAGAATTACACAACTCGTCACTCGGAAATCCACGCGAGCGCCGACCACATCGCGCAGGCGCTGGCCAGCGCCGAAACATTTCAAAAGGGCGCGGGCGGCGCCGACCGCAATTTGGTTGACAGCATCATCTCCAACATTGGCCGCATGTTCGATCCTCAATACGGCGGCTTCGGCAGCCAGCCCAAGTTCCCTCACCCCGGCGCGATTGACCTGCTGCTCGACGCCTACCTCGAAAGCAAGCAGGCGTGGCTTCTTTCCGTGGTCAACACCACGCTCGAAAGCATGGGACGCGGCGGCGTTTATGACCAGATCGGCGGCGGCTTCCACCGCTATTCGGTGGACGAGCGCTGGATCGTTCCGCACTTCGAAAAGATGTCCTACGACAACGCGGGCCTGTTGGGAAACTATCTGCGCGCGTATCAAATCACGCGCAACGAATTCTTTCAGGAAATCGCGCTCGGCATCCTGTCCTTCATCGAAAACGTTTTGACGGCTCCCGGCGGCGGGTTCTACGCCAGCCAGGACGCGGACGCGAGCCTCGAAGACGACGGCGACTATTTCACCTGGACGCTGGACGAGGTGAAGAGCGTTCTCGACGAGACCGAGGCGGCGGTCATCGCGGAGCGCTATCACACCGAGCCGCACGGAGAAATGCATCACAACCCCGCGAAAAATGTGCTCTTCATTGACCAGCCGTTCGAGGCCATCGCCGCGCGCGTCAAGGTCGCGCCGGAGGAGGTGCCGCAAGTCCTCGCCCGCGCCAAATCGAAAATGTACGCGGCGCGCCTGAAGCGCCCGACGCCCTTCGTGGACACAACGCTCTACGCAAGCTGGAACGGCATGATGATTTCGGCGTTGCTCGAAGCGCACAAGGTTCTGGATCACCCGGCGGCGCTCGCGAGCGCCCTCAAGGCTCTCGACCTGATGCTCGCCAAGGCTTACGATTCGGCGAAAGGCATGTACCACAGCCTGGTGAGCGGCCAGGCGCGCATCGAAGGATTGCTCGACGATCAGGTCTTCATCGCCGCCGCGCTTCTCGACGCTTATGAAGTGACGGGAAAGCGCGCCTACTTCGGCCGCGCGCTGGAATTGATGGAAACCACCGTGCGCCGATTCTGGGACGATTCAGCCGGCGGATTTTTTGATACCGCGAAGGACCTCGACGGGCGGCAGGGGAGTCTGACGCAAACGCGCAAGGCGTTTCAGGATTCGCCCACGCCGGCGGGAAATTCTGTGGCGGCGAGCGTGCTGGATCGGCTGGCCGTCCTCGCCGACCGGCCGGATTTTCGCGAGAAGGCGCAGGTGACGCTCGACCTCCTCGCTCCCAAGGCGGCGGAGTTCGGTTTGTACGCGGCGACGTATGCGCTGGCGCTCGTCAATCACCTGCGGCCGCCGACGGAAGTCGTCGTGATTGGAGAAGCGAACAACGAGTCAACCAAAAGCCTTTTGCGAGCCGCCTACCAGGCGCCGCGGGCCGGGAAGCGCGTTCTCTTCTTCGAGCCGTCTGCGCTTGAATCCGACCTTCCTACCGGTCTCGCCGCAACTTTGCCGCACGTTCCTTACAACGGCCGGCCTGTGGCGCTGGTCTGCGTCGGCGCTTCGTGTCAGCCGCCGGTGAGCGATCCGGACGAACTCAGTCGCGGGCTCGCCGCCTTGTAGCCCGCACCGCCGAATCCGTCGAAGGCGGATGGCTGAAGAAGCCCTCGCCAGGCCCCTCCGCGGCTTGCGGAATGCCCTCGCAGGTTGTAGACTGAAATTCTAGACATTCAGGGATCATCCCAGAGGAGAAAGCCATGTTGCCTCCGATTCGCAGCGAATGGGTCCGCAAGCGGACAGGTCCGATCGTGACCCAGATGCACTACGCCCGCCAGGGCATCATCACCGAGGAGATGGAATTCGTCGCCAAGCGCGAAAACCTCCCCCCCGAGCTGGTGCGGGACGAAGTGGCGCGCGGGCGGATGATTATCCCCGCCAACATCCGGCACGTGGAGCTCGAGCCGATGGCCATCGGCATCGCCGCCAAGTGCAAGATCAACTCCAACATCGGGAACTCGGCCACCACCTCCAACCTCGAAGAGGAGCTGGAGAAGCTGCACGTCTCCGTCCACTACGGCGCCGATACGGTGATGGATCTCTCGACTGGCGGCAACATTCACGAAATCCGCGAATCCAACCTGCGCGCGAGCCCCGTGCCCCTGGGCACGGTACCCATCTACGAGGCCATCTCGCGCGTCAAGCAGATTCGTGACCTGACGCCGGAGCTGATGCTGGAAGTCATCGAAGAGCAGGCCGAGCAGGGCGTGGATTACATGACCATTCACGCCGGCGTGCTGCGCGAGTTCATTCCGCTCACCCGCCATCGCATTACCGGCATCGTCAGCCGCGGCGGTGCGCTGATGGCGCAGTGGAGCGTGGAGAACAATCAGGAAAATTTCCTCTACACGCATTTTGAGGACATGTGCAAAATCTTCCAGAAGTACGACGTTTCGTTTTCGCTCGGCGACGGCCTGCGCCCTGGCTGCCTGGCCGACGCCAGCGACGAGGCGCAGTTCGCGGAATTGAAAGTTCTTGGCGAGCTCACCAAGAAGGCGTGGGAATACGACGTGCAGGTGATGATCGAAGGCCCCGGGCACATCCCGATGGACCAGATCAAGCTGCAGGTGGACAAGGAAATCGAGCTCTGCTACGGCGCTCCGTTCTATACGCTGGGGCCCCTGGTCACCGACATCGCGCCGGGCTACGACCACATCACTTCCGCCATCGGCGCCGCGATGATCGGATGGCACGGCGCTTCCATGCTCTGCTACGTCACGCCCAAGGAGCACCTGGGCCTGCCCAACAAGGACGACGTGCGCCAGGGCATTATCGCCTACAAGATCGCCGCGCACGCCGCCGACGTGGCCCGCCACCGGCCGGGCGCGCGCGACCGCGACGACGCGCTCAGCTATGCGCGGTTCCTTTTCGACTGGAACAAGCAGTTCGAGCTTTCGCTCGACCCCGAGGGTGCGCGCGCCATGCACGACGAAACTCTGGCCGACGATTACTATAAGGACGCCAAGTTCTGCGCCATGTGCGGCCCGAAATTCTGCTCCATGAACACCACGCAGGTGATGGAAAAACACCTCGGACTCACCCAGGGGGACCGCGAGCAGAAGTTTGTGGAACTCCTGACGAAAGTCCAAGGTTGACGGGTCGAGGCATTCGGCTATGGGATTGTTCAACGTGAAGGTGAAGCTGACAAGCCTCGCCGCGCCCCAGCGGGATGAAGAAGTATCACTGGTCGTTGATACCGGCGCAACATTGTCCTGGATTCCGCGCGAAATCCTTGAAAGGCTAGGCGTCGCGACTTACTCGCGTCTCCCGTTCACACTTGCGGACGGGAGAGAACTGGAGCGGGACACCACCGCGGTGCTGATGACGATAGACGGCAGGAAAGCAGCGGTGCCGGTTGCGTTTGGTGAGCCGGGCGAGGAAGCTGTCCTGGGTGCAACCGCGCGCGAGAGTTTAGGATTGGTGGTCGATCCCGTCGGCGAGAAGCTGGTGCCTCGCAATTTGCTTGCTCTCAGGAATCGGAGCGCGTAAGCGAAAATGAGCGACTTCACATATTCACTGGTCATCGAAGCAACCGATGACCCCAATTTCTTCGGGTTCTATTCGCCCGATTTGGACGGGTTCACGGGCGTGGGTGGTTCCGTAGAGGACTGCCTTTACAAGGCCCGATGGGGGATGGAAGAGCATGTAACGCTTCTGCGTCAGCGAGGGTTGCCTGTCCCTGCTCCGTCCAACGATCCCAAGATCACCATCCAAAACTCCAAGCCTGTGCCGGCGTGAATCCCGCCCAGAAGAAAGTTGACTGATGGAGGCCGTCCGACCGATGTCTAAAACCGTCGAAAACGAACCCGTCCGCGAAGAATTCAACCGCTGGGCCGCGGCCGGCCAGGGCGAGGAGATGGAGGAGCACCATCTCCCCATCGTTCTGCCCACGCTGGCGCTGATGCGTATCGAGTCTCACGACCGGGTTCTGGACGTCGGCTGCGGGACCGGCTGGCTTCCACGAAGACTCGCCGGTGAACTCACACAGGATCGCGTTGTGGGCATGGACGTCTCCGACGAGATGATTCAGCGCGCACGGGCCGCGAGCGCCGGCATCGGCAACCCCACTTTTGTCGTGGGCGGCGTGGACCGGATTCCCTGGGAAGACGATTTCTTCACCAAGGTCATTTCGGTCGAATCCGCTTACTACTGGCCCGACCCGGCGCGCGGAATCCAGGAAATTTTCCGTGTGCTCGCGCCCGGCGGCTCCGCGTGGATTCTGATCAACTATTACCGCGACAACCCGCACTGCCACCAGTGGGGCGCGCAGTACAAGATTCCTTCCCACCTGCTTTGGGCGGAGGAGTGGGCTGAACTCTACCGCCGCGCCGGGTTCACCGGCGTCGAGCACCGCCGCATTCCCGATGACTCGCCTTCGCCTGAGGTTTATACTGGCCGATGGTTTCGCGACGCCGAGCAGTTGCGCGCGTTCAAGAAAGAAGGCGCGCTGTTGGTTCAAGGCGTCAAGCCCGCGAGCGAGCTGCGTTGAGTGGGGAGGCGAGGATTGCTTGAACGCTGGGAGCATTGGCTCGAGAGCCACCGCTTTGCTGCCGGCGGCACCGTGGTGGCTGTCGCCCTCGCCCTCTTCGGCGGCACGCTGGCGAACGGCTTCGTCTACGACGATGTGCCCCAGACCCTTCATAATCCTTTCATCCGCAATCCGCACCTTTGGAAACAAATTCTAACCGGCTCCACGTGGTCTTTTGCCGGACTCGGCGGTGACTACTACCGTCCTTTGCAGGAATTCGGATACTGGGTCATCTACCGCCTGGCAGGAGCTAACCCCGTGGCTTTTCATTTGCTCCAGTTGTTTCTTTACACGGCAGCGGCCTGGGTGGTTTACCGACTGGGGTCGGAATTACTTCGGAGCGAACTGGCGGCCTTCCTGGGAGCCCTGCTGTGGGCGCTGCATCCGCTGCACGTTGAGCCCGTAGCCTGGATTTCCGCCTTGCCGGATGTAGGCGCGGGTCTGTTCTACGTCCTGGGTTTCTGGCTCTTTCTCCGCGCTGAATACAGGACCGAGCACTGCTGGACCGTTCATGTCCTTGCCGCGCTGTCCTTCTTCATCGCGCTCAATTTCAAGGAAATGGCGCTGAGTTTCCCCCTGGTGCTGGCGGCCTACGCAGTTTTTTTCCCCCAGCAGGAATCCTGGCTGAAGCGGGCGGCGCGCTTCACGCCGTATCTGGCGGTGCTGGGTGCTTACGTGG
>JAHEKS010000071.1:3402-19423 GCA_024638215.1 Acidobacteriota bacterium | reverse complement strand
GCCCGTAAGCCACCACCATAAAGACGGTCCCCATGGCGTCGTGGGAGTTTTCGTAGCGGACGGGTGACGGCGCGGCGCGGACCGGCAGCGACAAGGTCGCCAGCAACACCAGCCACGCGACGAATTTCAGAGGCTTCGCCAGAATGAAATTCACTGGATGACTTCTGCGGAGATTTCCCCGACAGGCTTAGGCGGCGGCTTCTTTCTTGGGCCAGAGAACCTTTTGCCCTGTGTCCACGGCGCGATTGCCGTAAATCACCCCTTGGGCGTCGGCCACGCCCACTTCCAGCGGCGCCGCAATCGGCTTTCCCTCCCGGATGCTGGCCATCAGGTTTTTCAGTTCATACCAGCGCGGCTCGTGAGGTTCCTCGTATTCGTAAATGCCCATGGAAGCCAGCCAGCGGCGCGCGTAGCGCGTTTCGCGGTCCATGAAGCTGCCTTCACCGTTCCCCTTTTCCGGGAAGATGGGAAAGCCTTTCTGTTCGGCTTTTTCCGAGACGGTGGCGCCGGCCCACCAGTTCTCCTTCGCCAAGCCCTTGGTGACTTTGGCCGCCGGCTCGCGATAATACATTCCATGCCCGACCGTAATTTCGATGGTTCCGTGGTCGCCCATGATCTGTTCGACGTAATCGTAGTGGGCATTATAAAGTATCGAGCTGTAGAGCAGCTTGCGGCCTTCGGAATACTCGAAAATGGCCTCGATGTTATCGCAAGTCTCGCGGCCATCCTTCCAGTAATCAATGCCTCCGGTCGCGACCACGGAAAGCGGCTCCGCTTCGAAGGCCCAATTCGCCACGTCAATCTGGTGCGAAGCGAGTTCCGCCATCAGACCGCCGGAGTATTCGCGGTACATGCGCCAGTTGATGAGCCGCTCGTACTTGGGGTCGTGCACGGGCCGCCGCCAATTGTTGTTGCGATGCCAGTTGGCGCGCACGAACATTACCTTGCCCAGGGCGCCCTTGCGAATCATCTCCATCGCCACCTGGTAAAGGACGCTCGAGCGGCGCTGCAGGCCGATCTGCAGGACCTGCTTGGGGTGCGCCGCGGCCGCCTGCCGGATGGCGTCTCCCTCTTCCTCCTTGAAGTACATCGTCTTTTCCACGAAGACGTGCTTGCCGGCGTTCAGGCTGTCAATCACCATCTGCGCGTGCAGGTTCAAGGGCGTAGCGATCAGGATGAGGTCAATGTCCTTGCGTTCGAGCATCTGGCGGTAGTCTTCGTAGGTTTGGGGGTTGTTGCCGATCGTCTCCACGCCCTTCTTGAGGTTAGGCGGGTAAATGTCGCAAGTGGCCACGCACCGGCCTTCAGGGATTGTGGTGAGAAACCTCAACAGCGTGCACCCTTCCGTTCCCGTGCCAATGAATCCGTAGCGCACCGCGTCGCTTGGCGCCGTGTCGGCAAGTATGGCCGGCGCACCGGCGACAGGCAGCGCCGAAACAGCGGCCACCGTCGCGGCCGTTTTCAGGAAGTCGCGCCGCGTAAGATCATTTTCCTTCTCCATCCGACTCACTCCTTTGCTGACAAACTCAAATCGGGGAGGCATCGCAACAAATACACTACGCAGCCGGCCATCTGCCTCCCCCTTGGCTGGCCCGCCGCGCAAATCACTTTGCCGGACTTATATTCTGCTACTTCTTTTCGGGAACCTGGCAGTTTTTTAGTGAATGATCTTTGGCGTAGCATTTCCCGACGTCGTTCAAGTCTTTGGAGCCTGCCTTGACGTGACAGACCGTGCACGCCTTGCCTTCCTTCTTCGTATACTCCGCCTTGCCGAACAGAAGCGTGGCGCCCAACCCGAACAGGACCAGCCCGGAGAACATGACGCTGAATAAACCCTTGAATGGGCTCTTCATCCGTAACCTCTCACCAAAATGCGGGCCACCTGTGCCGCCCGCTTCACTCTGTTTCGAGCATTTACCGCACCACAACGGAATAGCGGCCTAACCTCTTGAGGGCAGGGAAGTAACGGGCGAGTTAGGTTCCCGCAGGCCTCCCTTTGCGCGGGAAAAACCGCCAGCAGAGCGCTATATGCCGCAACATTCCTGACGTAAAGTCCGGGAACACATTCGGCGGTTTCGAGTAAGCGTTTTGGAGTCAACATGTTATGGGAGAAGGCAGGGTTGACACTTGGACCTAAAGTTTGGAATTCGGGGTGCATTTCGGACATTCCTACGGGGTTTAGGGGACAAGGAGAACGCATTTTGGAAGCTCAACTGGCTGTCATCGGAGTAAATCACAAGACCTCAAGTGTTGAAATTCGAGAGCGATTCTGGTTCAGTGAAAGCCGCCTTTACGCCGCGTTGCACCGGCTGGCCAAAACAGCCGACATCGTGGAAATCGTCATACTCGTAACTTGCAACCGCACCGAGTTTATCGTCTGGACCCCCGATTTTGCCGCCGCCACCGAATCGCTGCAGGCCTACCTGAAAAGCGAATTCGGCTTGAAAGAATCGGAGTGGGAACGCTTCTACCGGCTGCACGGTGATGAAGCCGTGCAGCACGTCTTTCGCGTGACCGCGAGCCTGGATTCGCTGATCGTGGGCGAACCGCACATTGTCGCCCAGGTCAAATCGGCGTGGAGCAAAGCGCAGCAGGCCGGCGCCACGGGCCGCTACCTGGATGCGGTTTTCCAGAAAGCCCTGACGGTTTCCAAGCGCGTACGGAATTCGACCGCCATCGGCGATGCCGCCGTATCGGTTCCTTACGCGGCTGTCGAGTTGGCGCGGCAGATTTACGGCGACCTGGCAGGGCGCAAGGTTCTGATCCTTGGCGCTGGCAAGATGGGGGAGCTCTCGGCGCGCTACCTGGTGGCCAACGGCGCAAGCGCCGTGATGGTGGCCAACCGCACCTACGAGCACGCGGTGGACCTGGCAGGCAAACTCCGCGGCGAGGCGGTGCCTTACGAGGAGCGCTGGCAGCACCTCGCGGACGCTGACATCGTCATCACCTCGACCGGCTGTCCGCATATCATCTTGACTCGCGAGGATGCGGAACGGATCAGCCGCGAACGGGCGGGGCGCAGAATCCTGATGATCGACATCGCCGTGCCGCGCGATATTGACCCGTCGGTCCGCGAAGTCCCCGGCATTCTTCTTCAAGACATTGACGACCTGGAGCAGGCCGTTTCGGCCAACCTGGACGGCCGTCGCGCTGCCGCCACCCAGGCTGAAGCGATTATCGTGGAGGAAGCGCAAGCCTTCCGGCGCCGTCTTGCGGCCCAGCGCGTGGTGCCCACACTTGTGGCGTTGCGAAGCCGGCTGGAAGAAATTCGCCGCCAGGAACTGGAGGATTATCAGAGCGAATTCGGCCCGCTTCCCGAGTCGCAGGAGCGCGCGCTGGAAGAGCTGACCACGCGAACCATCGAACGCATCGCGGACATGCTGGGACGGGAATTGCGCGAAACTCCGGAAATTCCTGAACAGGACCACCTGACGGCGGCCGTCCGCCGGCTGTTCAAGCTCACTCAACCCGCCGCAGCACTCCGCACCCAGAATTGAAAGGAACGCATGCACAAGCAACAACGCACCGACCCCGCACCGGCCAGTACCTGGACAGCCCGTGAAGCGTATCTGCTCGCGGTGGTATGTCTGGTCGTGGGGCTGGCGCTGGGCTATATGCTTCGAGGCTCTTCGGCGCCTGTAGTTTCCGCGGCGAGCGCTCCGGCGGCGGCTCCAAGCGCTCCGGCTGCCAATCCCGCCGCACCTGCCGGTGACGCGGACTTGCAGGCGGCGCCCCTCAAGGCGGCGCTGGCAACTGATCCCAAGAATTTCGACCTGCTTGTACACCTGGGCAATCTCTATTACGACAAGCATGCCTTCGCGACCGCCATTGATTATTACCGGCGCGCGCTCGAGCTGCGGCCGAACGAAGTCAACGTCCGCACCGACCTCGGCACCGCCTACTGGTATTTGGGCTTCCCGCAAAAGGCGATTCAAGAGTACAAGCAATCGCTCAAGGTTGACCCGGGCCACGCGCAAACGCTGTTCAATATGGGCGTCGTCTATAACGAAGGCTTGAAGGATCCCGCCGCCGCCGTCGCGGCGTGGGAAAAGCTTTTGAAGCTGCATCCGGACTATCCCGGCCGGGAACGCATTCAGGGAATGATCGAAGAACTCAAGAAGCGCAATTCCTGAAAGGTTCGTGAGGTTTTCGGGCCCGATGGCAGACCTGACCGTGAACCATCTCCGCCGTCACCATCAGGACGCGCGGAGTTTCCTGGCGCAACTTACCGCGCTGCTCGACCTTTTCGACGCCGCTCCGCACTGGACGCCGGAACGTCGCGAATCCTTTCAGCAACTCGCCCGTTTTTTCGAGGCGGACCTGTGCCTGTTGATCCGCAAAGAGGACCAGATTCTGTACCCGGCTCTCGATGGATTGTTTCCTGCCGAAGCCGGTCCGCTGGAAGTGCTGCGCGGCGAACACCGCGACCTGTGCCTCAGTTTCCGAAAGCTGTGTGAGATCGGGAATTCACTCATGAATGGGGGCAACGCACCCGGGACACTCGAAGAATTCCAGCGGTCCGGGCGCAGGGCAGCGGAAGTTCTCAAGGACCACCTTTACAAAGAAGATCGCGTTCTGTTTCCGATGGCGGCTCGCTTCCTCACTCCGGAGCGCGACGCCGATCTGCTCCGGCGGATGGAAAACCTTCAAGCCGGGACCGGCGTGCAAAGTTCAACCAATCCGCAAGACTGAACGTGGAATTCCGGAAGGGAATCAATCAAAGCGGGAGATTTGATGCGCCCGCCTACCCGGGCGCGACGGTGCCTTCCTCTTCTTCCTCGGCGTGCATCAGTCCGAACTTCTTCATCTTGTAGCGGAGCGCGTCGCGGCTGATGTCGAGCAGGCGCGCGGCGTGCGTCTGGTTGCCGGCGGAATCGCGCAGGGCCAGTTCCACCAGAGTGCGCTCGACCTCTTCGAGCGACGTCCCGCCCTCGGGGATCGTCAGCGGCGGGAGCCAGCGCCCGCCCGTAAGGGGCTGGCTGCCGCCGGAGGGCGATGAGGTGTGTTCGAAGGCGGTAACCCCCGCATGCGGCTGGGCCACGGAGAAGGGCATGTAGGCCGGGCGCAGCATGGGGTCCTCTTCCAAAATCATGGCGCGCTCGATGGCGTTCTTCAATTCGCGGACGTTGCCGGGCCATTCGTAATTCAAAAGCAATCGCCGGGTATCGTCGGTGATGCCACGCACCGACTTGCGGAACTTGCGGTTGTAATGGTCGAGGAAGAATTCCACCAGCGGCAGGATGTCTTCCTTGCGCTCGCGCAGCGGCGGAATAAAGATCGAAATAATGGCTAGGCGATAATAAAGGTCCTGGCGGAAATGCCCGTCGCGCACGGCACGCTCCAGGTCGCGGTTGGAGGCGGCGATGACGCGCACGTCCACCTGCATGTCCCGCACGCCGCCCACCCGCCGGATGACCTGATCTTCGAGTACGCGCAGCAGCTTGGCTTGCAGGAAAGGCGATAGCTCGCCGATCTCGTCCAGAAACAGCGTTCCCCCGTCGCCCACCTCAAAGAGGCCCTTCTTCATTGCTTTGGCGTCGGTGAAAGCGCCCTTCTCGTGGCCGAAGAGCTCGGCCTCCATCAGGTTTTCGGGAATGGCGGAGCAATTGATGGCGACGAAAGGCCGGGCCTGCCGCGAGCTTTCATAGTGGATGGACTTGGCGATCAAATCCTTGCCGGTGCCGCTTTCACCCTGGATCAGAATGGTGGTGGCCTCGCTAGATGCGACTTTGCGCACGAAGCCCATCAACTCGCTCATCTTGCGCGAAACCGCGACCACGTCGTGATAGCCGGCCCGCTTGCGCACCTCGCCGCGCAGGGTTTCGACTTCGTTGCGCAGGCGCGTGGCTTCCAGCGCGTTCTCCATCGTGATCGCCAGCTCGTCAAAATCGAGCGGCTTGCCGACGAAATCGTAAGCTCCCATCTTGAGCGCGGCCTTCACGTCGTCCAGTTGCGGGTCGGCGGTCATCATGATGACGGCGCGAACGTCGCCCGCCTGTTTCAATCGTTCCAGGACTTCCATGCCTCCCAAATCGGGCAGGCGCACGTCGAGCAGGACCAGGTCCGGCATCTCCGCGTGAGCCACGCGCAAGCACTCTTCGCCCGTCGCCGCTTCCAGGGGCTCATAACCCCACTCCTGGCACTTCTGCTGGAGCGACCAGCGCACCAGCTTTTCGTCGTCAACAATCAGGATTCGAATGTTCGGCATCTTCTTTACTTTACTACACTTTATTACGAAGCGGCCTGCTTTACAGCTACTTTGCGCAGCGGAAGCCGCACGGTGAACTCCGTCCCCTGGCCCGGCGTCGAAGCTACATCGATTTTGCCTGCGTGGCTCTCCACAATCCGTCTGGAAAGGGACAGTCCCAGGCCCGTTCCTCCGCCCTTTGTGGTGTAAAATGGCCGGAATATGTTCGCCAACTTTTCCGGAGCGATGCCTTTTCCCGTGTCCCGGACCCGCAACAAGGCGAATTCGCCCTCCGCAGCCAGTTCGACGCGCACTTGACCTTTGCCGTCGAGAGCTTGAATGCCGTTGAGGAGCAGGTTGAGCAGAACCTGCTGAATCTGTGCGGGATCGTGCTCAACCGAAGCGAGGTCGCTGCCCATGACCAATTCGATCTGGATGGGACGCGACAAAACCTGCTGCCGGGCCAGTGAAACGGCTCGTTCGGCGGTCGCATTCAGGTCCGCCGCGTGGAATTCCGGCTGCCTCGGCCGCGCGTAATCGAGCAGGTCGGAGAGAATGTTTTTGATGCGCAGGATTTCTTGCTGGACCTCCTGCAGGACCTGCCGCCCCGGACTGGTCTGGGGAAGGTCGCGTCCGATGATGTCAATGACGCCGGCGATCCCGGCCAGCGGGTTGCGGATTTCATGCGCCAAGCCGGCAGCCAGTTCGCCGAGCGTCGCCAGGTGTTCCGCGCGGGTCATCTGGGTGCGATAGAGCCGCCGAATTTCTTCTCGGCTTTCGCGCAACTGGCGAACCGTCTCGTTGAAGTTGCGGCCCAGTTCTCCGATCTCATCTTTCTGGCCGGCGAAGTTCACGCTGACGTCCATGTCGCCGGCTCGCAAGCGGGCCATTTTATCCTGCATTTCCACCAGGGGGTGCTGAACCAGGACTGCCCAGACAATAAGTACGACCGCACACACGACCACGGCGCCGGCTGCCGCCACCAGGATCACGAGCTGCCGTACTTCCGGATGGAGTGAGAGCGTCACCCCCAAGAAAACAAACAGCCCGATCACCAATACACCTGCCACGGGCAGCAGAAACTTGATCCGAGAGCTAACCTGTACAGGACCCATGTTCAAAAGCTGACACGCTCGTGTTAACATTGTAGGACGAATTGTCGTAAACGCCAAGTCAGGGAACGAGGGAATCTCCCTTGGAAACCTTCATCGAGGAAATGAAGCGCTACCTCGGCGTGACGGAAGAAGACGCCGAACTGATGCGCAAACTCGGTCCGCGCATGGAAAAATACCTTCCCGAACTGGCGGAGCGCTTCTACGCGCAGATTCCTCTTCATCCCAACGCGTTTCGCGTTTTCACCGGCGGCGAGGCGCAAATCAATCACCTGAAGCAGACCCTGCAAGCCTGGGCTCGCGGTCTTTTCCGCGGCGTTTACGACGAGGACTACGCCGCGGAACGTTACCAGATCGGCTTCCGTCATGTGCGCATCGGCCTGGAGCAAAAGTACGTCATCAGCGCCATGAGCATTGTGCGGTCCTACCTTTACGATTGTCTGCTCTTCGAATTTCCCGCCAGCGACCAGCGCATGCGCGCCGCCCACGCGCTGGGCCGGGTACTGGATCTCGACCTGAATCTGATGTGCGAGTCGTATATGCACGCCACGCTGGAGAACCTGCGCTCCATCAACGAGCACCTGGAGCGCGCCAACCGCGAACTCGACGAGGCCAGCCGCTCCAAGGATGAATTCCTCGCTCTGGTCTCGCATGAACTTCGCACGCCGCTCAATTCCGTCATGGGCTTCACCAAATTGATCCTCGATGGGTTGACCAAGAATCCTGAGGAAGAGAAGGAATTGCTGCGCGAAGTTTTTTCCAGCGCCCAGCACCTGCTTGGGCTGGTCAACGATATTCTGGACATCGGGCGGATTGAGGCGGGCCGAGTCGCTCTGCGCCTCCAGAACATGAACCCGCGCGCGGCCATCGAATCGAGCGTGGCCCTGGTTGCGGTGCAGGCCATCGAAAAGAATTTGAAGATCCGCGACGAGACGCTGGAGGTGGACCTGCCGCGCATCCGCGCCGACGAGGTCCGCCTGCGGCAGGTGCTCCTGAATCTTCTGATGAACGCCGTCAAGTTCACCCGCAAGGGCACGGTCACGTTGCGCGCCGTGCCGTCCCACCCGCCCGGATTTCTCCGCCTGGAAGTGGAAGACACGGGCGTAGGGGTTCCGCAAGGCAAGCGCGAGAGGGTCTTTGAGAAGTTCGTGCAGGCCAATCCCTCCCAAGCCCGCCGGCAGGAAGGCAGCGGCCTGGGCCTGGCGATTTCGCGCAAGCTGGTGGAGCTGATGGGCGGAAGCATCGGACTCACCAGCGGCCCCGGCGGCGTCGGCACGCTGGTGTGGTTCACGTTGCCCATGGTGGAAGAACCCGGCGCATCAGAATCCTCATCGCAGCAGCAAGGAGTCGTCTCCACGCCCGCCACCTCATGACGCGACCGCAACGCATTCTCATCGTCGAAGACAACGCCCTGGTGGCCAAGTTTTATCGCATGGCGCTCGAGCGCGCCGGCGGCTTCGAATGCCTGGTCACCGAGAACGTTCCCGAGATGCTGGAAGAAGTCGAAGCGCAAAGGATCAACCTCGTGCTGCTCGACATCTCGCTCTCCAACGCCGAATGGGAAGGGCGGCCGATCGACGGCGTGGAACTGGGCCGCCTGCTGAAGGAGCGCGCCGCGCAGCCATTGCCCATCCTCATCGCCACCGCGCACGCCATGGCCGGCGACCGCGAGCGGTTGCTCGCCGCCTCCGGCGCCGACGACTACGTCGAAAAACCCATCTTCGACGCCCAGGAATTGGTGGACAAGGTTCGCAGCATGCTCGCGCGCGATTGAACTCAGGAATATTGCGCCCTGCACGCCTGACCCAAGCACCCTGCACGCCTTCGATCACAGTTGCTCGGGCCTTATCATCCTCATAAAAACTTTTCATTTCACAGCCACGCGTGCGGGCGAGCACAATGGTGGATGCGCGCGAGCCGAAGTGTCTCTAACCAATGGACATGGCCAAAAACTCGGGGGGATGGCGCTCCGGCCTTTACCGGCGGGAAGAGCACGACGCCTGCGGGGTGGGCTTTGTGGCGCAGCTCGGCGAAGCGCCCTCACACCGCGTCGTCGAGCAGGCTCTGGAGGCCCTCGGCTGCCTGACCCACCGCGGCGGCGTGGATGCCGACGGCGCCAGCGGTGACGGCGCCGGCGTCCTGATCCAGCTTCCGGCCGCTTTCTTTGCCCGCGAGGCCCAGCGGCTCAATTCCAGCTTCAATCCCACGTGGAAGATTGCGGTGGGTGTCTTCTTTCTGCCGCAGGAGGGCGTGCGTCGCGCGCGCGCCATATTTCTGGCGGAAGAGGCGGTGCACAACCGCGGTCTGTATCTCGCCGGGTGGCGGCAAGTGCCGCTGGACGAAAAAGCCTTGGGTATGCAGGCGCGCGAAACGCAGCCCGCCATCTGGCACCTGCTGGTGGCTCAGCCCGCCGATCAGGAACGCGAGTTCGAGCAACTCCTTTATCTCACCCGCAAGGAAATCGAGCGCCGGTTGGCCGAAGCAGGAATCCACGATTGCTACATCCCGTCCTTCTCATCCCACAATGTCGTTTACAAGGGATTGCTCGCACCGGCGCAATTGGGCGTTTTCTACCGCGATTTGCAGGATCCTGAGTTTGTGACTTCGGCGGCGCTCTTCCACCAGCGCTACAGCACCAACACCTCGCCAAGCTGGTTTCTGGCCCAGCCGTTCCGGTTGGTCGCGCACAACGGAGAAATCAACACCCTGCTCGGAAACCGCAACTGGATGAAGGCGCGCGAGGCCGTGCTGGAGCATCCGGTGTGGGGCAAAGACGTTGAGTGGCTGAAGCCCGTCGTCCAGGCGGGCGGCAGCGATTCCGCCAGCTTCGACAACGCTCTGGAATTACTCACGCGCTCCGCGCGCACCGTCCCCCACGCGCTGATGATGATGATTCCGGAAGCGTGGGAAAGCTCGGTGGAAATCTCCGCTGACGTCAAAGCCTTTTATCACTACTACTCCTGCCTGATGGAGCCTTGGGACGGCCCTGCGGCTATGGCGTTTCTCGACGGCCCGCTGGTGGGCGCGGCGCTCGACCGCAACGGCCTGCGCCCGGCGCGCTACACCATCACGCACGACGGTTTGGTCGTGTTGGGCTCGGAAGTCGGCGTTCTGCCTATCGAGCCCGAGCGCGTCAAAGAAAAGGGTCGCCTCGGGCCCGGCCAGATTTTCCTGGTGGACATCGAGCACCAGAAAATCTTCAAAAACCATCAGGTGAAGCGGCAGATTTCACACGGGCGCAAGTATCGCAAGTGGATTACGCGCGAGATGATTTTCCTGCCGCGCGCCAAGGCCTCGGAGGTGGCTCTCACCAAGCCTGACGGCTGGGCTCGGGCGCTCGCGTCACGCGACCGCGTCCGCTACGTCGCCATCCAGCGCGCCGCCAGCTACACCGAAGAGGACGTTGAACTGCTTTTGAAGCCGATGGCCGCGGAGAAGAAGGAGCCGGTGGGCTCGATGGGCGATGACACGCCGCTCGCCGCCCTCTCGCACCGCCCGCGCCCCCTCTACCACTATTTCCGGCAGATGTTCGCGCAGGTCACCAATCCTCCCATTGACCCGCTGCGCGAATCCTTGGTCATGTCGCTGAACCTGTACCTCGGCCCGCGGCATTCGGTGCTGGTGGAAACGCCCGACCACGCGCGCATGATTCGACTGGAATCGCCTCTGCTCTTCGATGATGAATTGGAAGAATTGAAGGCGGTCGGCAAGGCGCGCTTCAAGCCGGTCACCGTCTCGACGCTTTTCGATCCCTCAGCCGGCGCGGACGAAATGAAGCGCGCCTTGAAGCGCATCGTCACCGAATGCGCGAGCGCCGTGAAGCAGGGCAGCTCCATCCTCATCCTGAGTGACCGCGGCGTGAGCGAACGGTTCGCGGCTGTGCCCATGCTGCTCGCGGTGGGCGCGGTGGTGGAAGAGCTGATCAAGAAAGGCGTGGGCAACAAAGCTGACCTGGTGCTCGAGACGGCGGAAGTTTGGGAAGCGCACCAGTTTGCTTGCTTGGTGGGTTACGGCGCCGCGGCGATAAATTCTTACATGGCGCTGGAGATCGTTGCCGACCTCGCCAGGCGCGGCGAGCTGGGGGAAATCTCGGTGGCCGACGCGCTGGGGAATTATCGCGGCGCGTTGGAAGCAGGGCTCAAGAAAATCCTATCGAAGATGGGCATTTCCACCCTGGCCAGTTACCTGGGCGGGAAATTTTTCGAGATCATCGGCCTCGACGCGGAAGTCGTGAACCGCTTCTTCCCCGACACGCGCTCGCTGGTCGGCGGGCGGAAGTTGGCCGACCTCGCCCAGGACGTGCTTGACCGCCATCGCGGCGCCTTCGGCACGCCCGCCGCCAAGCTTGATTTTGCCGGGCTCTACCGCTTCCGCAAGGGCTTCGAGCGCCACGCTTTCTCGCCCGACGTCATCCGGCATCTTCAGAAGGCCGCGAAAGACAACGACGCAGGTGAGTACGCCGCCTACTCCAAGGCGGTCGGCGAGCGCGAGCCGCTCACCCTGCGCGATTTGGTGCGCTTCCGCAAGACCCGGCCCATTTCGCTCGAGGAAGTCGAGCCGGTCGAAGCCATCTGGAAACGATTCTCCACTCAGGCCATGTCGCTCGGCGCGCTGAGCCCGGAAACGCAGCGCACGCTGGCCATTGCCATGAACCGCATCGGAGGCCGGTCGAATACGGGCGAGGGCGGGGAAGACCCGGAGGTTTACGTCGAGCTCGGAAACGGAGATTCGCCGGAAAACAAGATCAAACAGGTGGCCTCGGCACGCTTTGGGGTGACGCCGGAATATCTGGCGCGCGCCGAACAGCTTGAAATCAAGATGGCGCAAGGTTCCAAGCCCGGAGAGGGTGGCCAGTTACCGGCCCACAAGGTGACGCCGCTCATCGCGCGTGTGCGCCGCGCCGTGGAAGGCATTGCGCTTATTTCTCCACCGCCGCACCACGATATTTATTCGATTGAAGATTTGGCGCAGCTCATCTACGACCTGCGCGAAATCAACCCGCGCGCGACCGTGGGCGTAAAACTGGTATCGCAGGCTGGAGTAGGCACGGTGGCTTGCGGCGTGGCCAAGGCCAACGCTGACGCCATCCTCATCAGCGGACACGACGGTGGCACAGGCGCCTCGCCGCTCAGTTCCGTCAAGAACACTGCGTCGCCGTGGGAAATGGGCTTGGCGGAAAGCCACCAGGCGCTGGTGGCGAACGGTCTGCGGCACCGCGTGCGCCTGCGCACCGACGGCGGCCTCAAGACCGGCCGCGACGTAGTGATTGCCGCGCTGCTTGGCGCGGACGAATTTGGTTTTGGCACCACGGCGCTGGTAGCCCTGGCGTGCGTGATGGCGCGCCAGTGCCACCTGAACACCTGTCCGGTGGGCGTCGCGACCCAGCGCAAAGATTTGCGCGCCAAATTTCCCAACGACCCCGAGCGGCTGATCAATTTCTTCCGCCACCTCGCCGGGCAGGTGCGAGAGATTCTGGCGCAGCTTGGTTTCCGCAGCATCGAAGAAGCGGTTGGCCGCGCCGACAGGCTGGTGCCGATTTCACATCGCATGGCCGGGCGGCGCGGCCGGCTGGACGTCCGGCCTTTGCTGGCACGGCCGGAGTCGGCGAGCGCAGCACGCACACGCCCCCGGAACCGGCACGTGGATGAGCTGGCGCTGAAGATGGCCGCGGACGTTCAAATTCCGCTGGCCGATGGAAAATCGGTCGTCCGCGAGTACAACATCCGCAATACGAATCGCACCATCGGCGCGCGCGCGTCGGGAGAAGTGGCGCTTCGCAACGGCAATGAAGGCCTGCACGGCTCGACGGCGGAGTTTCGCTTCCGGGGCAGCGCCGGGCAGAGCTTCGGAGCCTTCCTCACCGGCGGCATCCGGATGCTCCTGGAAGGCGAAGCCAACGACTACGTCGGCAAAGGGATGGGTGGCGGCGAAATCGTCATCCGCCCGCCACGCGCGAGCGAATTCCCGACGCACGAGAACGTGATCATGGGCAACGCCGTGCTTTATGGCGCCACAGCCGGACGGTTGTTTGCCGCCGGGCGCGCCGGCGAGCGGTTTTGCGTCAGGAATTCCGGCGCCACGGCCGTCGTCGAGGGCACAGGTGACCACGCTTGCGAGTACATGACCGGCGGCGTGGCCGTCATCCTGGGCGAGACGGGGCGCAACTTTGGCGCCGGCATGACCAATGGAACTGCCTATGTTTATGACACCACCGGCCGGTTCGAGCATCGCTACAACCGCGACCTGGTGAGGATCGAACGAATCATTGAGCCGGAAGACCTCCAATTCCTTCGCCAGCTAATCTTCATGCACGCGGAGAAGACCGGCAGCTCGCGGGCGCGTCAGATTCTTGACGGGTGGTCCGAGAACATCCTCCATTTCTGGAAAGTCGAGCCGCGCTCGAAACCCAAATCCGCGCCGCCTCGTACCCTATCGCGAGCTTCCACCGAACCCGCGGCCGTATGAGGGCGATGTTCTTATCCCTGCCTTGCAGCGAAACGGCGGCGGGAGCTCGCCCTGGGCGGAGCGTAGGGACGCCACCGCTACGGAAAGCCGCGAATTGACCCGTTCGCCGTCCCTTGGCCAAGTTGTTGACAACTCAGTTAGGAGCGCCTAGAATCGCCTCAGTGTTGGCGCTGGGTGGCCCGACAAGCGCCGTCGCGCAAGGGCCGGTTGGTCTCCGGGAATGAAGGCGGCCGGCTAAAGCGAAAGGGAACTGTTCAGCCTGCCTTGGGCTGAGGGGCGCGACTTTCTCGCAGAGGTCCCGCGGCGAAGCTATGGGGACTAGTCCCTTCATCAAGAGTCCGTTTGCCCGGCACAGTGGAACCAACCGTCGCCGCAGCACGCGCATCGATTTCAGCGTTCCCGTCATCCTTTCTGGGCGCGACGCGAAGGGCGAGACTTTCCGCGAAGCGACTTGCACGGCCATCGTGAACTTGCACGGCGCCAAGTTGAAAACCAGCCGCGAAATCTTGGTGGGCATGCAAGTGTGTATTGATAATCCGCAAACCGGAGCGTCGGAAAAGGGCGTGTGCGTGCGGATCGAAGAAGATGTGCCCGGTGAGAACGCGCATTACATCGCCGTCCAGCTCGTGCGGCCAGGAAACATCTGGGGCGTGGCTGACCCGCCCGCAGACTGGGAGGTAGTAGCTGCAAACACGCTCGGGTACGGTCGCCGATCCGAGCCCGTAATTTCCGCTCCGCCCACCGTGGTCCCGGCGCCCGAGGTCTCCATCCCCGTCGTGGAGTCCCAGGCTGTGACTTGGGAACAGCAGTCGGCCGAGCTGGTCGAATCCGCCTTGCAGATTCTTCGCCGGCAGATTGAGGTTCTTCTCAACGCGGCGCTGAAGGAATTTGAAAGCCGCCTGGTGCTGCTCGAAAAAGAGGCGGAGAATCGGATGGAACTTCGATCCGGCAAGGCACTAGCCGAAGTCTCAACCCTGATTCAGGGCATGCGCGAAGAGATCGCCGACCAGATCACCGCCCACGGAAATCTCGCGGTGGACGCGGCCGAGCGTGACCTGCGCGCCAAGGTGGCTGAGATTCTTTCGCCCATGGTGGGCGTTACAGCCAACCTTCATCCTGCAAAGCCGGCCACAACATTCCCCAGGAAGTGAATTTCACCGGCTGACGACGCCATCCCCCGGCATTTCTCTCCGCGCGCGACGCGAATTCCTGCCCAGGGGAAAAACCTTCTTCCTCGCGAGCGGATCCGTTCAGCTTTGCGATCTCTGCCGTCCAATGCTCGCACCGCTACGACGTTATGATATATAATGAACATGTGGGCATGGTTCTTCCTCTTGGGGCACGCGTAGGCAGCGCAAATCCTCACGTGGAGTTGATCTTTAGCCTTGCCGGCTAGGGGCTGTCACGCCCCGTGGACTTTTGGGCCGCCTGGGCGCGTTTGCAGGAAGAAATCTCTTTGCCGGGCTGGAAGGGGCGGCCGGGAGAGAGATTGCCCCTGGCGACAGCAAGTCATCATCAGGGATTGTTAACCCAAGGAGTGATATGGCAACAACGCATGTTTCCGTCAGTGAAGGCGAAGAGCAGCAAAAACAGGAGAAAGTCGTCAACGATCTGAGCATTCAGGCGGCAACCGTCAACGGTTCGGGCAGCCAGACGGCCAATTCGGTCCTCTTGCGCGCACTTCTGCAGATGGGCATTCCGGTCTCCGGCAAGAATCTCTTTCCTTCCAATATCGCCGGCCTTCCGACCTGGTTCACCATTCGCGCTTCCAAGCACGGCTACATCGCGCGCCGAAAAGAGAGCGACTTCCTGATCGCCATGAATCCGGAGACGGCGGAAGAAGACGTCAAGGGTCTGGAGCCGGGCGCGGCAGTGGTCTACGACGAGCGCCTCAACCTGAAAAATCTCCGCGCCGACCTGGTTTTTTATCCCGTTCCCTTCGACAAGCTGGTAGCCCCGGTATGCCCGGACGCCAAGCTTCGCAAGCTGGTTCGCAACATGATTTACGACGGCGTGGTGGCCAAGCTTCTGGGAATCGAGATGGACGAGATCCGGGTGGCCCTGCAGAAACAGTTCCGCAAGAAGGTCAAGGCCGCCGAGCTGAACTTCAAGGCCGCCCAAGCCGGGTATGAATACGCCGAAGCCAACCTGACCAAAGCCGATCGCTTCTTCGTCGAGCGAATGGATAAGACGCAGGGCAAGATCTTGATTGACGGCAATTCCGCTTGCGCGTTGGGCGCGATGTTCGCCGGCGTGA
>JAHEKS010000071.1:0-3392 GCA_024638215.1 Acidobacteriota bacterium | reverse complement strand
CTCATTGAATACATGAAGCGCCATCGGCTTGATCCTGAAACGAAGAAAGCCACTTTTGCCATTGTCCAGGCCGAGGATGAACTGGCCGCGATTGGGATGGCGCTCGGCGCGGGCTGGGCGGGGGCGCGCTCCATGACTTCCACCTCCGGCCCGGGCATCTCCCTGATGTCGGAATTCGTCGGGCTGGGATATTACGCGGAAATTCCGGCGGTCATCTTCGACGTGCAACGCGTCGGGCCCTCCACCGGACTCCCTACTCGGACCGCGCAGGGAGACGTTCTGAAGAACGCCTTCCTTTCCCACGGCGACACCAGACACCTGATGTTGTTCCCGAGTTCTGTGGAAGAGTGCTTCTCAATGGCCATTGAAGCCTTCGATCTCGCGGAAGAGTTCCAGACTCCGGTTTTTGTCATGACCGATCTGGACCTGGGGATGAATAATTGGATGGCGGACCCGTTCGAGTATCCCACGAAACCCATGGCGCGCGGCAAGGTGCTGAGCGCGGAAGATCTGAATCGCCTGGGCGGCTTCGGGCGTTACACCGACGTGGATGGCGACGGCATCGGCTACCGCACGCTCCCGGGCACGCATCACCGCGCGGCAGGGTATTTCACGCGGGGCAGCGGGCACAACGCCCGGGCCAAATACTCCGAGCGGCCGGAAGATTACGTCCAGAATATGGAGCGGCTGAGCCGCAAGCTTGAAACCGCGCGTACAAAAGTTCTGGCCCCCGAATTCCAGGAGGGCAAGGAAAGCGATTTCGGGATTCTGGGCTACGGCACCAGCCACTGGGCAATTGTCGAAGCGCGCGATCAGTTGAAGCAGGAGTACGGGCTGGAGACCGATTATTGCCGCGTGCGGGGATTTCCTTTCAACCCCTCCGTGCTGGATTTCATCCGCAACCACTCTCGCGTTTACGTGGTGGACCAGAACCGCGACGCGCAAATGTACAGCCTGCTGCGCCTGGAAGTGGACGACGATTGCGTGGGCAAACTCCGCCGCGTCCGCCATTTCAACGGCCTGCCGATTGACGCGCGCAGCGTAACCGATTCCATCGTTTCCCTGGAAGGAGTGAAGTGAGATGAGTTCAACCGCTGTTCCTCCCGCACCGCCCAAGAAGGTCAACCGCATCGGCCTCGAGGTCGCCGATTACCGTGGCGCCAGGACCACGCTCTGCGCCGGCTGCGGTCACAACGCCATCTCGGAACGCATTATCGAGTCGTTCTACGAAATGGGAGTTCCGCCGCACCGCGTGGCCAAGCTTTCCGGAATCGGCTGCTCTTCCAAGAGTCCGGCGTACTTTATGGGGACCGCGTTCGGATTCAACGCGGTCCACGGGCGCATGCCGTCCATTGCTACCGGAGCGGTGCTGGCGAATCGCGACCTGGTGGCCATCGGAGTTTCCGGCGACGGCGACACGGCCTCCATCGGCATCGGCCAGTTCGTGCACCTGATGCGGCGCAACCTGCCCATGATCTACATCATTGAGGACAACGGCGTTTACGGGCTGACCAAAGGGCAGTTCTCCGCCACCGCCGATATCGGTTCCAAGCTTAAGACCGGCGTCATTAACGACCTGCCGCCTATTGACACTTGCGCCCTGGCCATCCAGCTTGGCGCGACTTATGTGGGCCGCTCGTTCTCCGGCGACAAGCACCAGTTGAAGGCCTTGCTTCAGGGCGCCATCGCCCACCGCGGAACGGTGATGCTCGACGTCATCTCTCCCTGCGTCACCTTCAACGATCACGAGGGCTCGACGAAGAGCTACAGTTACGTGAAGGACCATGAGGAACCCCTTGGCGACGTCAGCTTTGTGCCTTTCTTCCAGGATATCGAAGTTGAATACGAGCCCGGCGCGACCAAGGAGATTACGCTCTTCGACGGCTCCAAGGTCCTGCTGCACAAGCTCCCCGCCGATTATGACCCCGCCGACAAGTGTGACGCGCTGCGAGTGCTCACCGAAGCCCACGACAAGAATGAAGTCGTGACCGGGCTTTTCTACGTGAACACCGAGCAGGAAGATTTCATTACGATGCTCGATCTGGTGGATGAGCCGCTGGCCACCTTGCCCGAATCGCGCGTCCGCCCGCCCAGGAAAGTACTGGACGAGCTGATGGAATCTTACCGCTGAGAAGTCACGCCGAGCCTGCTTCACCCCCCAGGGAATTGGACCCCGTGCGCCCTGTCGCGATGCACAGGTGTGCCAAACCGGAGAGTTGAATTACCGCGGGGCGGACAGGTACTCGCGCAGGTAGGAATTAATGGCATCGGGCTTTTCGTGGATAACCCAGTGCGAGCCAAGTTCCACGCGCCTGATCGTGAGGTTGGCGACGTAGTGCTCCAGAGCCTCAAGGTTCCCCATCAGTAGGTAGGGATCCTTCTCGCCCCAGATCACCAGGGTCGGGACTTTGGCGATGAGGGAAGGGAATGACTTGAGCGTCTCGGAAAGGCCCCTCTCCGGCTCGCCGGAAGGCGGCCCCAGCCTCGCGGCGCGGTAATAGTTCAAGCCGCCCGTCAACGCTCCCGGCTGCGACCAGGCTTCGAGATAAGCCCTCCGATCCTCCGCAGAAATATACCCCCCGGCGATTCCGTCTTTCAGAACGCCTTCCACCAGCGCGGCGTAGTGATTCGCGGATAAGGCGTCTTCGGCCCGGGGGCTCCGAAGCAGGAGCATGTACTGGCTGGCCGCCTGCTGCGCGGGATTGTCGCGCAGCTCGCGCTCGAAGATCGCGGGGTGTGGGGCGTTGATGATGACCAGCCTTTCCAGCAAACCGGGATGCCACAGTGCAAACGCCCACGCCACCACGCCGCCCCAATCGTGTCCGACCAGGACGAATTTCTCGTAGCCCAGGTGACCTGCCAACGCACGCACGTCTTCCATCAGGTGCTCAATCCTGTAAGCGTTCACTTCCGCCGGCTTGGAAGAGAGGTTGTAGCCGCGCATGTCCAGCGCGACCGCCCGATGATCCTGCCCGAACTCTTCCAGTTGCTCCTTCCACATGTACCAGAACTCAGGGAAGCCGTGCAGAAACGCCATGAGCTTGCCTGACCCCGCGGCAGCATAATGCAGCCGCACACTATTCACTTCTGCGCAAGCGTGCTCAATCATAGGGATATCTGGAGGAAGATTACCTTTTTGCGCAGGTTAAAACAAGCTTGAAACCGTCAATCCCCCCGCCGGGCTCGACGTCAATCCGCTCGTCCTGCTTGGGGCAGCCTTTGCGCCGCAGCGACAGATAATTCCGGCCCGGGAGCAACTCGAATAGGGCGATGCCGTCATCGGCCGTCCGGCCTTTGACATTATCGAGGACGGTGCCGCTTGACCAGGTGGATTCCAGCGAGACGTCGCCAACCGGTTGGTCGTTCGAGTCAAAGACTCGAATCACGGCCGG
>JAHEKS010000070.1 GCA_024638215.1 Acidobacteriota bacterium | reverse complement strand
CATGGGCTCAGTGGAGATGATTCCCACGATGCGCAGTTTCTTTTCTCGCAGAACAACGGTGAAGCCGGCCATGGGAGAGCTGTCGCTGTCGGCGTTCGCCTGTGTGCTTTTCTTTTCGGCCGGCGCGGGCAAAGGCTGGCGCTCGGGATAGCGCAGCACCAGGTCCTGGCCGAGCAGCGACGAGGGAGTCTTGGACAAATCCTTGGCAAACTCGATCTGAAGGATAGCCTCATCCGCGTCTACACCGGTAAAGAACTTGCCTTGCATGCCGTCGAAGGCGCCGTCCGTGCTCGCCGACTGCGGGACGCCCGCCACCATGACAGGGAAAGGATTTCCTCCGTAGCGCACTTCAGTCATAAAGCGGACCTGCGGGTAGACCTCGATCACGTTGGGAAGTTTTTGGATTTCCTCTCGCGCTGCCTGGTCGAGCGGCTTGGATTCGCCGGGTGTGGGCGGTGGTTCCTCACGCCGGCGGCCGAATCCGTGCATCTCCGAGCGCGGGGCTACAAAAATGGCGTTGAACAGTCCGGAGCGTTCCAGGCGCTGGCTGGCCAATTGCTGCAAGCCAACTCCGAGAGAGAGCATGGCCACCAGGGATGCCACACCGACGGCGACGCCCAGCGTGGTGAGCGAATTCCGCAGCACGGCTTCGCGCAGGTTGCGGACGGCAAGTTCGGTGAGGTCGCCGGCTTTCACGCTTTCGCTCCGTCGCTCGAGAGTTTGCCGTCCGACATCACGGCGATGCGGTCGGCGAATTGCTCCGCCAGACGGCGCTCGTGCGTCACCATCACCATGGTCACTCCCAGCGATTGATTGATTTCCCGCAGCAGGTGGAGAATTTCGTCGCTCGTCGAGCTGTCAAGATTTCCCGTGGGCTCATCGGCGAGGAGGATTTGCGGCCGGTTCACGAGCGCCCGAGCCAGCGCGGCGCGCTGCTGTTCGCCGCCCGAAAGCTCTCCCGGGCGATGCGTCAGCCGCTTCTCGAGGTGAACGCGCTCCAGCGCCTCGCGCACACGGTCGGCGCGTTCCGGCCGGCTGACTTCCGCCAGCCGCATCGGGAGTTCGACGTTCTCCTCCAGGGTCATGCGGGGAAGCAGGTTGAAAGATTGAAACACCATGCCCACGGTCTGGCGGCGATAACGCGCCAATTCCAGCGACGTCATTTCGGCGAGGTTGCGAGATTGGACGATGACCGCGCCCGAGGTCGGCCGGTCGAGCCCGGCGATCAGATTGAGCAAGGTGGACTTCCCGGAGCCCGAACTCCCCAGCAAAGCCAGAAACTCTCCCTGGCGCACGGTGAAGGACACGTCATCCACGGCGCGAACGACAGACGCGCCCATCGTGTAATGGCGCGAGACGCGGTCCATGCCGATGGCCGTAGCTCCGTCTGTTGGCAACAGCCCTCCTCCCTCCCTATCTTACTACGTGTCTCCCCCCGTTCGAGGTTACAGAGTCTTCGACTTCGTGCGCTTCGATCCGGACCGCTTTCACGCTGGCCGCTCGATATGGCTTTTCGCACCCTTGCCCGCCCGTGCCGTAGGAGGAACTGCGAAGATGTTCAAGAGGTTAAGAGGTGAAAATTGACAGTGCCGAACCGGGCATACTACGATGACGGAACGCCACCAGTTGCCGCGCGCTCGAAGTAATGCGGCGTTCGTGTGGAGAGGCAATGTCGTTTAAGCCAAAAATCCTGATCCTGGAGGGTGACGAGCAGACTCTGAATCTAGTCGCGACCACGCTCACGCGCATGGGCGCGCAGCCGCGCGGTTACCGGAGCGGGCGGGAGGGCGCGCGCCTCATCACCCAGGAGAAATTCGACGGTGCTTTTGTGGACTGGGATAACCTGGATATGGCCGGGGAAGAGATCGTGCTCCGGGTTCGCCAGTCTCCATCGAACGGGAAAATCCCCGTCGCCATGTTCACCTTGAACTTGGATACGCGGGTCATTGCCGACGCCTTCAAAGGCGGGGTCACACTGTTTCTCTCCAAACCTTTCGGCGCGCGGGAATTGGAGCGCCTGCTCAACACCAGCCGCGGCACTATGCTGGCGGAGAGGCGGCGTTATCAGCGCGTGGTGCTGAGCGTGCCGGTCATCTGTGAGTGGGGAAAGAAGCGGGGGGCGAAGAGGGTCACAGGAAAAAGTGTGAACATCTCGAGCTCGGGGATACTCATGCGGCTCTTCCCCCAGCCGGAGGTGGGAAGCAGCGTCGTCGTCGTGTTGATCCTTCCGACCTCCAGGCAATCATTAAATCTGCAGGGTGTTGTGGCGCGCAACGGTGCCGCCCGCCAGGTGGCGGTCCGATTCGCGCGCCTCACGCCTGCTCAGCGGGATCTGCTGGAAGACTACGTGGGCAGTCCCGAAACGGAAGTCGTGGAAAGCGGCTGGATCCGGGCTTAGGCGTTCAGCCTCGTTTCGGCCGCCGTCTGCGTTGCCGCTTCCTGGGGCGCGACGCCGCAGGGCGCCGCCAGCCGGTTCTCGAAAGCAGTTAAGCGTTTGTCCGATCTTGGAAAGAAGGAAGTGGGAAAATGGGAATAGCGAGCCTCTTCCGGCGCGTTGACCGCAGACACTGGTTCGTTTGCGGCGCGTGCATGCAACAGACGGCGCACGATACGCTGAGGTCCGTCTTTTACTCCGAAGATCCTCCCGTGCTGGTTATCGGCCGTCCGTTTGCCAAGTGCCCGCGGTGCGGTTCCACGAACACGCGCTCTTTTCTGGAGATCCAGAAAGAAGGTTCGGAGTCCGCTCTGTGGAACTTGGAGCGCACGGTCAAGAAATATCCCCGGATGCGGTTTATCGTCAAGAAGCCGCAATAATTGCTAAAGCTTCTGGAGAAGCGTATTGGCGACCACCGCCTGGAGCTTTGCGTCCAGGGGCGCCCCCCGCGAGCTGAGATAAAACACGTCAAAAACTTTCTGTCCCTCGGTGTCAATCAGCGCGATCTCGATGTTCAGGCCCAGATCGGCCAGGGTCGAACTGATCTGGTAGAGCAGGCCCGGCCGATCGTGGGTGATGACCTCCAGCACCGTACTTCGCGGGACTCGCGACGGATCCGACCTTGAAGAAGGGGGATTTTCGAAACGAACCCGCGTGGGCACTCTGACCTTGGCGCGGGGCTCCGGCCGGGACTCGACGCGACCGCGCATCAATTCCCGCAGGTCGGCGCGGCCGGTGAGCACGTCGGCGACGCTTCGCTCGAGGCGCTCGCACTCGGAGGGATTCAGCTCGAGGGTCCGAAAGAGGTCGGCGAAGCGAAAGGTGTCCAGCACGGTTTCCGCCGCATTGGCAAAGGCGTCCGCCTTCAGGATGTTCATCCCCCAGGCGGCGAGCGTTCCGGTCAGCGAGGCAAAAAGAAAAGGGCGGTCGCGCGTCAGTACTGTAAGCTCGAAAAAGTTCTGGCGGGATTTGAGCCTGACCTGGACGGGATTCTGTTTCAGGCCCTGGGCCATCTGGAAATGCGCCGCGACTTCTTCCGGCGAATGGGTCAGCAAATACCGGCGCGGGAAGCCTTCGAGAAACGCGGAGAGTTCCGCCGGGCTTGCGGAGTCGCGGAGTTTTTCCAGAACGCGCGCCGCAAATCCTTCCTCCTGCTCTCCCGCACGCAGCCGCTCCTCGTCGAGGCTGCGTGTCAAATAATTCTCCGACGCCGCGTAAAGCTGCCAGAGCATTTCTGCTTTCCACGGTGTCAGGGCTTCCGGATGGACGGAGCGGACGTCGGCATAGGTGAGCAGGCAAAGCATTTTCAGCCGCTCGACGGTGCCGATCTTTTCCGCGAACTCGCGCACCGTTTCGGCGTCGAAGATATCGCGGCGAAGCAGGGTGGCCGACATGATCAGGTGGTCCCGGATCAGGAAGCGGACCGCCTCGCGGTCTTCGGCGGGAAGAGCGAGCCGGTCGAAGACCTGTTCGACCGCCTCCAGGCTTCCTCGCACATGGTCGCCGGGCATCAGGCCCTTGCCTACATCGTGAAAGAGCAAGGCCAAATAGAGAAGCTCGGGCTGTTCAAGTTCGCGAAGGATTTCGGAAAACTTGGCTTCCCATCCCTCTAGCGCCGCTGCGCTCTTGGCGAGCCTCAAGCGGTCGAGGTTCTCAAGGGTAAGAAGCGAATGCGCGTCCACGGTGTAGCGGTGATAGAAATCGCGGACCACGAGGGAATCAATGGCGCGGAATTCGGGAAAGAGCGCATCCAGCAATCCCAACCGGTGCATGGCGTCGAGCGCCTGCGAAGCGTACGGGCCGATCAGAATGCCGCGGAAAGCCTGCCACAGGCCGGCAAAACGAATCGCGGCTTCGTTGAGGAGGGGCAGCGCATCGGTCACGCAGCGCTCCGCTTCGCGGCTGAGCTCGAATCCGTGCCGCGCGCAAAACTCGAACATGGAAAGCAACGCAGCCGGACTGCCGTAAGTCTCGGCGCTTTGCCGCAGGAAAACCCGGCCGCGAACGACGGAGAATTCCTGAGTCGAGACGCGCGACCTCCAATCCTGAAAAAGTCCGTAGAGAGACGCGCGCGGAGGCGCCGCCGATTCCAGGAGTGCGTTGAGCAGCCGGTGAATGGAGCGCGCGTGGCGGAAATAGTGGCGCATCCAATCTTCGGGCGGCAGGGCGGAGCGCGGCTTGATTCCGGCGCCGGCGGCGGCCGCCTCATCCTGCAGTTCGTAGGTGAGCTGATTGTCGTCGCGCCCCTGGCGGTAATGGAGAAAAGACCGTGCCGCAGCCAGGAACTCGAATGCGCTGGACGCCTCGGCTCCGAGCGGCCGAGGCCAAACCTCTTCCGGCGCCACCCAGCGCGCCGCCTCATCCAGCTCGAAGATCACCGCCAGCCAGCGCGCCACGTGGTAATCCCTCAATCCGCCCGGCGCGTCCTTGAGGTTGGGTTCGAGATGAAAGATCGTGTTGCCGTGCTTGCCCTGGCGGTCCTCGGTCAAGTCCACCAGCCGGCGGACCAGGTCCGCGCGGTCGCGCGCCACCAGGTGAGGCACCACGCGCTCGCGCAAGCGCGCGAAGAGTTGCGCGTCGCCCTCCAGGTGCCGGCAATCGAGCAGGGCAATGCTGAATTCCAGGTTGTCCCGGCGCAATTCACCGCATTCCGCCAGCGAGCGGCATGGATTCGAAACCCGCAGGCCCGAATCCCACAGGTCGCGCGATACCGCGGCCACCTCATCCTTCAGCCTGGAAAGAAGCTGGGAGTCTTCGGCAAGGAACAGGAGATCCACGTCGGAGTAAGGAAAGAGCTCCCGCCGCCCGTAGCCTCCCAGCGCGGCCAGGCAGAAACCCTCCGAGGGAAAAGCGGCGATCCTCGATTGATAAAGCATGCGCACAACGCCATCCACCAAGCCGGCGCGCTCGCGTGCGGAGGCTGTTCCGTCGCCGGTGGATTCAAAGTTCCGTTGAATCCTCAGGAATTCACGGGCGTAGAAGTCAGAGATTGAAGCGGTTGCTTCGATTGAGGACATGGAGAAAAAGGCCGGCGCCGCGAGGGAAGCCGGCGAGCGCTTTCTCCGCGCTCGACGCTTCACGCGGCACGCCGTTCAACGCTCAGAGGGCGGCTTCGCCCCGCTCCTCGTTGCGGATGCGAATAACGTCGTCAACTCGCGAAAGAAAGATTTTACCATCGCCGATCTTGCCGGTCTTGGCGGTTTTCAGGATGGCCTGGGAAACGGCGTCCACCAGGCTGTCGGGCACGACCATTTCCACTTTGATCTTGAGCAACAGGTCCACGGTGTATTCGCTTCCGCGGTAGACTTCCGTGTGGCCCTTCTGGCGGCCGTGGCCGCGCACCTCCGAAACCGTCATGCCGTTCACTCCGATTTGGAGCAGCGCTTCCTTCACCGAATCGAATCGCGAAGGCTGAATAATCGCTTCAAGCTTGGTCATGGATTTCCGCTCCTCGAAATGGAGTTCAATTCTTCAAAGCCAGGGAGAATTCTCGGCTGTGTAACACCTCTGACCTGAGCCGGCATTCCTTGACTTGAGGCCGGGCGCCACTCCTTGGCCGAACCTGAGTGGCCAGGACCGTCCCGGCCAGGGACGGCCCTCTCCGTGCTCCACTGGAATTTCAGAGTGCCCGTATCGAAGAGGCGATTATAGGAACTTGCGGCCTCAGTGCCAAATCAGATCGCTTTATGCCAGTCATAAACAATGTCGGAAGCCGCTGGGAGACTTGCCCGAACGAGGATTGGAGCACCAAGCCTTCTGTGGCCGGGATGGCCGCAAGGCGCGACGCGGGTGTTACAATGGCGGGCGCATCCTTAAGAGCAGTGAGAGGATTGCGCCGGGTCACGAAGTTCCGCGGCGCCCAGGGGGCCGGCACGTTTTCCCATTCCCAGGAGGTGAGGTCCAATGAGAGCCTACATTCTGATCAACGTCCGTCCGGGGAAGGTGCGCGAAGTCGTCACGGTGGTGGCGGGGATGGAAGGCGTCCGTCATGCCGATGCCTGCTGGGGGCTGCCCGACGTCTTTGCCTACGTGGACACCCCGGATGAGAAATCTCTCAACCGGCTGGTGATGGATCAGATCCAGAAACTGGACGGCGTGGAGCGAACGGAAACTCACATCGTCGTGGAATGAACCGCGGGCGGCCGCTACCAGCTTTCGGGCGGGAAGGTGTGGCCCCAGAAATCTTCGATCGAAGACAGTTCCAGTCCCACGGAGTTTTTGTGAGTCTCGGGATCAGGCTGTCCCAGGTAAACCACGCGGAAGGATTCCGACTTGTCGGAGTTGGGACGGCGCAGCGAAACCAGCGCGCCGAGGCGCAGGCGGCGGGTGGTGAGGATCTTGGCGCCGAACTTCCCCACGTCCACGGTCTCCGCCGGCTCGTTGAAGGTTTGATGTTCGAAATCCTTGCCCGCCACGATTACCGTCATCCTCAACGGCAAGCGGGAACTGCGACGTCGGCTCTCGACTAGCGACATGAGCGCGTGCTCCTCCGCGATCGAAACTCCGCGTGTCCGGCATTTTACTCCAGCTCGCCCGTAAGTTCGAGCTTTTACCGCCGGCTCAAATCCCGGAGGCGTATCCTTATCGCACGTATATTGATTCTATAACAAAGAAGAAAAGCCGGGGTGAAGCCGCCCGCGGAATTTCACGCGGCGGACCGGCGCCCTCCGTTGCGTTTCCTATGGCGGGCTTCCCCTTCACGCGGCGACAGGGTGAGGCATCGGGCCAGTTCGGCCTCCGAGGCCGGCTCGACGCGATTGCGGCCGCGCTCTTTGGCTCGATAGAGGGCTTGATCCGCGACCCGAAGCATCTCTTCCGCCAAGGCCTCGGCTTTCGCGTCAACGCTCGCCACACCCAGACTGAGCGTCTGCGGAATGCGTGCGTCGGGCAAGTCCAGCGGTTCCCGGTCGAAGGCCTGGCGAAGTCTTTCGCCCTGTTCGAGCGCCGCTTCCATGTCGCAATCGGGGAGCACAAACAGGAATTCCTCGCCGCCGTATCGAGCCACGGTATCGTAAACGCGGACGTTGGTTCGCATTCTTCGCGCCACCTCGCGCAGCGCCGCATCTCCGGCCAAGTGGCCGTACGTGTCGTTGATGGTCTTGAAGCGATCCAAATCTCCCAGCAAGACGGCGACGGACGACTGCCTCCGCCGGGCGCGGGCGAGTTCGCGACGCAGCGCGTCCGTCGCCGCCAGGCGGTTCCACAGGCCGGTCAAGGGATCGTGCGTGGCCTGGAAACGAAGCGCGTCGCGGGCCGAAATGAGCGCGCCCTGCAGGGCGAGGATCCGTCTTCCCGCGCGCAATCGCGCCTGTAATTCGCCCGCGTCAAAGGGTTTGGAAAGGTAATCATCCGCGCCGGCGTTGATGCCTTCCACCACGTCCTGTTTCTGGCTCTTGGCGGTCAGCAGGAGGATATAGACGTAAGGCTCCGCATTCCGTTCCCGGACGCGGCGGCAGACTTCCAGGCCGTCCATTCGCGGCATCATCCAATCCAGGATGGCAAGCTGCGGAGCATCTTCTTGCGCGAGCGCCTGCCAGGCTTCCTCGCCGTCCTGGGTGATAACCAACTCATAGCCCCAATTCGTCAAGAATCCCTCCAGCACGCGCCGGGAAACGGGATCGTCTTCTGCGATAAGAACTTTCATGAGTGGACCTCTTTGGTCAGGGATTCCAGCGCCGGCCTGAGGCGATCGAGCATTCCTGCCAACTCCTCACAGGCGCCCGGGGCGCGCGCCAGGTCTCGCCGGGTGGCCATGTTTTCCAGTTCGGTGGCAGCGAGAACAGCTTCGTGCGCCACAAAGTTTGAGACCGACCCTTTCAAGGTGTGGGCGGCCCGCTCGAGAGCCGCCGCGTCTTGCCGCTCGATGGCCTGCCGAATTTCGCTGAGCAGTTTCGGGTAAGTTTTCAGGAAAAGTTCCGCCATTTCGCGCAACAAGCTGGAGTCGCCCTCGACGCGCGCCAGCAGGGCGTCGCGATTGACGGGCGCGCCGCGGGCGGATTCCGCGGGCAGCTCGCCGGAAGGCGGGCGCGAGGTTTCCGTCTGCTCGCGCAGCGCGGCGTACAGTTCCTCGGCATGAAGGGGCTTGGAGACGTAGCCGTCCATGCCCGCCGCCAGGCACCGCTCGCGGTCGCCCTTCAAGGCGTGCGCGGTCATGGCCAGGATGGGGAGGTGGCGGCCGGTGCCCTTTTCTTCGCGGCGAATCGCCGCCGTGGCCTCGAACCCGTCCATTTCCGGCATCTGGACATCCATCAGCAGCAGGTCGAACCCCGGGGCGCCTGCCGGCGGCGCGGCGAGCTTGGCGAGCGCCTGGCGGCCGTTCGCGGCCACATCCACTTCGTGCCCCTGTTTTTCCAGAAGGCGGACCGCCAGACGCTGGTTGACCGCGTTGTCCTCCACCACCAGGATGCGCAGCTTGCGCCGGGCTTCACGCAGCGAGTGGCGGGTGACGAGTGACGGGCGCCGCCTGCCCAGGCGCGGCGTGCCGAGCGTCGTCAGGATGGCGTCCAGAAGTTCCGATTGCCGGATGGGTTTGATGAGGTAGGCCTGAATCCCCAGCTCGCGGCAGCGGGCCGCGTCGCCGCGCTGTCCGGCCGAGGTCAGCATCATAATCGTGGCGCCGGCGAGAGCGGGGTCCGCCTTGATTTTCGCCGCCAGCTCGAAGCCGTCCATGCCCGGCATCAGGGCGTCAATCAGCACCAGTGGGAATGCCCGTCCGGACTGCTTGTGCGCCGTCATCACCCGCAACCCCTCCGATCCACCCTCGGCGAGCTCCGCGCGCATCTTCCAGTGCCGCAGCATCGCGTCCAGGATGCGCCGGTTGGTGGCGTTGTCATCCACTACCAGCACCGGCATGCCTGCGAGATCCACCGTCTCAACTTCCGCTTCGGGGGCGCCGGGGGCCAGCGCTTTTTGCAGCCCCAGGCGGGCGGTGAAGTGGAACGTGCTGCCGCGGCCCTCCTCGCTTTCCACCCAGATGCCGCCGCCCATCATCCCCACCAGGTGCGAGCAGATACTCAGGCCCAGGCCGCTGCCGCCGTACCTGCGCGTGGTCGAGCTGTCGGCTTGCGAAAAAGCATCAAAGATCGACTGCTGTTTTTTGCGCGGGATGCCGATGCCGGTGTCGGTGACCGAGAAGTGGAGCAGCGCCGAATCCTCCCGGCGCGATTCGACCCCCACCCGCAGCGTGACTTCGCCGCGCTCGGTGAACTTGATCGAGTTGCCCAGCAGGTTGACCAGAATCTGCCGCAGGCGGGTGGGGTCGCCCACCAACCGCGCGGGCGCCTTCGCGGCCAGGGTGTAAAGCATCTCCAGCCCCTTCTGGTGCGCGCGCGGGGCCAGCGATTTGATCGTGGTCGCCACATGGTCGCGCAGGTCGAACTCCGTCACGTCCAGGGTGAACTTGCCCGCCTCGATTTTCGAGAAATCCAGGATGTCGTTGATCAGGGTCAGCAGGCTGTCCGCCGAATCCTTCACCATCCCCAGGTACTCGCGCTGCTCGGGGGTGAGGTCGGTGTCGAGCGCCAGCTCGGTCATGCCGATCACCCCGTTCATGGGGGTGCGAATCTCGTGGCTCATGTTGGCCAGGAATTCGCTCTTGGCGCGGTTCGCCAACTCCGCCGCTTCCTTGGCCTCCTGCAGTTCCTGCTCGGCGCGCCTGCGCTCGGTGATGTCCTCGTAAAGGCCGAAGGAGCCTCGAACCTCCCCGTTGACGATCAAAGGAACACCGTGAATGGCTACCTCGACCGCCGTTCCGTCGCTGCGATACCTGCGGCGGGTGACGTGCACCGGCTTCCCTTGCAGGTTCTGCTCCGTGAATCCCCGCGCTTCATTCAAAAGCTCGCCGCGCGCAAGAACCTCGTCCAGATTCTTGCCTACGATCTCACCCCTGGGATAGAGGAAGAGTTTCTCGAATGCCGGGTTGCACAATTCCACGCGCTTCGCGCAGTCAAGAACCACGACCGCCAGGGGTGTGCTGGCAATCAGCGAGCTTAGGTAAGCGGCTTGCTCCTGGATTTTCCCCTCGGCGCGCTTCCGCTCGGTGATGTCCTGATTGACGCCCCGAACCTTAATGACTCGGCCTTGAGAATCCTTGGTCACCGAAGCGCGCACCACGATATGCCGGATTTCGCCGTCCCGCCGGCGAATACGGTGCTCCAGCGCCTGCGAGGCCTCGGCGTCGGGCACGCTGGAGGCCACGGCGGCTGCGTCCGCCACAAGGTGCGCGTCTTGCGGCGGCAGAAACTCGCGGGCGTAGGTCTCGGCGGACATCTGGTAGCCGCCTTCACGCTCCGCCGTGGTGCCGTAAAGCGCATAGAGCCGGTCATTGAACGTGAACATTCCGCTCGCCACGTCGAGTTCCCAGGGCGCCAGTTGAGCCATGTCCATGGCCTGGGCCAGTTGGCGCTCGCTCGATTCCAGCGCCTCCTGGGCGCGCTTGCGCTGGGTGATGTCCTGCAAGATACAGGCAACGCGGTCAATCCCGGCGGGGCCGGCGATGGGATAAAACGCCAGGGAAAGGTCCCGCTCGCCCAACTGCGAGTAGGGATACCTGGCTTCGTACCGCACCACCTTGCCTTCGAAGCACTCGTCCAGGTTTCTTTTGACATATTTCTCGAAGACCTCCGCTCCCACCACGTCGGCGACCGTCATGCCGAGGATCTGGCTTCGCTCCAGCCCGCGATAGCTCAGGAAGGAACGATTCGCCATCCGATAGCGGTACTGCCGGTCCACCACCACCATCATGTCTTGAGCGCTTTCGACGACCTTTTCATACTCGCGCAGCGCCTCCTCCGTGCGCTGGCGCTCCGTGACGTCCCGGATGGTGGTCAGTAAACACGCCTGGCCGCCAACTTCAATGTGCCTGGCCGAGAGGATTCCACTGCGCACCTCGCCGGACTTGGTGGGGATGGGAACGTCCAGGTCGCGGACCGGTCCCTTTTGGAGAGCTTGCAGGAGGCGGGTGCGATTCTCGGGCGACAGCCACAGCCCGAGGTCCACCGAACTGCGCCCGATGACCTCTTGGTGCGTGTAACCCGTCCCGCGCAGGAAAGCTTCGTTGACATCCACGAAGACGCCGTCAGCAAGCCTGGAAATGGCGATGCCCTCGGGGCTGGCATTGAAGGCCAGGGAGAACCGCTCGTCCGATCGGCGCAACTCCTCTTCGGCTCGCTTATGTTCTGTGAGGTCAATCACGAAACCGATCGCTTGCGCTTCCCCTCCTTCCAGCCGAGCCAGACCGACCAGCACCGGCACGCGCCGGCCGTCCTTGTGGAGGTGGACTGTTTCTAGCGGCTCGACAAGCCCGGTCGTATTCAACTGCCGCCCGATGCTCTCGATCACTGGCCGCTGGTCGGGAGCCGTCAGGGTGTCCCAGCGCAGCCGGCTGGCTTCGAGGTCCTCGCGCGTGTAGCCGATCATCTTCAGGTAGGCATCGTTGGCATAAAGGAACCGTCCCGTCGCGTCGCCGATGGTCACCCCGATCATGTTCGATTCGGCCAGACGCCGGAAACGCGACTCGCTGAGCCGCAGGGCTTCGTCGAGTTTCTTTCGCTCGGTGATGTCCCGGCCCACGCCCACAATGCCCGCAATCTCACCGGAGGCATCGCGGAAGGGGGCCTTGCTGGTCAAGAGCCAGCGCGGGCTTCGGTCGGCGCCCAGGGTGAGTTCTTCTCGGTTGAGGAGCGGACGGCCCGAACGGATAACCTCGCGCTCGTCGGCGAAATACTGTGCCGCCATCTCCTGGGGGAAGAGATCGAAATCCGTCTTCCCGATGAGTTCTGCCGCCCAGGAGATCCGGACGGCATGGGCAACCGTGGGATTGGCCATCAGAAAGCGGCTTTCGGAGTCTTTCACGTAAACGTAATCCGGCAAGGTGTCAATCAAGGTGCGCAAAAGGTTGCGCTCCACGGCCAGCGCCTTTTCCGCCTGCTTGCGTTCGGTGGCATCGCGCGCGATGCCTTGAATCCCTACCGCCATGCCTTCGGAATAGATTCGCCGGGTGCGGATCTCGAGCGGCACGCGGCGGCCGGTTCGGGTCAGGATTTCCACTTCGTGCGTTCCGCCGTTCCCTCCGGCGCCGCCCGCCTCCATCATCCGGTCCACCAGCGCCGAATGCTCGGGCGCCACCAGGTCGCGAATGTTCTTCCCGATGATTTTCGTGCGCGGATACTCGGTGATGCGCTCGCCTGCCTGGTTGAGCGTGGTGAAGTGCCCCCGCAGCCCCAGCGTGAAGATCATGTCGTTGGCGTTCTCAAACAGGTCTCGATACTGCTCTTCCAGCGCCGCGATGCGCTGCAAACGCCGCAGCAACACTCCCGTTTGCTCCTGCACGCGGCCGCGCAGAAAGATTGCCCAGATAATCGCCATCAAAGAGGTGAAGCCGATAATGATGAACGCCCACAAGGCTTCGGTGGTGGTCCAGGTGAAAAGTCCCGGAAAGGCGGCGAGGAGAAACAGGCCAAAAGCGGGACAGGCGAAAGCGAAGGTTGCGGGCCGCGATTCCGCCGCGGCACGGTCGCGCCGCGCGAAATAGCCCTTCCAATTTTCCTTCCATCCTGCGCGCTGTCTCATGTTTTCGACCTCGCATCCGCGGCCGACGCCTCGAGCTCGGGCTTGACGAATTTGGCGTAACATTCCGGACAAATGCCGTGGCTGAATTGCGCCTCGGAGTGCTCGCTGATAAACCCCTCCACCTGCTGCCAGTAATTCTGGTCGGTGCGAATCTTCTTGCAGTAGGAGCAAATCGGCAGCAGGCCGCGAAGCTGCTTCACCTTGGCCATCGTCTCCTCCAGCTCGGAAACGCGCTCCGCCAGGCTGGCCTGCAGTTGAGCCACGCGCGCCCCCACCTGAACCCGCGCGCGAAGTTCTTCGCGGTCGAAGGGCTTGGTCACGTAGTCGTCCGCGCCCGCTTCCAGACCCTGCACGGCGTTGCCGTGCCCGCCCCGCGCCGTGAGCAGGATCACGTACGCGGTCTTCGTGGCCGCAGTCGCCCGGATCTTCCGGCAAAGTTCCAGCCCGTCCATTTCCGGCATCATCCAGTCCAGAATCGCCATGCGCGGAAATTCCGGGCCCGACAGCGCCTGCCAGGCCTCGGCGCCGTTCTTCGTCGCGATCACTTCGTACCCCCACCTGCGCAGCGCGGCTTCCAGGTAACGATTGGAAACGGCGTCGTCTTCGGCAATCAGAACCTTCACGCGGAGCTCTCCCGGGCCGTTGCCCCGGACACGGCCGCGGCGATGGAGCCCACACCGGCCCTTGCGGGATCGCGCTACGGCATGCTCGCTTGGATCATCCATGCCAAAGGGCCCTCTCCCTCTGCGAATCCGCAGCGCCCCCTCGCTATATCTTCGGCAAAACCGACAGCAGACTTGAGCCCCCTCATTAAGGAAATTTGCGCGCACGACACTGTGCGAACTTTCAAGCCCTGACGCGGCGGCCCGCATTTCCGAACTTCGTGCCGGGCGAAAAAACTTTGTCAGCCGTGTCGCCCGTATCATTTGTATCTCGCGGGTGGCTGCGGGGCGCCCAAGACTGCGGACATTTTGTCGCCTGGGCGCACTACCACCCTGACAAGAAGTCGCCACGGCCATTTCTCACCTGGCCTTTCACCCGGCCGGTGCTATCATCGGCCGCGCGAGGCCTGCCTCGGACGATATCCCGGCTCCTCCCGAGCTGGCGGCGCTGCCTTGCGGGTCACGCCCCGCCTGAGCCGTCGCGCCTGCTGATGGCGCTGAGGCTGGCAGGAGCCTTGCCGCCGCGGCCATTACGCCGATCCCGAGCCTCCCGACAGCCCGGGCAATTCATTCCTGGAGGTTCTACATGCGTTCTCATTCTCTTTCCCGCCGAGCGTTCCTGGGAGCGGCCGCGGCGCTGGCTGCCGCGCCCGGATCCCTCAAGGCGCTTGCCGCCCGATGGCCACGTCCCGGATGGGCGGCCGTGCCGCCCGGCGCCGATTCTGACGCGCCTACGGCTCACAGTTGTCCCTGTCAAGGGCAGGACGCGGCAGCGGCTCAGGCCGGCGCCGACGCGCCCTCCGCACAGGCCGCGCAGCACCGGGACATTGTAGCCGCGCGCTATAGCCCAGAATTCGCGACGCCGGCCCTGGTGGCCGGGCTCGATTTCCCGGTGGTGGACTATCACGTGCACGCCACAGACGGCACGCCGCCGGAGGGTCTGCTGGCGCTCGCCCGCGAGCGTGGTATCAAGATAGGTATTGCCCAGCACGGCGGCATCCAGGAAGGCATGAGGAACGACGACGACATGCGCCAGTTCCTCGCCCGCTGGGCGGGGCAGCCGGTCTATCGCGGCATGCAGGGCGACGGCTTGGCGTGGCCGAAGATGTTTTCGAAGGAAATGATCGCCCGGCTCGACTACGTCATCGCCGACGCGATGATCTTCCCGGAAAAGGACGGCCGCCTGGTCGAGCTCTGGACGCCCGCGGCCAAAATCCCCGACCCCGAGGACTTCATGGAGCGCTACGTCGCCTACAACCTGCAGGTGATGAACGAGCAGCCGATTGACATCCTGGCCAGCTCGAGCTTCCTTCCCGAGGCTCTGGTCGGCGACTACGACCGCCTGTGGACCGACGAGCGCATGGAGCGGGTGATCGAGACCGCGCGCAAGCTCGGCGTGGCGCTCGAAATCAGCGGCCTCTACCACATTCCCAGCAAGAAATTCATCCTCAAGGCCAAGCAGGCGGGGGTGAAGTTCTCCTTCGGGTCCAACTCCCGCGGCAAGGATTTGGGCAACATCGCCTACAGCATCCGTATGGCCAAGGAATGCGCTTTGGCGCGAAGCGACATCTTCACCCCCGCGCCCCACGACCAAAAACCGGTCATCCGCCGCGCGACTGTTCGTAGGGGCAATTCATGAATTGCCCCTGCGGGCATTGTGGTGTTTTGTAAAGCCTTCATCGGTGATACCCTGTTCCCACGCGGTAGGCCGCCGCCGGGGGATTGCAACGTTGACCACCTTAACCGCCTACATCGCGCTAGCGACTCTTCCGGTCGCGCTCATCTTCAGACCGGAGCCCATTGATATCAAATGGAACATCAAGCACGCGAAGCTTGATGGGCCAACCCCGCCCATGCCACCCGAGTTGCGAGAGGCCTCGGAGCGAAACGCCCGGTTGCTGCAGTTTCCTGCCTACGCGGTCGTCGCCGGTGCCATTTACTTGCTGATGCGATTGTCCTCGGTGCCAGCCTTTCCCGTCGGTTTCCGTGCCAGCCGATGGCCGTCGGCACTCGCCGTGGGCCTGGGCGCCGGAGCAATCTACGTGGCTTGGCTCGGCATCGGATGGGTCTTCTGGCGCAAGATTGAGCGCAGGACCGAGGCGCTACGGTCTGACTCGCCACCTGCCGGCAGAGGCGCGCGCGACCCTTTGGCTTGCGGAAGGGTGGAACTGTGGGTCGCCTTAATCGTCGCGGGCTGTTTCGTCGAGGAATATTGGAGAGCTTTCTGCATTGTGGCCTTCGAGAGCCTCGGCCACCGGGCGGCGTTCGCGGTGGTGGCCACATCTATAGCCTTTGCGCTGGCGTTCTTCGGGATACCCGAGCGGTCTCTGGCCTTTGAGTTGGGGCGCTATTTGTCGTTTTTTGGCTTGGCCGTTGTTTTAGCTGTCCTGTTTCTGTGGTCCCACTCGCTCATCGCTCCGTATAGTGCGCACCTGCTTGTGAATCTGGCGTATGTCTATCGCGCAAGGAGGAAGCACCGCGCTTCGAAGAGCGAACCACCAGCTGCTGTCCTCTGTCCGGAGTGCGGATGGAAAATCTCGGCGGCCGAGTTGCGGACCCGCAATTTCCCATGCCCGAATTGCAGGCAACGCCTGCGGGTGATGCCCCCCGCGGGCGGTCCCGCTATATTTGCGCTCAGCGCAGTGATTGCCATCTTCGCGCCGTACTTTCTGGGGCTTCGCGACCTCGGGCTGGTCTTGAGCGTCCCCTGCGTGTTCCTCATGAGCGTCTTCGGTGCTGCCTACGCCAGGGTCTTGGTGACCATTCCAAAACTGGAGAAGGTCTTGTCTCCGGCGCCCGGCGGGACGAGCGTCCTGGGGCTCTCCCGGCCACCTGGACGCAGGGAGAAGTGAGGGGGCTGGTCGCGCAAATCGCAGGGGCGGTCGCCCCCCCCCACCGTCGGGCGGAGATTGACTTTCGGTATCACTGGCGTGACACTAGCAGTGGTGAAGGACGGTTGAGGACGAACCTGACTTGTCAGGAAGGCTGCCAAAGGCCGACTCTCTCCGCAGGCGGTGCAACAACTCCGAAGCGGCTCAAATGAAATACGACCCACGCGAATTGATGGAGACTCCAATCTACGGAACCGTAGAGGCGGCCAGGTATCTTCGTGTGCCTTACCAGACTTTACGTTACTGGATTCTAGGAAGTCCAAGGATGGAGCCGATCATCCGGATTGTTTCCACGTCGCCGCCGCGGCTTTCCTTCATGAACCTCATGGAGTGCCACATGTTGAGCTTCCTGAGGTCTAACTACAGCATAAGAGTTCCGAAAGTCCGTCGCGCCCTCCAGACGCTTGCGAGGTTCCACACGCACCTGCACCCGCTCGTGGACCAACCTTTCGAGACGGACCAAATCGACCTCTTCATTCGCGAGTTCGGCGACGAATTGGTCAACCTCTGCCGGGGTGGGCAGATGATCCTACCCGAAATCTTGGGAGCGCACCTCCGGCGCATTGAGGTTGACTCGACGGGGATTTACAGGTTCTTCCCTTTTATCGAGGAGCGCAAACCCACCGAGCCCAGGAGCGTCACGATCACCCCCGTTGTGGCCTTCGGCAAGCCGGTCATTACCGGGACAGGCATATCTACGGCCGTAGTCGCTTCCCGCTTCCACGCACGAGAATCCATCGAGTCCCTGGCGGAAGAATATGGGCGGTCGCCAAAAGAGATTGAGGAAGCAATCCGCTGGGAATCCAAATCCATCGCCGCCTGACGATTTCGTCCTCTTCCTTGACGAAAATCTTCACAAGTGCGCTCCCATCCTCGCGGCTCTAGACGAAGCCGGCGTCAAATACGAGAAACACGCCTCGCATTTCAAACCTGGAGAGCTTGACAGCGTCTGGCTTCCCAAAGTCTGCCAAGAAGGTTGGATCGTCCTGACCAAGGACAAAGGAATCCGCTACAACCAGTTGGAAATCGCCGCCGTGCTTCAGTTCAAGGGCCGCGAGTTTTTCTTTCGCTCGGGAAACTGGAGCGGGTCTCAAATGGGAGAGATTCTTTCCAAAGCACTTCACAAGATGGTGCTCCTCACGAAAAGAACTCCCCCACCTTTCATTGCTTCCCTCACGCAGGCCGGAGAGGTGCATCTCCGGTACGACAAACACGGCTCCATCCATGACCAAAAGAGGAGGAAGCACAATGGATGAAGCCGTCGGCCTTGGCGCGTACGATACGTTCACGCTTCAGCCCCACGATCAGAAGCCCGTCCTAGGCCGCGGGTGAGAATGTGGAAGGCGTAGGGGTAATTCGTGAATTGCTCCCACGGGCGTTGCCTCACTTCACAGCCGGAGCAGAGGTGCGAATTCTGACCGCGGGCCGCGGAAGGGATCGGCCTGCCGCGCCACCATTCGCTTGGGCGCGGCGCGGTCGGCCAGCGAAGGGTGTTGACTTCGAAGGCCTTCGCGGCTAGGTTTATACGCAATCCATGCGCTCCTTGAGAGTCAAATGTTCGAAGAAGTCGCTGCTAACCGTGGAACGCAGTTCCCGCTGGAGGAAGAGGATGGTGTACGTCCTGGCAGCAGACAAGTCGTTTCGATACCGCAGCGGAAGGCGTTCACGGATTGTCTACATTGGGACGACCGGCGGGGGAGCTCAAAGGCCCGCCACCTCAGCGGCCGACAAAGCTAGCCAAGCCTTTGCGGAACTGCATGGAGTCAGGAGGCTCCACGTGCACATCGCAACATGCCCGGGCCGCAGGAGGGTGAGGACCTGGGAGGAGCTTGAATCGGCGCTATTAGCCGTGTTCAAGGAGATGCATTTCGAATTGCCACGGTTCAACAAGAAGAGAGGCTCGGTCAAATACACCGAAAATATCAAGCTGTTCCGCACCCGCACGCTGAAGAAATTGATACTCCAGTTCGCGGTGTAAGGCCGGCCGCAAACAATGTGCAGCCCCCCGCGAGGAAAACGCTGAGCGCAGGAGCGACATCCTCTTATGCGTTGCCGACCTCTGGAGACTTAAGAGATGCTAAATGCCGTAGGCCCCTCCAGCATAACGGCCGCTGCGCTAGTCATGCAATTTTGCTTATCCGTCGTGGCAACTCTGGGAGCGTACTGGATTCGGCAGCGGGAGAAGATGGTTTACCGATTCTATGAGAATCCGCCCGGCGTCGGCCGCTACGCTTGGATATTGTTGCCTTATTCGCTGGTGACAATGGGCCTCCTCATTTTTTCGGACCAGTTTTCTGCCTTTTGGCGTCCCCTCTCCACCGATGTGAACTTCGGCTTTTTGGGTTGGTCCCACGCACTCATGTGCGTGTTTCTCATGGACGTTGCATGCTTTGCGGTGTTGGTGTACTTGACCGGCGGGAGTTACCGGAGTCCGTTCGCGCCGGTCTTTTTTATTCTCCCGGCTATGGCCTTTTTCCTTCACGAATCGCCGCGGCGCGTGGTTCTCTACGTCGTGCTTATCGGGATCGTTTTCTCGTCCACACTCAAAGTTTACGAAACACCCCGCGACGACAGGGTGTTGCCCCAGGGGGCGTACTGGCTCGTCTCAGTAGCATGTCTTGCCCTATCGGCCCTGATTGGCTACCTTGCCCGACCCCACTGAATCACTTGCCAGCTTCAGCGCGCGCCGCGCGCCCCTACAATGTTTGATCCGGAAATCCATCATCGCCGTTCGATTCGCTGGCGCGGGTACGATTATTCCCGTTCGGGAATGTATTACGTCACGATCTGCGCGCACGAGAAACAGCATTTGTTCGGCGAGGTGATGGATGGGGAAATGCATCTGAGTCCAGCCGGCAGGATCGTTCAGCAGGAGTGGGTCAAGTCGGCGCGTCTTCGCAGCGAGATTGAGCTGGATGAATTCAT
>JAHEKS010000069.1 GCA_024638215.1 Acidobacteriota bacterium | reverse complement strand
GGACAGCGTCGTTGACGTTCGCCACCACGCCTTCGATGGGCGAGACCAGCTTCGTTTGCACGCCATCGCGAAAGAACGTCACCAGCGGCTGCCCCTGTCGGACCCACCGGCCGCGCTGGGGCAACAGAATCGTCTCCACCTTGCCCAGCAGGCGCGCCGCGAAATCGTCCAGTCCGACGCGCACGAGGTCAGGGCTCTCTCCCAGCGCCCAGGCGTGTCCCGGATGATATTTCAGATGTCCCGGCAGGCCGAAGCCTGCTACAAACGCGGGCAACCACCTGCGCATCGGGGCGCGGGGGACTTCGTGCTTCGCTACCGCCTGCACAGCGCGCTTTCGGCTTTGCGCGTAGTCAATCGTCACGAAAATGATAAACATGGCCAATACAAGGAATATGGTCATGGCTCCCTCCCGGAGTCCTGCAGTCTGACATCGCCTTATGGTAAGGCAAGGCACACGCCATTCAGCGAAAGACCGCCTGTCGGGAGACCGACCCGGTGCAATACGCTGAATTCAAACGTGATATGAGGATCAGGATGGAGCGAAGGCAGCAGCCGTCTCCTCGAGGGTCAGCGCGACACCGATGAAGAATTCAACGACCATTATCTGGCCGCGCTCGAGTCTTGTCCGCATCCCCAACAGCGCTTTGGACTTAATCAACAGCGCCAAGATGTATAGCCTTTCAGCAATGGGTGTTAAAGAATTCCTTAGCTGCGATTTAAAGTACAAGACCATGAAAAAGAATCTTCGCGCCTGAGGACGCCATAGGCAATTCAATCAACCAACTGGTAGAATGGAAGTTCGGCAATCGGGCAATCTGAGTCTCATGGCGATCCATCACGCGGAGAAATATGACGTTGTAGTAGTAGGCGCGGGGCACGCGGGCTGCGAGGCCGCCATGGCCGCGGCGCGCATGGGGCTGCGCACCGCCCTCTACACGCTCAATCTCGACCTCATCTGCCAGATGTCCTGCAACCCCGCCGTGGGAGGCATCGCCAAGGGGCATTTGGTGCGCGAAGTGGACGCCCTGGGCGGCGTGATGGGCCAGGTCATTGACGCGGTCGGCATCCAGTTTCGTCTGCTCAACACCAGCCGCGGGCCGGCCGTCTGGTCGCCGCGCGCGCAGGCCGATAAGAAGCTCTATCGCGCCAAAATGCGGCAGGTGCTGGAAGCCGAACCTAACCTGCGCATCAAGCAAGCCGAGGTGGTGGACCTGATTTTGGAAGAGGTAGGGGAGGGCTCCGCCCTCCCGCGGGAGCCCGAAGGGCTCCCCTACCGCCGCGTCCGCGGCATCCGCCTGCGCGACGGCCGCAGGGTGGAAGCCGAGGCGGTGGTCATCACCACCGGAACCTTCTTGAACGGCCTGATTCATTGCGGCGAAGAGAAATATCCGGCCGGCCGCTCGGGCGAGCCGCCTTCGGTGATGCTGGGCGAGGCGCTGCGCAAACTGGGATTCGAAGTGGGGCGGCTCAAGACCGGCACGCCGCCGCGCCTCGACGCGCGGACCATTGATTTTTCCGAGTTCCAGGTGCAAAACGGCGACGCGGTTCCCACGCCCTTCAGTTTCCGCACTCGCGCCATCACGCAGCCGCAGACCGTGTGCTGGATCACCTGCACCAACGATCGGACGCACCAGGCGATTCGCGAGAATCTGGACCGCTCGCCCCTTTATTCCGGAAGGATCCAGGGCATTGGCCCGCGCTACTGCCCGTCCATCGAAGACAAGATCGTCAAATTCCCCGACAAGCCGCACCACCAGATTTTTCTCGAGCCCGAAGGCGTGGACACCAACGAGATCTACGTCAACGGCATGTCCACCTCGATGCCCATTGACGTGCAGTGGGCGATGGTGAAGTCCATTCCCGGTCTGGAAAACGCCGACATGATCCGACCCGGCTACGCCATCGAGTACGACATGATTCAGCCCACCGAGCTCACGCCGTGGCTCGAGACCAAGAAGATCTCCAACCTCTTCCTCGCCGGCCAGATCAACGGCACCACCGGTTACGAAGAAGCGGCGTGCCAGGGAATCATGGCGGGCATCAACGCCGCGCGGCGCGTCGAGTCGCGCGAGCCGGTGATGATCGAGCGCACGCGCGGCTACACCGGAATCCTGATTGACGACCTGGTGAGTAAGGGCGTGGACGAGCCTTACCGCATGTTCACCTCGCGCGCCGAATTCCGCCTGCACCTGCGCATTGACAACGCCGACGAGCGCCTGACACCGCTCGGCTACCAGGTGGGAGCGGTTCGCGAAGAGGACTACCAGACTTTCTTGCGCAAGCGCGAGCGCATTTCCGCCGCGGCCAAATTCCTGCTGGAAAGCCGCCTGGACCCCGGCTCGCGCGTGGGACGCGAGGTTTATTCCAGGCTCGGAATGCTCGAGGGCGGGCAATTCACCGGCGCCTCACCGCTCACCGGCGCGCAACTCCTGAAACGCGCGGAAATCACCGCCGAAGATCTGACGGAGTGGATCAACGCGAGTCTGTTGAACGTAGCGCCGCCCTTCAGAGCTTGCCCTGAGCGACGCGAAGGGGCGGCATCTGCCGGGCTGAAGCCCGGCGCTACAGAAGGGACGCATGAATCGCCCCTCCTCAACCGCGAAGAGGCGCGCCGCATCGAGACTGACTTCAAATACGAAGGCTACCTCGCCCAGCAGGAGCGCCAGATCGAGCAGATGAAGCGCGCCGAGGCGCGGCACATTCCCGACTGGTTCGACTACCGCAAAGTCTCCGGCCTCTCGCGCGAGGTAGTGGAAAAGTTCACCCGGGTCCGCCCGCTCACCCTCGGGCAGGCGTTGCGCATCCCCGGCGTCACGCCCGCCGCCGTTTCGCTGGTCAACGTCTACATTGAAATCTTCCAGCAGCGCGCTGTGAGACCGTCGCCGATGTGAAACGCGCCGGCCCGCCGGCCGCGCATGAATCCTGCCTTGCTCCCTCAGCGATGGCCAGTTTTCGGCCGCCACTTCTCGAAAAACTCCCGGATGCTCTCGCGGCTCAAATGTCTTGCATCCTCAAACTGTCCCTCTTCCTGCGCGTAAAGCAGCTTGCCCTTGGAATCGAGAACGGCAAGCGCGGGAACGCCCTTCTTGAGCGGCACGTGGTACCGCTCGGCGATGCGCAGGTTCTTATCGAACCGTCCGACATCTATGTGAACGACGATATAGTTGGCTTCGATCAGCGGGGCCAGTTCCGGCCGGCGCATCTGCTCGTCCAGCACGTGGCAGTCGAAGCACCAGTTGCCGCCGAAGTCGAGAACAATATTCTTTCTGTTCTTGGAGGCCGCTTCCACGGCGGCGCGGATTTGCGCCTCCGCGTCTGCTTTCTCGTCATAAACGGATTGTGCCGCAGCGCCAATTGCGGCTGAAATCAGAATCAGCAAGCATGCGCGGGAGGTCATTTTAAGTGTCGTCATCAGTGGAATACCTTGTGAACATGCTACCGCAATCCGATTTCCCCGGCGCATCGAATAGAAGCCGACTCCGGATTGCCGTCCCGCGCGGGTGCAGCTTGTGATAGCATCTGTAAAATCTATGAGCGGAATTTTTGTCCTTAGTGCTGTGCGGACGGCCACCGGCAAGTTCGGCGGCTCGCTGCGCGATTCGAGCGCCGCCGACCTCGGCGTTGTCGCCGCGAAAGCCGCGCTCGAGCGCGCCGGCGTCGCGCCCGAAGATGTGGATGAATCCATCTTCGGCCACGGGCGCCAGGCGGGCAGCGGGCCCAATCCCGGGCGCCAGATCAGCGTGCGCGCCGGAGTTCCGGCCAGCGTCCCGGCTTACACGGTCAATCAAGCCTGCGCCTCGGGGATGAAAGCGATCACGCTCGGATGCCAGGAAATCATGCTGGGCAACGCCGAGGTGATTCTGGCGGGCGGCACGGAATCCATGAGCCGGCTTCCCTACTATCTGGAGACGGCGCGATGGGGCGCGCGCCTCGGCCACCAGGAACTGGTGGATGGCATGTATCGCGACGGTTTCTTCTGCCCTCTGGCGAAACTGATCATGGGCGAAACGGCGGAAGTCCTGGCGGAGCAGTATCACATTCCGCGCGACGAGCAGGACGCTTTTGCTCTGTGCAGCCAGCAGCGCGCCCAACGGGCCATCGAGGCGGGGCGCTTTCGCGACGAAATCGTTGCCATCACGGTGAAGGAAAAAAAGGGCGAGAGAACCTTCGACGCGGATGAACACCCGCGCTTCTCGACCACGGCGCAATCCCTGGCCAAGCTGCCGCCCGTGTTTTCGAAAAACGGGACCATCACGGCGGGAAATTCCTCCGGCATCACGGATGCCGCGGCCGCGCTGGTGCTGGTTTCCGAGGAACGCCTCAAGAAGCTTGGGGCGACGCCGCTCGCGCGCGTCGTGGATTTCACGTCGGTGGGCGTTGATCCCCGCGTGATGGGCATCGGGCCGGTGCCTGCCGTCCAGAAGTTACTCAAGAAAACCGGCATGCGCCTGGAAGATTTCGACTTGGTGGAGCTGAACGAAGCCTTCGCGGCGCAGGTGCTGGCCTGCGACCGCGAGCTGCATTTCGACCGCGAGCGGCTGAACGTGAACGGCGGCGCCATCGCGCTCGGCCATCCCATCGGCTGCACCGGCGCGCGGATTACCGTGACCCTGCTGCACGAAATGAAGAAGCGGCATGCGCGACGCGGCCTGGCCACGCTGTGCGTCTCAGGCGGCATGGGCATGGCGCTGGCATTAGAGGCGGACTAGAATACGCTGCGCGGCAGCCCGGCAGAAGAATTTGACTTTCGCGCCCAACCCGGGAGTAAACTAAAAACTAATCCGTATACGATTGAGCGCCGCACGCGCGGCATTATCACGAGGAGGGCAACATGGCAGACGAACCTCGCGAACCCGAAGTCGGCCAGGGTTTGGAAACCGAAGAGAAGATGCAGCTCAAGCACATCCTCTGGGATGATTCCGGCGCCGTCGCGCATCTCACCATGAACCGGCCCAAGCAGAACGTCATGAACATGGAGATGCTGAAGGAAATGGCCTGGGCCATCGAGAGCCTGAACAACAACGACGACGTGCGGCTGCTTCTGCTCGATGCTTCGCCCGAGTGTGAGGGCTATTTTTCCGCCGGCGTGGGCGCGGAAGGTTATACCAGCCAGCTGGTCTTCCAGATGCTGGACGCGTTCCACCGCGTGTTCCGCGCCACGATTGATATTTCCAAGCCGGTCATCGCCGTCGTGGACGGCCTGGCCTCGGCCGGCGGTTGCGAGCTGGCGGCCTTTTGCGATCTGGTCATCGCCACGGACCAGGCGCGTTTCCTGCAGCCGGAAATCAAGCTCGGCGTGTTCCCGCCGCTCGGCGCGGTGGTCTACCCGCGCGTCATCGGCCCCCGTCGCGCCATGGAATTGCTCCTGACGGGCGACGCCCTCAACGCGCAGCAGGCGCTGGTGATGGGGCTGGTCAACCGGGTCGTTCCGCGCGCGGCGCTCAAGGAGACCGTGGATTCCATCGTCAAGCGCATCTCCGAACAGAGCGCGCCCGTGCTGGCTCTGATGAAGCGCGTCATCTTCGAAGGCACCTGGATGCCCTTCGACCAGGCGCTCAAGAAATCCCAGGATATCTACCTGAACCAGCTATTCGATCTCGAAGATTCGCAGGAAGGCCTGCGCGCCCTGATCGAAAAGCGCAAGCCGGTGTGGAAGAACAAATAGGCGGCTTCCTCGAAACGCTCAGAAGCGCGCAAACCCGCTCACGCGCGCGAAGGAGCGAGTTCTAAAGTTAACACATCATCCCCGAGTGAATATTACGAAATACTGGTAGGGCAGAAACTCATAATCCTTGACCAGGTGAAAGCCCGCGGGTTTGACTTCCTCAATCAATGCCTTGCGTGAGATCTTCATCCCCACCGGCGGGCCGAGCGGCAGCGCCCGCTTGTGAAAATCCACATCCACCAGCCTTCCGCCCGGCTTCAAGGCGCGCGCCAGCAGGGGATAATATTTTTCGCGCTCCGAAATGTGATGCAGCGTGTCGCAGATGAAGATCAGGTCAACTGACGCGGGGGCCAGCTTCGGGTCATGCGCGCCGGCGAGGATCGTCTGGATATTTTCCAGATGATCTTTCTTTGCCCGCTGCCGGATATACTCCAGCATTCCCGGGTCAATATCCACGGCGTAGACCTTGCCGCTCGGCCCGACGGCGCGCGCCAGCCGCACGGTAAAGTAGCCGGAGCCCGCGCCGATGTCCGCCACCGTTTCACCGGGCTTGAGCCCAAGCTTCGCCACCACCTCTTCCGGCTTTTGCCAGGCATTGCGCGCCGGGTCTTCGAGGGCCCGGATATAGGCGCTCGTGGAAGTCGGTGGATGGTGCTGCTGGTGCTCGAACTGAGCAGCCAGTCCCGCAGCCAAGCCGAGCGACACCAGCCCTATTCCAAGAAGTTTTTGGCGCACGCGCCCTCCCGATTCCAATCAAGCGAAATTTCCGCCATCTTGCGTCCGCCTTTCAAGCCGGCTGCCCGAAGAAGGCCTCGCCCGGCTTGCGGTACTTGTAGGCCGCCTGCTCGTTGAACTCAACGCCCAGGCCGGGCTTTTCCGGAACGCGAATGTAGCCCTTTTCGATCATCGGAGCGCGGCGGCCCGCGACGAGGTCGTCGAAGAACGGCACCGAAGCCGCGTGCCACTCGAGGGCGAGGAAATTGGGAATCGCGGCGCAGAGGTGCGCGGACGCCATCGTGCCGATGGGCCCCGAAATATTGTGCGGAGCGACGGCCAGGTAATGGATCTCCGCCATATCGGCAATACGCCGGCCTTCGAGCAGGCCCCCGACTTTCTGGAAGTCGGGAGCGAGGATGTCCACCGCCTCGCGCTCCAGCAGCTCGCGGAACTGGTGCCGCTGGTATTGATTCTCACCGGTAGCGATCGGCGTGGTTGTCGCAGCCGTCACACGCCGCATGGCGTCGGTATTCTCGGGAGGAATAGGGTCTTCCAGCCACATCAGGTCGTAAGGCTCGCAGGCGCGCGCCAGCCGGATGGCATCGTTCACGCCGTAGTTCCAGTGGCAATCAATCGCCAGATCCACATCCTTGCCGAGCGCCTTGCGCAGCGCCGCCACCAGGCTCACCATCAAGTCAATTTCGCGCCGCGTGAGCGCGCGGTTGTAATCGTCGAGCGAAAACTCGGTGGGCACGTCCACGTCAAACTTCAGCGCCGTGAAGCCGCGCCGCTTCATTTCCAGTGCCCGGCGCGCATAGGCGTGCGCGCGGACTTCTTTGGCCTCGGACATCTGCCCGCCGTGATACTTGGTCGCAAGCTCCGTCTTGCGCGCGGCAGCTTTTTTTCGCCGCATCGCCCAGGACGGCGTGCGCGGCAAAAGGACCGGCGAGAGGCTGGCGAGTCCCGATCCAGCGTGGCAGTCGGCGTAAATGCGCACCCGGTCGCGGTATTTCCCGCCCAGGAAGCGGTAGATGGGCAGCCCGGCATCCTTGCCGGTCAAATCCCACAGCGCGGTTTCGACCCCGCTGATGGCGTGGTAAACCATGCCGGCGGTGCCGGAAGCTCCGACGGCGGTCCGCATCAGGCGGCAGAGGCGGTCCACATCGCGCGGGTCTTCGCCGATTAGAAACGCGTTGAACTCGCGCAGCGTGGCGGTCAGTCCCGGGGCGACAAACGCCTCACCCCAGCCGACCAGCCCGTTGTCGGCTTCAATCTTGACAATCGTCCAGTCGTAGTTGGATTCGATGACGGCGGTTTGAATGTTTTTGATGCGCATGGGAGAACACTTTCCGTTGTCGGTTTCCGGTTGCCGGTTAGGATCGCCGGTTGCCAGTTCTCAGTCTTCGGCAGACAGTGAAAAAGCAGATGGCTACGCGCAAGGTCTTCGTCTCCAAGCCTCGAGCGAGCAGAGAATATATCAATACAGGGAAGAATATTCCACCCGCGGTTCTACAGCTTGGCGATGATCTTATCAATGGGATCGAGCGCGCCCGGGGAAAGCTCGCAGGGCGTCCGATCGGAGGCGCGGCGCGCGTAAATGTGGTCCTTGGTCTTTGACACCTCGACGGTTTCACTCTTATCGCCGTACCGGATGTCGAAGCGGTACGCGGGCGAGGCGAGCCCGGCGGCGGCGATGCTCACGCCCTGCGGGAAAGAGTCGGCGCGCAGGTCGCGCAAGTCGCTGAGCAGGTCGTCCATCACGTCGCGCGGCTCCGTTTTTGCTTTGGGCGCGGTCTGTTTCCAGTCCTTGCCCTGAAGTTCGAGGACGTGGTGGCCGGCGGGCGTCGAGATCTCAATCCGCTTGACGTCGAATTGCGTAAACGCGAACAGATCCTTGTCGCGCAGGTCCGAAGGATTCCTCTCCAGCCGGTTGACCACGCCGGAACTCAGGGTGAAGATCGGTTCAAGCTGGGAATTCATGGCGTAGTAATTCCCGCCCGCTTCCTCCTTCTTGCCGAAAACCAGCGATTGTGAGGAGGCAGCGTCGCTGAGTTCAAGCGTCAACTCAGGCGAGGCCAGTCCATACTTCGACTCATTGGCCTTGCGCTCCGAAACGACGCTCTTCATGGAGAGACCGCGGAGTTCGCTCACCAAACCGTCCACCGTGAATCGGTCGGCGCGGACGGCAGGAGGCAGCACCAGGTCCCACACGCCTTCGGGGTTTTTCTCGAGCGTGTAGGAAGCCTTCTGGGACTTCACGCGAATCGTCTTCAACTGATCGAGGTTGAGCGTCACGGCGCGCTTGTCGCGCAGGTCGAAAGGCTTTTTGTCGAGCGAAGTCTTCATGAAGCTGTCGAGCGTGATCACGCGCGGGTTGCCGGCCACCTGCGCGTAAACGCCTGCGCTGGTCGGGGTATCGTCCCCGATCAGCAGGTCGAATTTTGCCGGTTTGCTGTCGGTCGAGACTTCCACAGTTTCCGCCGGCTCGGCCAGGCCGAAATCCTTCAAATCGGAAGGATGCGCGCTGGCGACCTCATCCACCGTGGCGCTGGTCAGCGTGCTCAGCAAGGAATTGACCGCGCTCTGGTCAGCCGGAAGTTTGTGCGGCTCGGTGATCGCCCACTTGCCGTCTTCCGCGCGCGCGCAGGTTACGGCTTCGCCCTCGCGCGGCTTCAGCGTGAAGGATTGAATGTGGCTGGGATCAACGGGAAGAATCCTGTCTGCTTTCGGCCCGGTTGAAGGTTTCTGCTTCGCTTTCCGTTTGCCGTAATAGTAGAACCCTCCCCAAAGCGCTGCCAGGATGACGAGGGCCACCAAGGTTTGAAGGTACTTCTTCATCGCCGGCCCCACCAAACGCTGATTCCCAGCAGGATGATGAGCAGCGGGATGCCCAGCACGCCCAGGTACAAAATCCGTTGCATTTGCCGCTGGTTCAGGGTCAGGCGTTGATTTTCAGGAGGCTTGGGCCGGACCGAAATCATATCGGATTCGGCCGCCAGCCAGTTCACCGCGTTCATGATGAGGTCGCGATTGCCTCCAAAGCCCAGATAGGCGTTGTTGGCCATCGCCGACGTTCCCAGCGCGACGAACCGGCCCTCGGGTCTCTTCTTATCCTGGGGCCCCGGGGCCCCTTGTTCGCTGACGGCGCCCGAAACCGCGACGGTCAAAGGCCCCTTGTAGTCTTTACCGGGACGGTAGCCGCTTACCTTCTTCATCTTGAAGGTGAAGTCGGCAACGCCAAAACTGGCCTGCGTGGTTTCACAGAGCGAAGTGTCCGTCACGCCCGGCTTGTCGCCGTTGCCAATCGCAAAGGAGCGCGTGAGCGGGAAAAGCGTGGCGGTGCGGGCAATGGGTTCGACAATCGGGCTCGCGCCATACTTGATGATCAGGGGCATGGTAGGCTCCGCCCCGGCGAGCCGCGCCAGGGGGTTTTCGTCAATCACCAGATCGTTGCGGAGCGTAACGTTCCAGTCCGCCAGCAGCTTGGCCAGGTTGGGAAGCTGCACGCCGGGGTCAACCAGCATCAGCAGCCGCCCGCCACCGTCAACGTATTTCGAAATGACGTCCGTCTCCTGCGGCAGATATTCGGTGTGCGGACCGGCGATGACCAGAATCGAGCAGTCCGCGGGAATGGCCATCTTCTGAAGCAGGACAAGTGTCTTCACCTGATAATTCTCGTTTTCAAACTCTTTCTTGAGTTGCGAATAGCCGCCGCGCTCATCGCTGGACAAATCGCGCTCGCCATGCCCCTGAATGAAGTAGACCGTCTTCTGGCCTTTCAGCAGGCGAATCAGGGCGTTGGTCACGCCCTCTTCGTCGGTGGTCTGGGCCTGGAAATGGTTAGATCCGGAAGCGACCACGATGGTGCCATAGCTCCTAACATCGTACTGGCGCGCGAGCGCCGGCTCGCGGTCGGGGTCAACGTATTGGACGCTCACGTGCGGCGATTCCGCGTCGTAGTTGTCCAGCAGGTCATGATGCGACTGCGTGCCCCCCTGGCGTTCGAAATCGTAAATCGTGACGTTGCGGTTGAGGTTCTTGAGAATCTTCACCGACTGGGGCGACAGGCTGAACTTCTTGTTGGGCGTCAAATCCCAGCGCTTGCTGAAATAGCGGTTGACGTAGAAATTGAGGGCGACCAGGATGGCAATACCCACCAGCGTGTAAATCACGAAGTTGGTGCCTTCCAGAATCCGGCGCCCGCCGCGGCCCGTGATGTTTTCTCTGATCCCCATGCTACGGCCTCCCCTTCAGAGCGTCCACCGAGCGCGCCGTCAAGAACAGGCCCAGCACGATGGCGGAGAGGTAATAGACGACATCCGGCAGGTCAATCACCCCTTTGGCGAAGTTGTCCAGATGGCTGCCCAGCGACAGGTACGACAGAACCTGCGTAAACGGATTGAAGGTGATCTGCGAGGGCCAGTTCAGGACGAAGAGAATGAGGAACAACACCATGGCCACCACGCCGGCGATGATTTGGTTCTTGGTGAACGTCGAGATCCACATTCCCAGCGCCAGCAAGGCGCCGCCGTACAGAAACAACCCCAGGACGTTGGCCAGCAGCGGCTTGGCGTCGGGATTTCCGTAAATGAACAGCAATCCGAGGTAGAGGAAAGTCAAAGCGATCAAGGTTGCGTAGAGCGCCAGCGCCCCCACGTATTTCCCCAGGATAATCTGCAGGTCCGAAACGGGCGAGGTGAGGAGCAGCTCGATGGTGCCGGTCTTCTTTTCCTCGGAATAAAGGCGCATGGTGATGAGAGGTATAAGAAACAGCAGCACCACCATCAGAAATCCCTGCAGCATGGAGCGAATAATAAAGTCATTGATAGTCGGAAATGGCATGCTGGCCCCGCTCATCTCCCGCCGGATGGACGCCGCGGCGTAGGCCTGCGTGTAGACGTAGAACAGATAGCCGCACAGCAGCGACCACACCGTCATCACCAGATAGGCGATGGGCGAATGAAAATAGGCGCGCAGTTCCTTGCCTGCTATCGCCATGACGTTTCGCATGAAGGCTTCCTTTCAAGAATTTGTCGTACAGCCCGGGGTAAGTTCGAAAAAAACGGCCTCACGCTTCCCCGGCCAGTTGCTGGCCCAGGTCGGGCGCCGCAGCGCTGTCGGGTTCCTCGCTGAGGTCGCGCGTGGTGAGCTTGAGGAAGATATCCTCCAGGCTCATGCCGCTGGTCTTAAGCTCGTAGAGGTTCCACTGCGATTCCACGATGGCGCGCGCCAGCTCCGCGCGCACGTCGTTGCCCTTCTCCGCGTGGATTTCGAAGGTCATTCGCGCGCCGGCGCTTTCGCGCGGCTCAACCAGGTTGACGCCCGCGACGCGCTGCAGCCGGTCAATGATCTCCGCCGCCGGGCCTTCGACCGTGACCAGCACCGTCTCAAAGCCCTGCAGCCGCAAATTGAGCTCGTCGGGCGCGCCCGCCGCCGCCACCTTGCCCTGGTTGATCACCACCACGCGGTTGCACGTCTTCGAGACTTCGGGCAGGATGTGCGTGCTCAGAATGACGGTGTGCTGCCCGGCAAGACTCCGAATCAACTGGCGCGTTTCAATAATCTGTTTCGGATCAAGTCCCGCCGTGGGTTCGTCCAAGATCAGGACTTCAGGGTTGTGGATAATCGCCTGCGCAATCCCCACGCGCTGCCGGTATCCCTTGGAAAGTTTCCCGATGGGCCGGTGGAGAACATCCTCGATGGCGCACTTTTCGGCGACTTCTCCCATGCGCGCCTTCAGGTCGCGCCGCGGGACGCCTTTGATCTTGCCCACGAAAGCCAGGTACTCGCGGGCTGTCATTTCCGGGTACAGCGGCGGGTTTTCAGGCAGGTAACCGGTGCGCTTCTTCGCCTCTATCGGCGACTCGCTGATGTCGTAGCCCGCCACTCGAGCCCGACCGTCGGTGGGCGGCAGGAAGCCCGTCAGGATGCGCATCGTCGTGGTCTTGCCGGCGCCGTTCGGCCCCAGAAAGCCCAGCACCTCGCCCTTTTGAACCTCAAAGCTCACGTCGGAGACCGCCAGCGTGGGCCCATAACGCTTCGTCAAATGTTCGACCTGAATCATGCCACCTCTTTCTCTCGCGATGATGAAGCGCGCAACGTTTAAGAGCGGCGAAGCGCGAACTTCCGATGCCGGCATTCCTCCGCGCCGGCGGCGGGCAACGCCGGGTATTCCGCGGAGGCAATCCTCGAAAAATCTCGCCTGGCTTCTTTACCCAACGCTTCCTGGAGTCTGGCAGAAGGCTACAGTTATAATGATTATCAAAAAACGGGAGAGGTTGCCAGGAAACTTTGCTTCAATGAATCCGATTTCTCAAGCCCCGGCAACCTGCACTGATCCGCACGAGGAGGCGAAATGGTTTTGCAAGGACAAGTAGCGTTGATCACCGGAGCATCAAGCGGCATCGGCCGCGCCGCGGCGGAAGCGATGGCGCGCGAGGGCGCGCGCGTGGGAGTGAATTATCACAAGAACCAGCAAGGGGCCGGAGAGTGCGTCGAGAAGATTCGCAAGGCGGGCGGCGACGCGCTGGCGATTCGCGCCGACGTCACTTCCGGCGCCGAGGTCGCCGCCCTCTTCGACGCCGTCCGCCAGCGCTGGGGACGCGTGGATATCCTGGTGAACAACGCCGGCGACCTGCTGCGCCGCAGCATGCTGGCCGACATGACGGAAGAGTATTGGGACCAGATCATGGCGCTGAACTTGAAGAGCGTTTTTCTGTGCGTCAAACAGGTTTGGGAGGAAATGGCCGCGCGCAAGAGCGGCTGCATCATCAATATGAGCTCCATCGCCGGCCGCAACGGAGGCGGACCCGGCGCGGCAGCCTACGCGGCGGCCAAGGGCGGGCTGCTGACTTACACCAAGAGTCTGGCCAAGGAACTCGCGCCCTACAACGTCCGCGTCAATGGCATCGCGCCCGGCGTCATCCTGACGCCCTATCACGAGCGGTACAGCCCACCCGAGGTGTTGAAGAAGTTTGTGGCGGCGATTCCCCTCGGGCGCGCCGGAACCTCGGAGGAAATTGCGGAGGTCGTTGTTTTCCTAGCCTCGCCCGCCTCCAGCTACATCACGGGCGAAACCGTCGAAGTCAACGGCGGGATGTGGATGGACTAGGAAGACAGTGACGAGTGGCGAGTGGCAAGTGACAAGATGCAGCGTCCGTAGCGCCGGTATTCCGACAGGGGAAACGGGGCGGCGGCGAGACGCCGCCGCTACAGCGCGACCGCCGCTAGCGCTTGACGGCCAGGATGGCGTCGAGCGGGCCGCCGGTCCGGCGGCCTTCCACTTCGGCGAAGCCTACTCCGCAAAGCAGCTCGGCGTACTCGGAGAGCGAACGCTCCTTCCCTTCCGTGCAAATGAGCATGTTGAGAGATTGCATGAGGGTGGCAAGCGGTCCCGTCTTATCCTCGTCGAGAAGCCGTTCGGCAACCAGCAACGCGCCGCCTTCCGGCAGGGCCTGATAAATCTTGGCTGCCAGCGCGCGAACTTTTTCCTCCGACCAATCGTGCAAGACGCGGCCAATCGCATAGAGGTCGGTCTCGGGCAGCGGGTCCCGGAACAAATCACCCGCAATTAGCTCCACCCGGTCCGCGACGGCGGAGCGCTCGACATAGTCCCTGGCAAGACCAGTTACCTCCGGCAGGTCAAAAACCGCGGCGCGGAGCTGCGGATAGGCATGGCACGCGGCGACCGCAAGGTGTCCGGTGGCGCCACCCAAATCCACCAGGCGGCGAAAGCGGCCCAGGTCAAACGCCGCGACCACGCGCGGCGAGCTCATCAACCCGAAGCCGTGCATCCCGGCAATGAAATCGCGCTTGGCTTCCTCCGTCCTGAAAAACTGGTTGAAGATCGGTCCCTCCAGCCCGAAGGTCTGCCGCCAACGGGGCGTCCCTTCGCGCAGCGCGCTTTCGAGATTCCTCCACATCGGATAGAGCGCCTGGTTGGAATAGAGAATGTAGCCGGTCATGGTGCGGGGACTCTTACGGCGCAGATAGGCGTCGGCCACGGGAAGGTTGGAATACAAGCCCCCGTTTTTGTGGAGGAATCCCAGGCCGACACAGGCGTCCAGCAGCCGCTCGAGCGCGTCGCGGTTCAAGCCGAGCCGCGCCGCGAGCGTTACGGCATCATCAGGGGATTCGCCCAGCCGGTCGAAAATCCGCAGCTCCACCGCCGCGAACATGGTCTTCGAGCGGCGGAAGGCCTCGATGAGATCAAGTACCGGAGCCGCGTCGGGAAGTTTTCCATCTTGTGAATCGAGTCCGTTCATGGGCGGCACACCTCAATGATCATTTCTAAAATGAGAGTCGAATGTTTTGAAAGACTCTCCGCCGGCCGTCAAGCGCCCCACCTCGTCATCGAACCAGGAACCGGCGAATCTCGCCCAGGACATGATGCATCATTTCCGGCGTGAGTTTTCCGGTTTGCGTGTTCTGCTGGCTCGGATGATAAGAGGCGAAGAGCCGCGGAAGGCCTTGTGGAAGCGCGTAACTCGCGCCGTGGGCAAAGTGGAATGACGAGCGCGGAGGAAAGCTTTCGCGCCCGGCCAGCAGGCGCAGGTAAGTGTCAAAGGCAATGCGGCCAAGCGCCAACACGGCGCGAACCCGGGAGAGCAGGAGCAGTTCCTTTTCGAGATACGGCCGGCAGTTGCGCAATTCCTGCGGGCGAGGTTTGTTGCCAGGCGGAGCACAGCGAAGCGCGGCGGTGATGTAACAGTTCTTGAGTTCCAGACCGTCGCCCCGGTGGCGCGATGTGGGCTGACTGGCAAAACCGGCTACGTGCAGGGCACGATAGAGAAAGTCTCCCGAGCGGTCGCCAGTGAACATCCGGCCGGTGCGGTTGGCGCCGTGCGCGGCGGGCGCCAGACCCAGGATTAGCAATTCCGCTCTCGGGTCGCCGAAGCTCGGCACGGGCATGCCCCAGTAATCTTCGTCGCGATACATGCGCCGCTTTTCGCGCGCCACTTTCGCGCCGTGGCGGATCAAACGCGGACAGCGCCGGCAGGTGACGACCTGATTCTGAAGTAGGGCAAGGGCTTGGGCAGGGTCTGATGATTCGGGCATGGGAAGATCGAGAATCAACCTCCAGTGGACCGGCCGGTCGAAACCCACAGAATGAGGCGGCGAAGCAGCTCGCGGTCATGAGGGTACATGTGGCTGAACTCGAACGCGATGCCCAGGCCGGGAATGGCTCGCCTGGCGACGACGGCCACGCGCATGGTTTCGTAACCGATCTGGATGCCCAGCCGCCCGGCGTCCCCAATCGCGAGCTGATCGTCCGGGCAACGAATCAGGCACCCGGAAGTACTGATGTCGTGGAGTTCGGCGGTGAAGCGAGTCCCCGCCCCGATGAACCCTACGGGGATCTTGGTGGCCGCACGAAACCGTTTTCCGCGTCGGTTAGGCATGCTTACGCAAGCTGCGCCAGTCCCCCGTGGGGACAGACTTTGCGCTAAACTAACATCAACGTACGGTCCTGTCACCACCAAAAACGACGGTGTTTACTGGCTAGGAACAGGGCGACGGGGGGATAGGCTCGAAGTTACCTGGCCCAGGCGACAAAAAAACAGCGGCCCGCCATCATCGGGCCGCTGATTGTTCTTTGCAAAACCAGGTTGGAGCCAGTCCAGCCGTCGCGTCCTTATGTGTTTGGACGGGAGGTCAGAACGCTGGGCGTGTTGGCAAAGAAGCCCTTGGGCGCGCTGACGTATCCGGTGATCGTGTTTCTCCCCAGCTTGTTCACCACCAGCTCGAGCGCGCTCGGTGCGCCCTGGACGTAGAAAAAGACGGGCGAGTCAATCGCATTGTCGCGGCGCACGGTCCGCTTGTCGTCGAAGAACAAGTTGATGGTGTAAAGGTTCCTCTTGGTGTCCGTCTTTTCAAGTTCGAGCATTACCGTGCCGATTTTCTGCCTGGCGTGGCGGCGCTGGATATTGAACTCGAAATAGTCGCGGTCGGTGCGGTGCGCCAGCGCGACCAGCTCGTCGTGGGTTCGGGCGATGGCGCCGGAAAGCTCACCCTTGGTGCCCGTCAGGGCTTCCTTGGTGGCTTCCAGGTCTTTCTTCGTGCCCGCCAGGTCGCCCGAGAGGCTCCCGATCTTCGCGTTGGAATCGGAGGCCAGTTGATTCAACTCCTGATTGCTCGCCTTTTGCTGGATGGCGGTGTTCAGCTGTTGCACCGCCTGCTTTTGTTGCTTCTGAATTGCGGCGGCGAGGTCGCGCGATTTGGCGAGTTCCTGCTGCGTCATGCCCAGCTTCTCCGCCGTCACCTGAAACTGCGCCTTCAATTCCGCGTAACGCTCGTCGGAGGCATCCATCCGCCGCGTCAGCAGGTCGAGCTGGTCGGTGTGCTTGCCCAGCGCCGCGTCCAACTTCTGCCAGCCGAAGATCACCAGGCCCAGATTGATGAGCGAAATCACCAGGAGCACTCCGACCGCGATCGGAAGCCCTTTGCCGCCCCCCGTGGCCGTGGGCGGCGGTCCCTGGACGTAAACGTATTGCGGTGCGCCCGCCTGGGGTTGCGGCGCTCCCGCCGGGGGTTGGGCCGGCGCCTCGGCGGGGGCGGCCTGCCGCGACTCCGCTTCATTCAGCCCGAACATCGCATAAGCCGCACCGGGTTTCTTTTCTTCTGCCATACACTCTCCTCTTCAACTTTCCGCTTTGTGCATCTGATTCTCGCCGGGGGCCAGACCCCACGGGCGTGCGTTGTTAGGATGCTGTTTCGCGCGACAACGTTTTGAAGGACGAAAGATTTTCTTGCCCCCTCGAATTCAGTATCCCATCAAAACCGCCGGAGTTCAATAGACTCGCGGCGTCGGCGATTGCGCTTGGCGATTCCTCCGCCTTCGGCTAAGCTAGGCCCACTATGCACGCACCCGAGTACGTCCTGGCCCTGGATCAGGGCACCACGAGCTCCCGTGCCATCCTTTTCGATTCGAACGGGCACGCGCGCTCCACCGCCAACATGGAATTCAAGCAGCATTACCCGCGCCCCGGCTGGGTGGAGCACGACGCGGAAGAAATCTGGCACTCGCAGCGCGCCGTGGCGGAGCGGGCGCTGCGCGAAGCCAAAGCCCGGCCGGAAGACATCGCGGCCATCGGCATCACCAACCAGCGCGAGACGGTCGTGCTGTGGGACCGGGAAACGGGCAAGCCCATTCATCCCGCCATCGTGTGGCAATGCCGCCGCACCGCGCCGATGTGCGACCGCATCAGGCAGGAGGGTTTTGACAAGACCCTGCGCCGCAAGACCGGCTTGATGACCGACGCTTATTTTTCCGGCACCAAGATCGCCTGGCTGCTCGAGCACGTTCACGGAGCGCGGCGGCGCGCAGAACAGGGCGACTTGTGCGCCGGCACGATTGATTCCTGGCTCATCTGGAATTTGACGCGCGGAGTCGCGCACTCGACCGACGTCTCGAACGCCTCGCGCACACTGCTGTTCAACATCCGCACGCTCGACTGGGACCAGGAAATCCTGGACTATTTCAAGATTCCCCGCTCGCTCCTGCCCAAAGTTCACCCATCGAGCGGCGTCATCGCCGAGACGGATCTGTTCGGGCCCAGGATTCCCATCGCCGGAATCGCCGGCGACCAGCAGGCATCGCTGTTCGGCCACCAATGCTTCAAGCGCGGCGCGGCCAAGAACACCTACGGCACGGGATTGTTTCTGCTGATGAACGCCGGCACGAAGATTCCGCGCTCGAAGTCGGGCCTGGTCGGGACGGTGGCCTGGAGGCGGGACGGCAAGACCACCTACGCGCTGGAAGGGAGCGTCTTTATCGCCGGCGCGGCGCTGCAATGGCTGCGCGATGAGGTGAAGCTGCTCGACAACGCCGCAGACAGCGAGAAGATGGCCGAATCGGTCGCCGACACCGGCGGCGTCTATTTCGTGCCCGCCTTCGTCGGGCTCGGTGCGCCGCACTGGGACGCCTACGCGCGCGGGACCATCGTCGGCATCACGCGCGGCACCAACCGCCATCACCTGGTCAGGGCGGCGCTCGAATCCATCGCCTATCAGACGCGCGAGGTGGTGGACGCCATGACGCGCGATTCGGGCGCGCGCCCGGAAGTCCTGCGCGTGGATGGCGGCGCGGCGCGTAATAATTTCCTCTGCCAGTTTCAGGCCGATATCCTGGGCGTGCCCGTGGAGCGCCCGCGCTCGACCGAATCCACCGCGCTCGGCGCGGCGTACCTGGCAGGACTCGCGGTTGGATTTTGGAAAGACGAGGCCGCACTCGCCCCGCATTACCACACCCAGCGCCGCTTCGAGCCGGAGATGAAGGAATCGCGCCGCGAAGAACTCTACGCCGGGTGGAAGCGCGCCGTCGAGCGCAGCAAGGGCTGGGCGAGATAGCGCCGACCCTGTAACGGCGGCGTCTCGCCGCCGAAGTCGAGGGCGGCGATGGAGACATCGCCGCTACAACCCCCCGGCCGCGCCCGCGGCGAAAATATCGGTGCGGTTTTTTTGACTCGCGCCCCGCGCTGTGTGAAGATAGTCGCGGACCCCAACACGATCCAATCCCGCGCGGAGGTTTCACTTGACGGCTGAGCGTCGTGCAAGAGTTCTGGTCGGAATTTTTCTCTTCATCCTGGTCTTCGCGCCGCTATTCTGGAGCGGCATTGATTTGCTGGTGGACTGGCTGTGGTTCGGCGCGGAAGGCTATCGCATTCTCTACACCACGGTGCTGAAAGCCCAGATCGAGCTGAGCGGCCTGGCGGGCCTGGGATTCATCCTGGTCGCGGGGCTGAACCTTTGGGTGGCGCATCGCATTTCGAAGCGGGCCGCGCACATGGTTTACCCCGAGCTGATGGAATTTCCCGGCCTTGACCGCCTGAGCCAAATCTTCGGCTGGGTGATTCTGGTTGGCGTGCTGCTGGTGGGCTACACGATCGGGCAGTGGGCGGTGACGCACTGGCAGGATTACCTGCTGGCGCGGCACGCGGTGCCGATGGGCCACGCCGACCCGATCTTCGGCCTCGACGTGGGCTTCTACGTCTTCCAGCTTCCCTTCCGATGGTTTCTCTATCACCTCGCCATGGTCACGGTGATTGCGTGTATCGCCAGCGCGATCTTCCTCTACTTCACGGAAGGCGGCATCTGGGTGACGCCGCGCGGGCCGCAGGTCTCGCGCGCCGCGCGCGCGC
>JAHEKS010000068.1 GCA_024638215.1 Acidobacteriota bacterium | reverse complement strand
ATGGCCCGAGCGGATGAAATCTATGAAGGCCTTCTTTTGCTCCTCGGTCATCGGAAGCTCGCCGGTGGTGTAGAACATCACGGCGTCGTATTGCTTCAGGTTCGCAGCGGTGAAATCGCCGACGTTTTCGGTCACCGTGGTGTCGAACGCGCCGGACTTCATACCAATCCGCTTGACAATTTCGGTTGAGAACGGCACCACCTCGTGGTGAAACCCCGCCGAGAGGGTCATATAGAGAAGCTTTCCCTTCTTCGGCGTCTTCGCCCATGCCGATTGCGGAAACGTTACGGCCGCCAAGACGGCCAGGGCGAAGAAGAACAAAGGAACGGCTCTAAGTCTACGCATGCCAATCCCTCCTGTGTTGGAAAGAGGCCGGTATGATATCACACGCGTCGGGCTGCTCTGGGGCCAAGCACGGCGAAGCGGCGGCCGCAGCCGGCAATCCCGGAAGGGGCAGGGGGCGGAGAAGATCCAGAATTCCCTACGGCTTCGAGGCCGCGGGAGGAGCCGCGGGCGCGCCCGTCGTAACCTCTTTGAGCACCGCGCTGGATCGCTCGTCGGCATCAATCTCACTGAAAAACTTCTTGAGGTCGTTCACCCGGTCAGGAGGAACTGCCACGTTGCTGATCTGGAGCGTGCGCTGGTATTTTAGAACATTGTCTTGAAACCCGATTTTGGTCGTGTATTGCCCGAACGGAGACTTGATGTCCAAGGGAGCAGGCAGCTCATCCACCTGATAACCGCTGGGGATGGCGATATCGAACATGTCAGTCTCCAGACTTGTGCTGTCGAACTCGACCGGGTACTTCCTTTCCTTCCCCTTTTCCTGATTCAAATCCATGGCCTTTTCACCCAGGACACGAGGCCTGATGAGGAGAAGATTTCCCGCCCGCTTGGCATAATTTTTCGCCAGGAAGGTGTAGCTCACGACAAGGCTCTGATCGAATGAGTTGAGGTTTTCCACCTTCGAGCTTTGCAAGACAAGGCTGCCGAGGAAACCTCCCAGAAAGTCCTCCAGCTTCTTTTGCCGCTCGGCTTCCGGCGCACCCAGCAGTTGCGCTCGGCGGGCTGTTTCCGGGGCTCCCCAGCGGATCTCCTCCACTGAACCGGCGAGATCACCCGAGGGGGTCACCCGGAGCTTGGCCACCCGAAACAGCCTGTTTAGCGCGGGAGGAAGCAATGGCAACTCGACCAGTTCTCCCCCCTCCCCCGTCACCAGCAGGCCATAGTTCGCCTGCAAGGAAGCTGGCAGGTATCCGAGTTTGGTCATTGAATCCGTAGGATCAAAAAAGAGAAGGGTACCCAGCCGAGGGTCGTTTCGGCGGGCATAGAGATTGCTGGTGGGGACATCGGCAGGCAGTTGGATAGCCAGGATGACGTGGTTGAAAACCAGCGCGGAGGGAAGGCTCGGCTCGACCACGCCGCGATTTGCGTTGATCAGGACATAGTGAGAGTCAATGCCGATGCTGTGCAGCATGGCGCTGAGGAGGGTAGCTTTGTCTTTGCAGTCGCCGTAACGGTCGGCAAAAATCTCGCGGGCCGGGTGAGGCTGATACCCCCCCACGCCGATCTCGATGGCGACATAGCGAATCTCCCGCTGCACGAAGCTGGCCAGTGCCTGGATCTGCTCGAACTTGGTCTTGGCAGTCGAGGTAAGTTCAGCCACTTTCTGCTGAATCTCAGGCGACAGGTCCCGCCTCCCCTGGGAGAGATTTGCGTACCACCGAGCGATCCCCGCCCAGGTGGCTTGGCTGCTGCCCTTGGCGCCGTTTCCCCTTCCAAAATACGTCACCGCCATCCGCCCCGCCACAGCGCGCCAGTCCGGCATCGCCGGCTCATCCTCAACCGCAGGCAGGTCGCTCACTTCCCAGGCCCAGTGGTTGTCGCCGACCGACTGGGGTTTTTCGGCGGCATGGTTTAGCCAGAAGGTGTCGAATTCCCACCCCGCAGGGAGCACCAGATCAAACCGCGATTTCCGTACCGGGATGTCGTCCTGAAATGACCAGACATCCTGAAAGATGTAAGGGCGGCGCCGCTGCTCGTACTCGTATCCGATAACACTTCCGGGTTCGGAGTCTGGGATGGTCAATAGCTTGATGCGCATGTCGCTGTATAACGCCCATTCGGAAGCGAAGGTGGTCTCGACGGCATCCTTTTCCTTCACCTCATATTCCTGTCCGTTGGCGGCAAGGGACCAGGCCTTGAGATAAGTCAGCCGGGTTTCGTCGTCGGAATAGACTCGAACCGTTCCCCGTTTGCGCCCGTCGGTCCGAAGAATCTTGATCGCGGTCCGATAGAGCGTCTTGATTTCCCCGCTCGAATTCACGGTCGTCACCTGGTCTTCCAGCAACACGACCGCGTTCACATCGTCGGGATACTTGGGCAACGGGGCCCGGGCAGCCTCTCTCAACCAGTCGGGCACGGCGGAATATGACGGCAACGGCCACCCGAGCATCGCTGCTGCCACCAGGGCAAGAATGGCCAGCCATCTACTTTGCTTGTGCCATGGATTCCGATTTGAGCACCGCTTCTTGTTCATCGCCAGCCCTCGCTTTGTCGAAGAATACTCGCAGAGGCGAGTAGAGGTTCAAGAGAATCATGGAGTTCTGCATCACCAGTTTGCGGTGCAGGTGCAACGCGCCGTCTCGATTCTCATAGGCCACCTCGTAGGTCCCAAAAGCCATGGTTTCTTTCACCTCAGAAGGCAAAGCCTCTATGGTGTAACCCGGCGGCGGCAGGATGGTCACGTCGTCGATCACCTGATACGGGAAGTGCAGGTAAACCGGGTAAAGTCTCTTGCTGGTTTGGAAGGGATACTTCTTGACAGCCTGAAAAACGGCGGGTGAGAGAAGAAGTCGGCGCTGCATCGGAATTGCGAACTTTGGAATGGTCAAGGCAAACTCCGCTGTGAACTCGGCTTCGGAGCTGTCCCAGTTCGGCGTATTCTTGAGCTCCGCCGTCGCGCCCAAGGGCAATTCTCCCTCAACCTCGTCTTCCAACGCCTTCCGCTTCCCCGACTGGTCCTGTTCGCGATTGTCAAGGCGCCTTTTGAGCGCCTCGCGGCCCTGGAAGACCACCTGAAGGTCGCCTCGCACAGTTCCATCCTTGTCCACTTGAAACTTGGCCTCACGCTTGATGACCGCATCCTCGCTTCGGGGGGAGGGAATCTCAATCAGGTTGCTTTCCTTCTTTCCCAATCGCATCCCCATAACCCCTGTGAATTCCCAGGGCAGGAGACCAAACGGGCAGAATGGCAGGGCCGGGGCAAGGTAATAGGTGGTCGAGCCGTCATTCACTTCGGCCAGCACATCAGTGAACTGGCGGGGAGTCATGACCGCAGGCGCGAAGAACATGAGATCGCGTCGAGTCACCCAAACGATGTGAGCTTCAAAACCGGCGGATCGCGCGAGAGCGACAAAAAGCAGGGTCAGGTCGTAACTGTCGCCATAGCCGTGCTTGAACACCTCGGTGGCATCGTGATTCTCCTTCAGTTTTTCCCGCTTTTCTTCCACCTCCGTTCTTTCCCGTTCGTATTCCAGGTTTCGCATCTTCTGGACCCGGGCGTAGAGTTTGCGAAGCTTGACGTCCGGGGAATCCTTAGCATCGAAAGTTCCACTTGCCGCCTGCTCCAAGGCTTTGGATTTGCGACTGAGCCTCTCTTCATACTCACTCAACCGCTCTCCCAGATTTTTCCAGTACCAGTCGCTGGAATCCTTTTTGAAACCCTTGGCGGTGGAGTCAACGTGGAAGAACCTGACGCGCTCCCGCACCTCTTCTTCAGGAGGCATGAATTCCTCTCTCTGGAAGGCGGGGACGTTTCTAACCTCAAGCTTAATCAGGCCATGGTCCATGAAGGGTTCCACTCCGGGCGGCAGCCCGTTCCAGGTCCAAGCCAGCACGCCCCCTTGATTTCCTGGCCGCGTGGAAAAAACCGCACGGCGAGTGAAGAGATCCCGTTGAACCTCCCAACTGTCTGAGAGCAGGGCCGTGCGGGGCAGCGCCGAAAGCATCCAGGAACTCACGCAGGAGCCGCCGTAAGGCGGCCACCATGTTTTGTATCGGTATTCAATGATGCTTCCCACGCCGAGGATTGGAAGTGAAAAAGATTCGGCCAAAAACCCGCTGCCGCCTTTCTGCATCAGGGTCTTTTCGAAGATGTCGCCGGAGAAATCCACCGCCTTGCCGTCCGGTTCGATCGTACGCGCCACGATATCAGTCACCCTGGAGCAACCTTTGATAGAGGGAATCTCAACGTCCGCATACTTCTTTCCTTCCTCCGTAAGTATCTTGATGCGATAGGATTCAACCGTGGTTCCCACCAGGTTGTCATCGTTCTCCTCTCGATAGAGGATGATGGCGGAACAGCCCGGATCGTTCGGGCAGTCCTTCACCGCCATCTCTTCCAGAGGGATGGGTTGCCACTCTGGGCTCTGGTCTTTAGCAGGCGACGGCCAAGCGGAAGCCACGAAAGTGAGAATTGCAAGGACCACCAATCTGCGGGTTCGTTTCATGCTCGTCACCTCGGGACGGACTCCGCGCCCAAATCCGTCAGCAAGAAGGGGGCAGGTCCATTCTTGAGTCCGACAGGTCCTCCCAGGCAGCCAGGAGCAGTTTTACAAGGCGGCGATAACGCGCATGGTACCTATCTGAAAATCACTTGTCAACCCGACTCCCGAGTGTCATGCCGGCCGCGTGGTCTTGGCATAAGATCCACCCCCGGGTGTCGTCTATTTTCCCTGAAAGCCCTCCCCCGCCAACTCACGGTATGACAGTTTCGCAAGCGTCACACCCAAGAGGATTGGTCCGCCACGACGCATCGCAGGTCGTCATCTGTTCTGCGAAGAAAGAGGAATGGAAGTCCGCGAGCGTGACAGACCGTCGCTTAAGGGAACTCCTGAAAAGAAGGTCAGAGGGCCGGTGGAAGGACCCTTCAAACGTTCCGGCGGCTCAAATCGCTGGCGTCAAGACGGCCGCGAAGAAGCCGTCCCCGCCGTGCAGGTCCGGCCGAGTGTGGAAAAATCCGTGGTCGTCGAAAAGCATCTTAAGGCTCGGGAATCCGCGCGATAGTTCCTCTCGCGAAAGCAATCGAACATCTCGCCGCTCCCCCAACAGCCTCTCGACCACCTGCTCATTTTCCTCCGGCTCCAGCGAGCATGTGGCGTAGACGAGGCGCCCGTGAGCTTCCAGCGCGTCGAGCGCGTTGCCGAGAATCTGCGCCTGCAGCGCGGCAAGCCTCGTCAAGTCTTGTGGCTCGAGCCGGCTCTTGATTTCCGGGTTGCGCGCCAAGGTCCCGGTCCCCGAGCAGGGAGCATCAACCAGGATGCGATCGAATTTGCATCGCAAAGGAAGCTGGCGCGCCGCATCCAGCCGGACACGTTCAAGCCTCAGGCCGTCCGGCAGGGTTTTTGGCAGGAGCTTCGGCATCATGCGCAAACGCCGCGCGCTCAGGTCGCAGCTGACGAGGAGGCCACTGCCCTGCGCCATCGCCAATTGCCCGGTTTTGATTCCCGGCGCCGCGCACAAATCCAGGACGCGCTCGCCCGCGCGCGGGGCAAGCAGTGACGCGACCAGTTGCGAAGCTTCGTCCTGAACCACGGCCCGGCCCTCGCGCAGGACCGTCGAGGCCCGCACGCTTCCCCGCTTAACCACCAGCGCGGACGGAGCGAACTTCCCGAGGCGGGTCTCAATGCCTTCCTCTTTGAGTTCCTGCCCAACAGCATCGCGCTGGTCCTCGAAGACAACTCGCAGCGCCGTGGGCGGCACCTGAACGCTGGCGATGGCGAGCGCGGTCATCGCTTCATTCCCGAAATTCTTTACCCATCGCTCGCGCAGCCACTCGGGAAGCGACCGGCATGCGCCGTCAATCCAATCTTCGTCAGGTTGAACCTCGGTCTGCGTTCTGCGCGAGTCGCCAATTCGCTCCGGCCGCTGGCATTTGCGCAGGACGGCATTCACCAAGCCGGCGGCAGAGCGCTTATGTGCGAACTTCGCAAGCTCCACCGCTTCGTTCACGGCCGCGGATTTCGGAATTTTCGCGAGAAACCGGATTTGATAGACCCCAATCCGCAGGACAGTTGCGACCTCAGGATCGAAATAATCCATCGGCTTCGAGGAAAGCTTTTCGATCCAAAAATCGAGTTCTCCTCGCCAGCGCAGCACACCCATGACGATTTCCGTCACCAGATGGCGGTCGGCTTCTTTGAGGCTGCTCATGCCCGGTGATTCGAGCAGGTCAACCGCGAAATCGCGGCCCGATTCTACCCGCCGCAAGATTTGGTAGGCGGCTTGGCGTGCCGGAGAGAGGGCCATAGCAAGGAATTATGCGCCCGAATTGAGGAACTGAGATTTTTCCAATGCAAACCGCAGAGGCTGGTCGGTCATGCTGAGCGCAGCGAAGCATCTGCAGTTATTGCCGACAGATGGCATAGGCAGATTCTTCGTCCGTCGGCTGACGGACTCAGGATGACGACCGTTACCTCCTGCAGGAATTGGGCGCCAACTTCGGCGTTCATTCGACTTTCTCGTCGGGAACCAGGCGCACGCCGTTCAGGAAGTCGCGGGCGCTGACGCGCTTTCGGCCTTCCATCTGCAATTCCATTACTTCCAGGCGAGATCCTTCCCCGCACGTGATGATTAGCTTCCCGCTCTGTGCCTCCAGTGTTCCGGGCTGCAGCACAGCCTGCGGGCCGCCGGCGGCGGGCCGCGCTGCCCAGAGCTGCAGCCGCTTGCCGCGAAACGACGTGTAGGCGCCGGGCCACGGTTGTAGCCCGCGCACTCGGCGCGAGATTTCCTCCGCCGTGAGCGACCATTCAATTCTGCCGTCTTCCTTCTTGAGCATTGGCGCCAGGGTCGCCTGCGATGAATCCTGCGGGCGAGGCCTGATTTCGTTGCGCTCAAGCCCGCGCAGTGTTTCAACCATCAAGTCCGCGCCCAGCGTGCTGAGTTTTTCGGAAAGGGTCGGCGTGGTGTCTTCATCAAGGATTTCAACTCGCCGTTCCAGAAGCACATCGCCCGTGTCGAGGCCCGGATCAATTTTCATTGTGGTCACGCCGGTCACGCGCTCCCCACGAATGATGGCCCAGGCGATGGGCGCGGCGCCGCGATATTTCGGCAGCAGCGAAGCATGAAGATTGATGCAGCCCAGGCGCGGAAGGTCAATCATCCAGGGCGGAATGATGTGGCCGTAAGCGACCACGACAATCGCGTCGGGATGAAATCGCGAGAGAAACTCCACCGTCGCCGGGTCTTTGAGCTTGGCGGGTTGAAAGATGCGGAGTCCTGCTTTTTCCGCCACCACTTTGACTGGCGGCGCTTTCGCCTCATATCCCCGGCCCGAAGGCTCATCGGGATTGGTCACGACCAATTCAATCTCGAACTTTTCCGCGATGAGCTTTTCGAGCGTGGGGACTGCGAATTGCGGTGTGCCGCAGAATATCAGGCGCATGGGTCCATGGGAGGGTTGCAGTTATAAGTTGCCACGGACAACTGACCACGGACAGCTTTCTCGGACAATCTACCATTCTCCCGCTTTCATCATCTTGCGCACCTTGCGCTTGATGGAATCGCGCTTCAGCATGCTGAGGTGGTGGATGAACAGGCGGCCGTTCAAGTGGTCGGTCTCGTGGCAGAAGGCACGCGCCAGCAACCCTTCGCCCTCCATGGTGAACTCCTCGCCGTGCAGGTTTTGCGCGCGCACCGTGGCTTTGCGCGGGCGCCCGGTCGAGGCGCGGAAATCCGGCAGGCTCAGGCAGCCCTCTTCCACCGACTCGTTGCCCTCCGTCGAGATGATGACGGGGTTGGCCAGCACCAACTTGGCGTTCGGGTCCTGGCCGGAAGCGATGTCAATCACGGCGAGTTGTTTCGAGATGCCGATCTGCGGCGCCGCCAGGCCCACGCCGTGCGCGGCGTACATGGTTTCAAACATGTCGGCGACGAGCTTTTCCAAATCGCCGTCGAACACCGTCACGGACTCGCCGACTTGTTCCAGAACAGGCTGGCCGTATTTCACAATGGGATAAATCATTTATAGTTCTCAGTTATCAGTTTTCAGTTATCAGCTAAAAAAATCAAAAACGCTTGACTTGTTCCGCATACGCGTTGAAATTCCGCCGGGTCTCTTCCAGCGAATCGCCGCCGAATTTGGCCAGGAAAGCGCCTGCCAGAACCAGCGCGACCATCGCCTCACCCACCACGCCGGCGGCCGGAACCACGCAAACGTCCGAACGCTCGTAAGCCGCCTTGACCGTCTCCTTGCTTTCGAAATCCACGGATTCGAGCGGCCGGCGCAGCGTCGAAATCGGCTTCAGGTAGCCGCGCACGACCACATCCTCGCCGTTGGTGATCCCGCCTTCCAGGCCTCCGGCGCGGTTGCTCTTGCGCGTGAAGCGCGAAATCCTGCGGTCGTAGCCGATCTCATCGTGAACCTCGGAGCCCAGGCGCGCGGAATTTTCGATTCCGCTCCCGATCTCGACTCCCTTCACCGCCTGGATGGACATCACCGCCTGGGCCAGTTGGCCGTCCAGCCGCTCGTCCCATTGCGCCAGCGACCCGAGGCCGGGCGGGACCGCATGCGCGATCACCTCGAAAGTTCCGCCCAGCGTGTCGCGGGCTTCGGTGGCGCGGTCCACTTCCCGCATCATCTTTTCTTCCGTCGCGGGATCAACGCAATTCATGCGGATGTCCTCGCGGTCGCGGAGAGCCAGAATGCGCTCGAAAGGGATATTGTCGCAATCGAGGGCGACGCGCCCGACGGCGAGGACATGGCTCGCGATTTCCGTGCCAAACTCTTTCAGAAACAACTTGGCCAGCGCGCCGCAAGCAACCCGCGCCGCGGTTTCGCGTGCGCTGGCGCGTTCGAGGACGTAACGCGCCTCGCGAAAATTGAATTTCAGGCAGCCGGCCAAATCCGCGTGCCCCGGGCGCGGCGGCGAAAGCGGCCTGTATTTGGCGCGCGTCTCGGGATGGTCCTCCACGGCCATGGCCTCTTTCCAGTTCGTCCAGTCGCGGTTTTCTATTTGCAGGGTGATGGGTGAGCCAATCGTCTGCCCGTGTCGCACGCCCGAGAGGAGCTGCGCGGTATCGGATTCGATCTTCATTCTGCCGCCGCGGCCGTAGCCGCCCTGGCGGCGCTTCAGGTCGCGGTTGATGAAATCGAAATCCACGCGCACGCCGGCCGGCAGGCCGGAGACGATGGCCATCAGAGTCTGTCCGTGAGACTCGCCTGCGGTTTGAAATCGAAGCATCCTATTCCTCAGCGTGCCGCAGCCGGCACAGCTAAACTGATGAATTCTAACGGATTCGGCGCGGCTCGTCAAAAACTTGCGGGCGGACCGCTTGGCGGGCGAAGGCTCGAGACCGAGTTCGCTCGCGCAAATGAAGAATACGACCGTAACAATTGTCTCGCGGAGAAATCGGAACTGAAATATAATGCGTTTACTCGGAGCATTTCTTGCGATACTTGATTTTGAGTGATGTCCACGCGAACCTTGAAGCCTTCGAGACGTGCAAGGCTCTCGCGCAGGGCAAATACGACGAGGTTCTCTGCCTGGGCGACCTGGTTGGCTACGGGCCCGACCCGAACGCCGTCATCGAAGGCGTCCGCGGGATGGCCCGGATGATTATCCGCGGCAATCACGATAAAGCGTGCTGCGGCATTACCGACGCGGAAGACTTCAACGATCTGGCCCGGCAGGCCACCCTTTGGACGCGCAGCGAACTGACGCCGGAGAACCTGGCCTTTCTGCGCACCCTTCCCGAAGGCCCGGTCATGGTGGACGGATTTCAAATGGTGCACGGGTCGCCGGGCGACGAGGACGAATACATCTTCGGTCCGGGGCAGGCCCTGCCGACGCTTCGCGGCCTGGTGATTCAGACCGTCCTCTTCGGACACACGCACTTCCAGGGCGGGTTTATGATCACACCGGCCGGAAGATTCCAGTCCATCCGATGTTCCTCGAGAGAAGAAGGCTTGATCGCCGTGCTCCCCCTGGAAGATGGCGCCCGCTACTTGATCAATCCGGGCTCGGTGGGCCAGCCGCGCGACAGCGACTGGCGCGCCGCTTTCGCCATCCTCGACGATCAGGGGCGGCAGGTGGAATACTACCGCACTCCTTACGAACTCGCCGCCACACAAGCCAAGATGTACCACGCCGGCCTGCCCGAGCCCCTCATCCGCAGGCTGGAACTGGGCAGATAGCCTTCCATTTCCTGAGATACTTGAATCGAAAAACTAAAAAGCGACGCGGGTCACGGTAATCTTCGGCGGGGCCTGGTTCCAGTCGGCGGGCATGTGGTCGTAGGAAACCTGGAAGTCACGCGTCTTTCCCGGCGGAAGGGGAAGCGCTCGCGCGGAGATGGCATGAGTAAAGTTGCGCAGCACGACCTGGCCAAATGTATCCACGTATTCCAACTTCAGCTCAACGTCGCGCACCGTCCTGGAGCCCTGGTTGGTAACCTTGGCGTACAAGAAAGTGATGGTGTCGCCGAGGAAGTTCTGCGCGGCGCTCATGCGCGCCTCCGTTATCCTGATGTTGGAAAGATAGGCCTTCTCGTCCGCAGTCAGCGCGGCGGGAGTGCCTGACGGTTCCACATGTGGACGCAACAGAACCCATCCGCCCACCAGCGCCGCCAGCGTGCCCAGCGCGATCAGGATCCAAACTGCGACCAAGCGGTTCATTTTCCGGCCAGAGAATAAGAATGGATAGTTTGGGAGCTGACGTTCCCGTTCCAAAATCAAAAATCGTCAGGTTCCCGCCACGGTCATGCCCTCGACCAGCAGCGTCGGCGCCGCCAGCGCGCTCTTGAATTCCAGGTCCAAGCCAATCATTCCGATGTTCTTGAGCATTTCCCCGAGATTTCCGGCAATGGTCACTTCCTCGACAGGATAGGCGAGCTCGCCGTTTTCAATCCACATTCCCGACGCCCCGCGCGAATAGTCGCCGGTGACGATGTTCACGCCGAAGCCGATCAATTCGGTAACGTAGAATCCGCTCTTGACGGAACGAAGAATTTCCTGCGGCGAGTGCGTGCCCGGAACCAGATAGAAATTCTTCGGTCCCACTCCCGGCGGCCCCGCGATGCCGCGGGCCGCGTTGCCGGTGGTCCGCAGTTTGAGCTTGCGCGCCGTGTAGCAATTGAGAAGGTAATTCTTCAGTAGGCCTTTTTCAATGACCGGCATGGTGGAGGTCGAGACGCCTTCGTCGTCAAAGGGTCTCGACCCGAAGCCGCCCGGCCGCAGACCGTCGTCAATCACATTGATGTTCTCGCCCGCCACCTGGGCCGAAAGCTTGCCGGCCAGGAAGGAGGCCTCGCGATAGATGGCGTCGCCGCGCACCGCCTCAAAGACGTGGCCGACCAGCGAGCGCGCGGTTTCCGCATCGTAGATGACCGGCACTCGGCAGGTCGGAACCTTGCGCGCGCCCAGCCGGCGCAGAGCGCGCTCAGCGGCCTTGCGGCCCACCGACTCCGGCGAATCCAATCCCTTCGCGCCGCGCGCCACCGAGTACCAGTAGTCGCGCTGCATGCCTCCATCGTGGTTCTGCGCGATGGGGACGACGGAAAAGCTGCAGTAGGATGCTCGATAGGAACCCGTGAAGCCCAGCGAGTTGGCATAAGCCTTCGTTCCCTCGCCGGCCTCGAAGGAAGCGCCCTCGGAATTCTTGATGCGCGGATCGGCGCTGAGCGCGGCCTCCTCGGCTCGGCGCGCCATCGCAATGCGATCGTCGGTAGAAAGAGCATGCACGTCGTCGGAGTAAAGTCCCAGGTCGCCGGCATGTTTTCCCAGCCACTCGCGTTCCGGCAAGCCGCTCGAGGGATCGTCCGAAGTTGCGCGCGCCATGGCCAAGGTCCGCGAGACCAAGCGGTCGAGCGAGGCGGGAGAGAAATCACTCGAATACGAGCTGGCACTCCTCGTTGCCACGAACACCCGCAGGCCCAGCGCCTTGGACGCTGCCTCTTTCAGACTCTCGATTTTCCGCATGCGCAGGACGCTGGAGAACTCGTCGCCCTCGCGCACCACGGCGTCCGCGGCGGTGGCGCCCGCCTTGACGGCGCGCCCCACCAAATCCGCGGCGATTTGTTCGAGTGAATTTTCAGGCATTTTATAACCTTCGGATCGCAGCTTGGTTGCCGGTCACTCAGCGATCATCGCACGAAGCTGGTGGCAGCGCGCGGCGCGGTGCCGCCGACGGTTAATCGGCTCACCTTGAGAGTGGGAATCCCGACTCCGACGGGCACGCTCTGGCCTTCCTTGCCGCACGTGCCGATGCCGGGATCAAGTTTCAAGTCGTTTCCCACGGCGGTCACGCGCGTCAGCACCGTGGGGCCGTCGCCGATCAGCGTGGCGCCCTTCACCGGCGCCGTCACCTTGCCGTCTTCAATCAAGTAAGCCTCGGAAGCCGAGAAAACGAATTTGCCGTTGGTAATGTCCACTTGCCCGCCGCCAAAACTGACCGCGTAGAGGCCGTGCTTGACGGAGCGCAGGATTTCGCCGGGATCGTCACGGCCTGACAGCATGTAAGTGTTCGTCATGCGCGGCATGGGAATATGCTCGTAGCTTTCGCGGCGGCCGTTCCCGGTGCGCGTGGAGCGCATCACGCCAGCGCTCAGCTTGTCCTGCAAATAGCCGCGCAGGACGCCGTTTTCGATCAGCACGGTTTTCTGAGTGGGCTCGCCCTCGTCGTCCACGTTAAGCGAGCCGCGCCGGTCGGGGATGGTGCCGTCATCCACCACGGTGCACAGTTCGGAAGCCACGCGATGGCCGATGCGGCCGCTGAAGGCGGAAATGCCCTTGCGATTGAAGTCCGCCTCAAGGCCGTGGCCCACCGCCTCGTGCAGCAGAATGCCGGGCCAGCCCGGCCCCAGAACCACTTCCATTTCGCCCGCGGGAGCTTCGCGCGCCTCGAGTTGCACCACCGCCTGGCGGGCCGCTTCCCGGGCATAATGCTCGGGGCTGCGCGCGCCCTGGAAAAACTCCAGCGGCACGCGTCCGCCGCCGCCGTAAGAGCCGGTCTGCGATTTGCCGTTCGACTGAGCGATGGTGGAAACGTTCAGCCGCACGAGAGGCTGGAAGTCGGTCACCAGGCGGCCGTCGGAGCCGGCCACCAGCACGTGGCGCACCTGGTCGGCGTAGCCCACGCGCACTTGCTTGATGCGCGGGTCGTAGGCGCGCGCGGCGCGGTCCGCGCGCTGTACCAGCTCGAGCTTGTCCGCAAGCTCACGATCCACGGGCGGATGCGCGACCGGATAGAAATTGTGGGGCGCCTCGACGGCCGAGAGCCCGACGGTGGAAACGCGCGCCGGGCCGCTGGCGATGTGCGCGGCGACCTTGGCGGCTTCGATGATCTTTGCCGGCGCCAGGTCGTCGGTGTACGCGTAGCCGGTTTGCTCGCCCGCCAGCACGCGAATGCCGCAGCCGAGAGAGATGCCCTCGGTCGCGGTCTTCACCAGCGATTCATCCACCAAGATGGAAGACGTCGAGGTGTATTCGAAATAAAGGTCGGTGTACTCGCCGCCGTCGGAGAGCGCCGCGGCGAGGTATTTCTCCAGATCGTTTTCCGTCAGGCCGTAGCGGTCAAAGAAAAAACGGTCAGCTTGAGCCATGATGCCTTTTGCCGAGGTTCCCTTTTGGGCATATCTTGCCGCGCTGCGAGTTCAGGAAAAATCGCGCGCGCTCAAGAATTCCTGCGTGACAGCTTTGAATTTCCACGCTAACACACGCTCCCGGGAAGTGTCAATTTTGGCTTGTTGATTCGCGGAAAAGAGGCGGTATGTGTCCCGTTTGCGCCGTAGGAAGCCTGTGGCCCGGCCAGGGGCGGCGCAAGGCCGCCCCCCGGGCGACGCTTCCGTTACCCGACTTGCAGCTTATTGGTTACCGAGAAGACTCCCGGAACGCCATTGGCCGCAATGTAAGCCAGGTTCGAGTCCATTTTGTTGCCCACATATCCCACCAGGGTCACATGCCCGTTGTCCACGATGATGTGGATGGACGGATTAACACCCATCGCGTAGCGATACAGAGAGTCCTGCCCGAAGATCGCGCGGTACTCGGCGAACCGGATCTGATTGTCAAACGGGGAAAGCGGCAGAACCTGGATGTTGTTGGTCACGCCGCTGACGCCGGCAACCCTCTTCACGGCGTTCTCGGCGTCCGACTTCAGGATCGGCCACACCACCTGCCCGGACAGCACCACGTGATCGCCCTGCAACTCATACTGCAGGTTGTCAAAGACCCCGTAGTAAGGAAGCATCAGCAGGTTGTGGCGAACTTGTTTCGCGATTTGCGCCTGAGTCGCCGGCGATGTATTCCCTCCCAATTGAGTCGTGTCGCCCATGGCCAACATCGGCATGCCGGCCAGAACCAAGGCGAGCACCAAAACCCCTATCGTCCCAATCCTATGGTGTTTCATGGTCATTTCCACCTTTCTGCCGAGGCGCCCTTGTAACCCCGGCTTTCTTCATTCACACTTTGTTAGATGCGCGACACCCCTCCCGAATTTCGGGAAGACACCGTTTGAAAGGAAGAAATATTTCTTTGAGAACCTGTAACCTCAACCGCTTTTCAGACGTCATCAATAATATTGAAAAATCCTATCCGCGGCCGGCGCGTGCAAGGGCCTGGGATCAAAACACATTCTCCATTTCAAAGACAAGCAAACGTTTGAGCGGTGCTTCCCTGCGATCAAACCTTTGCGGGCCAGATTGCGTCTAACGTAGTGTCGGGATTGTGAGGGCGGGCCGATGCGGCCCGCCGCAGGGTCATTGGTCTATCGCGGTATCTTGGAGGAGAATGAATATGAAGCTTCGAATTCTTGCGGGACTTGCTGTGGCCCTTGGCTTGGCGGCCATGGTCCCTCAGGCGCAAGCCGGGGCCATTCGCTATGCTGGAAATCAGATCGCTAAAGGAACCTCGGCCGTCGCTTCCGTGGCGGCGAGCGGTGGGGCCACGGTGGCCGGAGGAGTCCAAACCGCAGGCAAATCCACCAAGAGCGTCCTAGCCAAGGGCGCCGACGCCACCGCAGACGGCTGCGCCGCCGTGGGCAAAGCGGTTGTGGCAACGCCTGGCGCGGTCGCGCACGGCACCGCAGCGGCCGCCAAATCCGTCTGGAAAGCCATCTGGTAAGTTCTTCGTCCCACGGGGCGCGCCCGAGGGATTTCGGGGCCGCGCCCCGGCCGGGGACAAATTGAAACCGAAAAATCCTTGACGCACCGGCTGAGGGGGGAGTCCTGCGCCCACCAGTCGGCCAGCGGAGAATAGCAGGCGGGGCGCCGCCCGTCTTGACTTTCCAGGTGAGTTGTGATAGCCTACTGTGCTGGACCTAAGCGGGACCGCCCGGGACGGGACGTAACCATGGAGACCGGCCATGCGATCGAGCCTGACGATGGTGAAACCCGGAACACCAGTGGGCGGGCGCCGCGGCACGCGCCCGGCTGCACAATTTTTCAGCGAACCCATTTTCGCCCTCTCCGAAACTCGCGCCGGACCCAGTGGTTATGCGGGTCCGGCGCGATTCGGAGGCGAAAGTAGCGGGGCTAAACAGCCCTTTTTTTGACGTGCGAACCCAGGATGTCATTGAAAACAAAGGAGCGCAAAACGAAAACCCGCGCAAAAATGGCCCTAACGAACCGCCAACGAAGTCCGCGCGAAGCCGCCCGAGGGACCGTTCTTGCCGCCGCGTCGCCGGATGGATTCGCAATTCGCCCGCCGCACGGTTGGCCGCATCACCTTGACGCTTGGCGGCGCGACGAATAGAATGGAGTTTTTATTATTCGCCACGAAAGCGAGAAGAGGAACTCATGATTGACGGCCCAATTCCCGAGGGACTTACTTTCGATGACGTCCTTCTCTTGCCCGCCAAATCCGGCGTCCTGCCGGCGGAAGTGGACACGCGGACGAAATTCACGCGCCATATTGAACTGAACATCCCGATCGTCAGCGCCGCCATGGACACGGTCACCGAATCGCACCTGGCCATCGCGCTGGCGCAGCAGGGCGGCATCGGGATCATCCACCGCACCATGTCCATTGAGGCGCAGGCGATGGAGATTGACAAGGTCAAGCGCTCCGAGAGCGGCATGATTGTGGACCCCGTCACCATCGGGCCCAAGAACCGCATCGCCGACGCGCAGGAGATCATGCGGAAGTACAAGATTTCCGGCGTTCCGGTGACGTCCAACGGGAAACTGGTAGGCATCCTCACCAACCGCGACCTTCGCTTCGAAAGCCGCTCCGACCTGCCGGTCGAAAACGTGATGACCAAGGAAAACCTGATCACCGTTCCGGTGGGCACGACGCTGGAAGGCGCGGAGCAGATCCTGCATAAGCATCGCGTGGAAAAACTTCTGGTGGTGGACGAAGCGTTCAACCTGAAGGGCCTAATCACCGTCAAGGACATCCAGAAGAAGATCAAATATCCGTACGCGGCAAAGGACTCGCAGGGCCGGCTGCGCGTGGGCGCCTCCATCGGGGTGCGGGGCGACTACCTGGAGCGCGCCGAGGCACTGGTGAAAGCCAAGGTGGACGTGCTGGTGGTGGACACGGCGCACGGGCATTCCACGCGGGTGCTGGATGCAGTGCGCACGCTCAAGAAGAAATATCCGGAAGTTGATTTGGTGGCGGGCAACGTGGCGACCTTCGAAGGGGCCTGCGATCTGCTCCAACTCGGCGTGGACGGCGTCAAGGTGGGCATCGGGCCGGGCTCGATTTGCACCACGCGCGTCGTGACGGGGGCCGGGGTGCCGCAGATCACCGCCATCGCAGAGTGCTCGCGCGCGGCGCGCGATTCCGGCGCGCCTATCATCTCCGACGGCGGCGTCAAGTTTTCCGGCGACGTTGCCAAGGCCCTGGCAGCGGGCGCGAGCACTGTAATGATCGGGAGTTTGTTCGCCGGCACGGAGGAAAGCCCGGGCGAAACCATTCTCTACCAGGGGCGCAGCTTCAAATCCTACCGGGGCATGGGGTCGATTGCCGCCATGTCCGCGGGCTCGGACCGCTACGCGCAGGGGGAAGAGGCCGCCAAGCTGGTCCCGGAGGGCATCGAAGGACGCGTGCCCTACAAGGGCCCGCTCGCCGACATGGTCACGCAGCTGGTGGGCGGCGTGCGCTCCGGCATGGGCTACTGCGGCTGCGCGACGATTGCCGAGCTTCAGCAGAAGAGCCGCTTCATCCGCATCACGGCCGCCGGCCTTCGCGAAAGCCACGTCCACGATGTGATCATCACTAAGGAAGCGCCGAACTATAGACTCGAATAATACTAGATACAGTATTATCCTGAGGTGGCCGGGTCTGCTGCTTCTGTGGGCCGTTACGCTGGCCTGGGCGGCGCAGATCTTCAACTTTTCCACGGCCACCTACGGCGGCGTGTTTACCACCTGGTTGCTGTCAGCGATTCTCCGCCTCCTGCACCTGACGGTTTCGTTCCCAACCTTCCGCTTGCTTCACCACCTGATGCGCAAGGCGGCGCACCTCACCGTGTACGGCATCTTCAGCATGCTGCTCTATTTCAGCCTGGGAGGAATTCGGCACCGGGAGTGGCATTGGAAAAGCGCGCTGGGCGCGTTGCTCCTCGCGGGGGGATATTCGCTGACCGACGAGTACCACCAGAGGTTCGTACCCGGACGCGGCCCGTCCATCCTCGATTGCGGCATGGACACGATAGGCGCTACCTTGGGAATGATCATCGTCTTCGTTTCCTGCCGGCTGGGAGATCGGAGGGGCGGGGCGGCCAGCGAAAAAAAGGTTGAAACCGCCGTGCAGGAGTGACGCCGGGTCCGAACCTGAGGGCGCGCGGCTTGGATGCTCCCGCCGGCGCGCCAACTTGCAGGCGCGACAAAGAAAACCGGCCAGGAGCTTTCGCGCCTGGCCGAGGAATTCACGCGTCGGATTAACTGCTCAGGACGGATCTACTTCTTCTCGCCTTCCTTCTCTTCCGGCGGAGGCGCCTGTTCCTGTGCGGCGGCTTCTTCCGCAACCTTGCGCCGCAATTCCGCGCGCTTGGCGCGGGCTTCGGCGCGCTTCTGCAGCACTTCCGTTCCGACCAGTTCCAGCACGGCGGTTTCCGCCCCGTCACCGCGCCGCCATCCGGTGCGCACGATGCGCGTGTAGCCGCCCGAGCGCTTTGCGAAGCGCTTGGCCACGTCGTCGAAGAGTTTCTTGACGGCGGTGCGGGTCATACAATACCCCTCCGCCAGGCGCCGGGCGTTCGAGTCGCCGCGCTTGCCGAGCGTGATCATCTGCTCGGCGATTCCCCGCGCCGCTTTCGCCTTGGCCACCGTCGTCTCGATCCGCTCCTCGAGAATCAGCGAGGTGACCAGGTTCCGCAGCAGGGCGCGGCGGTGCTCGGTGTTTCTGCTCAGCTTTCGTCCGTAATTGCGATGACGCATTGACTTATCCTGTCCTTAGAGTTGGTGCGGCACTTCCGGCGCAGGCAAGATGGGCGCGCCCTTCTCGTCGAACTTCATGCCCAGGCTCAGACCCATGGAGGCGAGAATCTCCTTGATCTCGTTGAGCGACTTGCGGCCGAAGTTCTTGGTCTTGAGCATGTCCTGCTCGGTTTTCAGCACCAGTTCGCGGATGGTGGTGATGTTGGCGTTCTTCAGGCAATTGTAGGAGCGCACGGAAAGTTCAAGTTCTTCGACCGAGCGGTCCAGGTTCTCATTGCGGACTTCCACCGTCCGCTCGGCCGGGACTTCCTCCGCCTCCGGCTCCTCTTCAAAGTTGATGAAGATGGTCATGTGGTCTTTCAGCAGCTTGGCGGCCAGGCCGACCGCGTCCGGCGGCGCGACGGCGCCGTTCGTCCAAACATCCAGCGTGAGCTTGTCATAGTCGGTCATCTGCCCGAGGCGCGCCGCTTCCACCGTGTAGTTGACTTTGCGGATGGGCGAATGCGCGGAATCGAGCGGGATATAACCGATGGGCAGGTCCTCGTCGAAATTCTTCTCGGCCGGAACGTAACCACGGCCGATCTTGACCCGCATCTCGATCTGGAGGCTGCCGTTCTCGCTGACGGTCGCGAGATAAACGTCCTTATCGAGAATCTCGACGTCGGCGTCCTCCTGAATCATGCGCGAGGTCACTTCGCCGGGCCGGTCCACGTGCAGCGTCAGCGTCTTCGGGCCTTCCACGTTCATCTTCAGCGGAATCTGCTTGAGGTTGAGAATGATGTCGGTGGCATCTTCGACCACGCCGGGGATGGAAGAAAACTCGTGCAGCACGCCTTCAATTTTGACCGCGGTGATCGCCGCCCCGTCAATGGAAGAGAGCAGAACGCGGCGCAAGGCGTTGCCGATGGTCGTGCCAAAGCCGCGCTCGAAGGGCTGTGCGCTGAACTGGCCGTATTTGTCCGTCAGCGTTTCGTTGTTGCACGCCAACCGTTTCGGCTTCTGAAAACCTTTCCAAAGCATCTCACTGACCTCCCTGGAATCCGCTCGCGGATTCCGCCGCACCCGCGGTGCGAATCTTTATTTCGAATAGAGTTCGACGATCATCTGTTCCTGGATGGGGAAATTCACGTCCTCGCGCTTGGGCAGGGACGCGACGTTTCCCTTGAAGGCCTCGCGATCGAACGCCAGCCAGGACGGGACGCCGCGG
>JAHEKS010000321.1:3821-5077 GCA_024638215.1 Acidobacteriota bacterium | reverse complement strand
TCCTTTTTCTCTGGTCTTGAGCCGTTATCCCGGCCTGGACCCCAAGGAACAACTTGGAGCCGACAAGCGTGGCCTCGAATTCATCAAATTTCAGGGTCGCGTGGTGCTCAAAATTTCCGGCAACTACAACGCCGCTTTCAACGCTCAGGCGCTCACCCAAAACCAGCGGGCGGCTCGGGTGATGGATGAAGTGATCGCTCCCATTCTGCAACTTTTGCCGAAGTATTTCTCGCCGCAGTCCGACTTTGAGGGAGTGGGTTTTGAGATCTCTTATCACGTGCGAACCGACAAACCCAGCTACACTTACGAAGGCAGGGAAGTCCTGACGGTCGTCCTGAACAAAGCGGACGCTTTCAAGTTCGCCGGCCTCTCCGATGTCTCTGCACGGCAGGAGATCCTCGATAATTCGGAAGTCTATGTAGACGGCAAACGCTTCGGGCTCGCGCTGGGACAGCGCGATGCATCGGAGGTGGATGAGGCAACGGCCGCCAACTCCGCCGCCGCCCCGGCCCCGCAGCCGGCCGCGCCTTCAGTTCCCCCTGCGGCTGACGTTCGATCGCCGCAGCCTGCCCCGCCCATCTCCTCCGGCATGGCCACGCCCAGGCCGGCAGCTCCGCCCTCGCCCGCAATTCCGGACACGCGCGCCATCCTCACCGGCCAGGCACCTGCGACGCAAGCCGACGCCGATGCGCTCCAATCAAAGCTCCAGGCGCAACTCGACGCGCTCAATGTCGAGGGGCGCGCGCACGACGACTTTGTGGATTACGCTCCGCCCTCCTTTGCGGTTTTTAGGAACCGGATCTACCTGCAGATGACCTTGCGCAACCCCGCCGTCTTCGACCCCAACGCCACTTCGATCTACAAGCGGGCCGCCCGAAGCTTCGATCTGTTCCTCGCTCCCCGGCTCAAGGGTCTTCTAGCAAAGACTCCCGATGATCCGTCTATCGCCGGATTGGATATTACCGTCCTGACGGAATTCTCCGACAAAACAGCAACTTCCTCCGAGGCCATCGAATTCATCTGCCCGATCGGACCACTCCGCCAATTCAGCGATGCCGACATCACCAATCAGAATCTGATTGACCAGAGCGTGGTGCTGGTCAACGGTGTACGCATCGCGCTGGACCTGCAACAGGTCGAATAAGTCTTCCCTTGAGCTTCGCATCTTTCTGGCGCGGCCCCTCACTTTTCGCCCGCACAACTGTCGCTTTGAAGCGGCGATCGGGGGGATTTGTTGAAACAGCATTTACGCAGTG
>JAHEKS010000321.1:0-3811 GCA_024638215.1 Acidobacteriota bacterium | reverse complement strand
CCAGCCCGTCGGCGCTGTAGTAATAGCTCCCGCGGCCTATTTGCACTTCCAGGGGCTCGTCAATCCCCAACCCTTGCGTGTAGCGAGCCGTTGCCGGGCCGCCCTTGACGTGCCCCCGGCGCCGGCCGGACTAATTCCGCGTGATAACCCCGGCGATGTCGCAAATGCGCCACCTGCTCGCCTGTGGTGGCTACCTCTAACGCTCTGCGGAAGTAACTGTTATCGCCACGGTTTTTGCCGGTATGTGTTCCGTGACTGGCGTCGCGTTACCAGCGATCCGCCTCAGCGCCCTCACGGGCTCCGGAATGTAGTACTCGGCTGAAACTTCGTAGGTTCCAGGGAGATCGAAAACAAATCCGGAATCCTTGTGGCTGTCACAGGAGACTCTAACCTGCGACTCTATCCTTGCTCCTGGCCGCAGTACGGCGAATTCCTCTAATCGTCCATCGATCTTCCCGCACCAGGGAACCACATTCCCATCTGGACCGGTGACCTTCAACCAGACGTATTGATTCAGCACGAAGTGTCGGGCCACCAGGATGTCCTTCTTGCCCAAATTCCGCAAAGAAAACGTGAATCTAATCACTTGTCCGGGACGATATTCGTGCTTTTCCGGGATTGCGCGGAAATGCAGCCTTGGTTGGCCGCCTGTGCTTGTATTCTCGCGGGCGGGCGGAGCCTGACCACACATGCCCAGCGCCAAAACGAGCGTAGCAATCCAGCCAGCCTCTAGCATAGCCGCACCTCATCTTCAGGGCTTAACCGTAATTACGGTTGGCATCATTTGAAGGGGAAAACCGCACTCCCTCTCTACTTGTCTGGCATCGGCCTCGTTCTCTTCTGCCTGCTGCTTTGCGGCGGCTGGCTTCTGGGTCGTGTGCGCCAGCTCATGGACCAGCTTTGCGGCAATCTGCCACCGTCCTATGCGGCACCCAAAGGGCCGAATAAAGATATTCAGCGGATTTCCCTCGTAGGTAAACGCCACTTGCGCTGCGTCTCTGCCGGTCCCTTCCTGCTTGAAATAATGAATCGTGATGCGAGGATCGTCTACCAATTCTTTGAATGACCGGTGCGTGCCCCTGCCGCGGAAGCGGGTAGCGCAGACTTTCGGTCTCCAGAAAGTCTGCGGCTCTTTTCGGGTGGATTTGACGCCATCTCGTCCTCGCTCAAACGGATCGTATCACCGAACACCATGTTATGAAACATTGAAATGCCAAACGATTTCATAACCGAGAACCGCAGAGTTTCAAAAAACGAGACTGTGCGCTACCCGCTCTAAGGCGAACCCTTTGCCAGGCCGGACAGAGAAATTTCGCTTGACGGAGCCGACAACCTTATAGATGCGCCACCCGCTGTTCTTGGCCTGTTTTCGCAGTCGCCGTTAGGCGTTCGCCACAGGGCAATGCAGACACGGGCTCAGGGATGCGCCCGGGCTTTCTGGATGGCGTCCCAGCGTTGCTGAAACTGCGCGGCTTCCTCCTGGCGCCCCATTTTTCTCATCAGATCAGCGAGCTGGAAAAGCACCCCCAGGGTCATCGGACTAGACTTGCCGTGCTGCATTTCCTCTAAATCCAATTCGCGGCGAAGGAGCGACTCCGCTTTGTCAAACGCACCCTCCGTTTTATACAATGCCGCCAGGTGGTCCAATCTGACCGGGATCACGGGCGAGTCGCGTCCTCGGTACTTCTCATCGAGCGCCAAAGCTCGTTTGTAGAGAGGCTCGGCTTTCTCAAATTTCCCCTCGGAATGGTAGATCGAAGCCAAGAAATCGAGCTCTTGGGGCAGCAGCGGGTCGTGGCCTGGCGGAGGGTTGTGCTCCGCGATCTCGACCATCTCCTTCGCGATTGGTTCCGCCGACTTGTAATCGCGCTTCATCATGTACATCGTGGCGAAGTTCTGCCGCGCGTTCTGTGTCTGGGAAGCGCCCTTCCCACTGCGCCGCTCACAGACTTGAATTTGGCGCTGGAAAAGTCGCTTAGCCTCGGGAAACTTCCCTTGAAACATGTAAAACGATCCGAAGGCTTGCAGCGTGGCGGGCAGTGCTTGGTATGGATCCTGAAAGGGAGGAATTTGTTCGGCCTCCTGGAGGGCTTTCCGGTACAACGCCTCGCCCTGCTCGAATTGGCGCGAGAGTGTGGCCTTCTGGGCGGCACTCATGTCTGCCTGCCATTGAACGACCCTTGGGTCGGGAGCCGACGGAACCGGCGGGACTGCCGAAGGGACGGCAGCCCCACTCGCCCTGGGCGGAGGAAGCGCTTTCTTGGCCTCAGGCTGCGCCCATGCCCTCGCCTCGTCGAAGGTGCTGCGTTTGCCCCAAGCCGAAATATCCCAGTTGTTGCCTACGCGTTCAAGAACACGCTTGGCCACCTCGCGGTCCTTGTATAAATAAGCCAACGATGCAAAGCGGTTGAGCTTGATCATCGTGGCGCCATAATCCTCCTCCATGACGGCAAACCCTTCCTGGATTTTGGGCCAGGAAAGGGAGAGATGTTCGGGAGGCGTGCCGCACTCGCAATAGATGACCGTGGCTATTTCGAAATAAATGAAGGCGCCCTCCCGGCCGCCGATGCGCCGCAAGCTCTCCTCGGCGAAAGCCTCGGCGTCGCCTTCCTCCCCGAACCATTTGGGAAGAAGGGTGTACGCGAACTCGCGATAAGAGTGGTAGTAGGAAGGCTCAAAGGAGATGGCGCGCTCAAACACCTCGCGCTGCGCCTCCAGGGGCCAGCCTTGAGCGCGCGCCAAAAGCAGCGTGACATAATAGAAGTGCGGGCACTTGGCGGAAAGGTCTTGGGCCTCCTTGAGAGTTTTCGATGCCTGGCCGAGTCGGGTTTGGAACAGCTTCCAATCGGATTCCGAAACCGTATCGGCGTACCCGCCTCCGCGCGCAAACCACGCATAGCCGATATAGGCCTCCGCGAGTGCGACACGCGCGGTAATGGATTGGGGGCGTGCGGCGACCCATCTCTTGAGTGGCGCGAGACGCTCGGTCCAGTCCCGGTCAGTCGCCCGATCGCCCGCAGCGGGTGTCGAGACCACATCGTAAAATAGATACAGCTTCCAGGTGCCTCCCGCGACGCGCTCCTTGGACGAGCGGGCGCGGTCCGCCGCCTCTTCCAATGCGTCGAAGCGGCTGCTCACGATGAGCGGCCAGATTTCCGCCCGGTACTGTTGCTCGGTCTCCAGACCCTGGCCCGGAAGCGTGGGGGTCAGCGTTTGCGATCGATCGCACGTCTTCTCCGGCGGGCAAGGATTCTCCACCCTCTTGGTGCCGCGTGACTCGCGCGCGAGGTCCACCGGGCTCTTCTCTTGCGCCCCTGCGATCCCAACCCACAACGTCCACAGCGTGAAAAGGAAAACACCCCTGGAAATCTTCTTCATCGGTTTCCTCCCGGAGCCTCGGGTGGCCGGCGCGAACCGTTCAGTTCTACGAGTGCCGCTACCTTGCGCCTTCGGCACAGAGAACTTCGCTCTGTGCCAGGATAGGTTACCGTCGCATATATACCCGTCAGGGTAAGGTGTCAAGAGACAACTAGTCCGCATGGTGACCAAGCCTTGCGCGGCTGGGGTTCTGCTTGATAATCAGGATGTCCACCCCAGTGGCGCCCCGTAGTTCGGGGCGGCTGATCGTCCACACGGAAGTTGACCGGGGACTTTGCCCATTACCCTTGCCTTGTCGGCATCCGTTTGTGGACGAGTGGCTTGCGATTCAAGTCGAACCGGTCGCCTACGGAAGAATCTGTAGAGCCTGACATGGAGTCCTTACCGCTTCCCCGCCGATGAGGCTCTCGACGTCTGGTTCCCCCCAGACCGA
>JAHEKS010000067.1 GCA_024638215.1 Acidobacteriota bacterium | reverse complement strand
AGCATCCGTCGCGCCCTGCGCCGCCTCCGTCGTCGCCCTCAGGTTATCCGCTCCTTCTTCCGAAGATGCCCTCTCTCTTTTTAACCACGCGTCAATCTATTTATACAGATATCTTTAATGCGACTCCGCCCGGACCTGTGATAGTATCTCGTCACGGACTCTCACGAGATGGCCATCTTGCCTTGCAGCCACGACGCGGCAGCCATAGCTCAGATCGAACCCACCATCAATCTGCTGAGGAACATGAACGACCGGCATCCAGACGTGTTAATCGCAGAGGGAATACAACCGGAGGACTATCACCCTAAGAGGGTGTTTCGGTCGGCTGTGGAGATAATTCGAGGCAGCTTCATTGCTTCGTCGGTTACTCAACGTCAGGGCATGGTCAACGACATGCTTCAGAAATTGACGACAGATAAGAAGATCGCGGGTTACGAAAAAACTGGGCGCGGTGTGCGTCACGACTTCACAGTGGTCCTCACAGACTCACCTCGGGTGTCGGCAGCATTGGAGGTGAAGGGTGGCGAAGGAATCAGCGTGACCGTGTCTGAGCGGCCCGCCTGGGCTCAGGAGTTTATTCTCTGGTGCCATTTGGATGGGTCGATTTCAAATCAGCCATCCCAGGGTGTCCGCTCAATTATCGTAAATCGCCTGGCGAATAACCTATTCAAACGTGGCAAGGTCGTGGACGCAGTTCTGTTCAAGGACCAGTTGTGCGGGTCGGCTCTTCGAAGATGCCCTAAGTACGAAGAGCCCGTAGGAAACGCGCAAATTGCCCCAGACATTTTCTTGATGCCTCGGGAACAGCCGACCCCCCAAAACCCCTCTCCCGAAACTCACTCGATCGAGTCCTTATATTTACCACTTATGATTCTTGACAGCTTCGGCGTCAGGCACAAAGATCGGAAAAAGCACCTATGGTTTGTGGAGATCAACCTGGTTGGCGTAACTGGTAAATCTGGGCGTCAGATTTACAAAAGGCGCACGCGGATTCTACACGACGGTCGCTTGACCGAGGAGAGTCTGACCAATGCGTAGCCAGGCCGCGTTATTCGAGAGCGTCACCCCGCCGCCGGAGGCTGAGCCGAGAATTAGCGACTCCCTTTGGGAAGGCTGCTACAACGGCAGGGAAAGCTCCATACATCAGTTAGCTCCCTACGTCGGCAGAATGAAATCCGGGATGGCCCGCGCGTTGATCGAGGAGTTTAGCTGCGAGGGAGATATCGTACTTGACCCCTTCTGCGGCTCGGGAGTCGTGCCTTGTGAGGCTCTCCTATTAGGGCGTCACGCCGTTGGCAATGACCTCAGCCTGTATGCGTACGTCCTTACAAGGGGGAAGCTCACTGCGCCGGCAACATGCGCCGAAGCGCTGGCCCGCGCCGTCAAAGCAATGGACGAAGCGGGTGAACACAGGGTTGCAGCGAGCGAGATACCGGCTTGGGTGAAGGCGTTTTTTCACCCGAAGACGCTGGAAGAAGCCGTTTCACTTAGCAGGGTTCTCAGACAGCGGCGCGATTACTTCCTGCTCGCTTGCCTGCTAGGTATCCTGCACCACGTCCGGCCGGGGTTCCTTTCGTACCCCGCTAGCCACCTCGTGCCATATCTCAGGATCAAGAAATATCCGCGGCAGGACTTTCCAGAAATGTACCGATATCGACCCGTTCGTCCGCGGCTGCTTGCGAAGATAGAGCGCGCCTACCGGAGGTTCGAGCCTCCTAAGCGGAGTTTAAGGCGAGCCGTGCTCCGGCAGAACGCCATGTCCCTTTCGCTGGAATGTGAATCTGTGGATGCTATTGTGTCGAGTCCACCGTACTACGGTGCGCTTGATTACGGTCGGGACAACCGCCTAAGACTGTGGTTCTTGGGCGTCGACGACTATCGAACGGTCGAAGCAAAATTAACTTCCAATGAGAAGGTGTATGTGCCCGAGATGACGCGGGCCGTCGGCGAAATGTTGCGAGTGCTCAAACCGGGCAAGTGCGCTGCCCTCGTCCTGGGTGACTACAACAGGAACGGGCGCAGCAAGGACTCTGGCGCGGCGATTGTGCAGATCGTGAGGGAGAATTACGCGTCCACAGGTACGGCTGACAAGATTCTCGTTGATGAGGTGCCGGACGAGCGTCGCACGCGAAGGCGGACCCAAACCACTAAGCAAGAAAGCGTGGTGCTCATCAAGAAAAAGCTTGGTGCGTGAGCCTGCCGGGGTGCGTGTATCCGGCGAAAGGCCAGGAGAATGAGCAACCTCCCATATCTATTGGTTAACCTCCAGAAACCAGTTGCGCGGCATTCGCAATCGTAGGAAAATATTTTGTGGGCCATAGGCGAGGCGGCACGGCGCGCCAATCGAGAATTTCAAGAGTCGAAGGCGAACGAGGGTTCAGCAAGGCTTTTGTCCTTAGAGGTACTCCTTCCCACAGCAAATCCGTTTCGGGAGAAAACTTGTTGCAGCCAGCGTCTCGAGATTTCCCCATCGTTTCTCTTTCTGACGACAAGTTCCACGATCATTGTGGTGTCTTCGCCGTGTACGGCCACCCCGAAGCGGCCAAGCTCACCTACCTGGGCCTTTACGCGCTGCAACATCGCGGGCAGGAAAGCGCCGGCATCGTCACTTCCGACGGGCAAAAACTCTTCAGCCACAAAGGTATGGGTCACGTGGCGGAAGTCTTCACGGAGAGCGTGCTCGGGAGCCTACCAGGCACATCCGCCATTGGCCACACGCGCTACTCGACCGCCGGCGATACGGACCTGAAAAACGCCCAGCCGCTGCGGGTCAGTTGCCAGAAAGGCCAGGTGGCCCTGGCGCACAACGGCAACCTGGTCAACGCCTCCACCCTGCGCAAGGAATTGGAAGCGCGGGGCGACATCTTCCAGACCACCAGCGACAGCGAAGTGATCCTGCACCACTTCGCGCGCTCCAGGCAGTCGGGGAATCCGGAAGCGGTGGCGGACGCGCTGGACCGCGTGGTGGGGGCTTTTTCGCTCGTGATGCTCTTCAAGGACAGCGTCTATGCCATCCGCGACCCGCGCGGCTTTCGCCCGCTGAACCTCGGCAAGCTGAACGGCGCGTACGTGGTGGCTTCGGAGACGTGCGCGTTTGACCTGATCAACGCCACCTACGTGCGCGAAATCGAGCCGGGCGAAATGCTGATTCTCGACGGACGCGGGATGACCTCGTTGCGTTACGCGCCGCCCGTCCAGCCCGCGCATTGCATCTTCGAGCACGTTTATTTCTCGCGCCCCGACAGCCTGATTTTTGGCCGCCCGGTGCAGACCAGCCGCGAAATGCTCGGGCGCCTCCTGGCGCGCGAGCACCCCGTGGAAGCCGACCTCATCGTTCCCGTGCCCGACTCCGGCGTCGCCGCCGCCATGGGCTTTTCCGAGGAATCGGGCATCCCGGTCCGCTTCGGCTTGATCCGCAACCACTACGTGGGGCGGACGTTCATCGAGCCCAGCCAGCCGATTCGCGATTTCGGCGTGAAAATGAAGCTCAACCCCGTGCGCAGCCTGCTGGAAGGCAAGCGCGTGGTGCTGGTGGACGACTCCATCATACGCGGGACAACCAGCCGAAAGATCGTGCGCATCGTACGAGAGGCAGGCGCCAAGGAGATTCATATGCGGATCAGTTGTCCTCCGACTCTCTCACCCTGCTATTACGGCATTGATACGCCGACCAAAAAGGAATTGATCGCCGCAACGCACAGCGTGGAGGAAATCCGGCAGTTCATCGGCGCCGACACTTTAGGTTATCTGTCGCTCGAAGGGCTGCGGCAGGCGGTTGCTGACACGCAGGGCCACTACTGCCTGGCCTGCTACACCGCGCATTACCCCACCGCCGTGCAGGAGCCGCTGCTCGCGATGCGCAGGCGCGATTAAGAACATGGAACCACTGGAAAACCAGCCCGCAGCAATGCCGCCCGAGCCCGAAACTCCTGTGGCCGGCGGCGAGACGCCGCCGCAGCAGCCGGACACCGGCGCGGCCCGCCCATCCGGGCATGAGGCGCTGTGGGAAACGGTCCGCTCGCTGCTGATTGTCGTGGCCGGCGTGCTGTTCATGCGCTCCTTCATAGCCGAAGCCACCGTCATTCCCACCGGCTCCATGGAAGACACCATCCTGATCGGCGACCACGTCTTTCTCAACAAGCTGCTTTACGGCCCCCGCATCCCTTATACAAACTGGCGGTTTCCGGAAATCCGGAAAGTCCACCGGCAGGACATCGTGGCGTTTCGGTACCCCGTCAACCCTTCGATGATGTTTGTGAAGCGCGTCATCGGCGTCGGCGGCGATGTGGTGCGCGTGGTCAACCAAAAAGTGTATGTGAACGGCAAGCTGCTCAATGAACCCTACGCGCATTTCGAGCCTTACCGAACGACTCCGCTGGCGGCCAATTTCCCTCCGCCCCTGAGCGAGATTCCCTCCTTGCCCGCCTATTGGGGGCTCGATCCCACGTGGGCGCGCCAGATGCCGAACTTCATCCGCCCCGACGGCCTGCACGTTCCCCAAGGCTACCTCTTTTGCATGGGCGATAACCGCGACAACTCGCTCGACAGCCGCTACTGGGGCTTTGTGCCGCTCCAGAACGTGGTCGGCGAGCCGCTCTTCGTTTATTGGTCTTACGACGCGCCCAGCAAAGAATGGACCAGCGAAGATCTGAAGGACCGCCTGAAGTTCGACGGGTCCATTGTCTGGAATTTCATCTCCAGGACCCGCTGGTCGAGAACCGGAAAGATCTTCTGACAGATCCCCTCAGGGAAATTAGGAGCAGGCAGTAACCGCGCACGGCGGCAACGCGGTTCTTTGGAGGGCCGAGATGTCTACAACGAATTCTGCCTCCTGCCGACTGCATACTGCCGACTGCTTTCTGCTTACTGAATCATTGACGGCCCCGCCCCGATTTCTGCATACTGCTTACTGCCTTCTGCCTACTGAACCATGCGCTACCGAGACGCCGGCGTAGATATCGAAGCGGCCACGCGCGCCAAGTTGCGAATCAAACAACTGGCGCGCAAGACTTTTTCCAGGCGCGTGCTCAGTGAAGTCGGCGCTTTCGGCGGATTTTTCTCGCTCGCCGGATTGCCGCGCGATGCGGTGCTGATTTCCAGCGTGGACGGCGTGGGCACGAAGCTCAAGATCGCCTTCGCCCTCGGCCGCCACTCGACCGTGGGCGCCGACCTCGTCAATCACTGCATCAACGACATCCTGGTTCACGGCGCGGCGCCGCTTTTCTTCCTCGATTACCTTGCCACGGGCAAGCTCAGCCCACGGGTGGTCGAAGAGATCGTCGCTGGCGTGGCGCGCGCCTGCCGCGAAAACGGCTGCGCGTTGATTGGCGGCGAAACCGCCGAGATGCCGGGCTTCTATCCGCCCGGCGAATACGATTTGGCGGGGACGATCGTGGGCTGGGTAAGGCGCAAAAAGATTCTCGACGGCCACGCCATTCGCCCCGGCGATGTGCTGGTCGGTCTGCCTTCGCTCGGCCTGCACACCAACGGCTACTCGCTCGCGCGCCGCGTGCTGATCGAACAGGAAGGCATGAAGCTGACGAAGCGAGTTCCCGAGTTGGGCCGCACGCTCGGCGAGGAACTGCTGGCGCCGCACCGCTGCTACGCGCCGGTGGTCCGCCCGCTGCTTGAAAAGGATTGGGTTAACGGGTTGGTCCACATCACCGGCGGCGGCTTGACCGACAACACGCCGCGCATCCTGCCGCGCGGCTGCCGCGCCCGCATCCAACTCGGCACTTGGCCCATTCCGCCCATCTTCAACCTGACAGGCCGCTTGGGACGCGTGCCGCCCGAGGATATGCTGAGAACTTTCAACGTGGGCATCGGCATGGTGCTGGTGGTGGCGCTGGAAAATCTCCGGCGGGTCACGGCGGCGCTCGACAAGCAACGCGAAAGATATTGGATGCTCGGACGCATCGTGCGCGGCCGCCCGGGCGTGGAGTACGTGTAGGGGCGCATTATGAAGAATCTCGGCATTCTGCTTTCCGGGCGCGGCTCGAATTTCGAAGCCATCGCACGCAACGTCGCGGCGGGCAAAATCCCGGCGAAGATCGCGGTCGTCGTCAGCAATCGCGAGGAAGCGCCGGGCCTGGCGCGCGCGAGAGAAATGGGCCTGACCGCGCGCTTCATTCCCTCCAAAGGCAAGGAGCGCGAGGCCTACGATCGCGATGTGGTTGCGGCGCTGGAGGAAGCGCAGGTCGATCTCGTGTGTCTCGCGGGCTTCATGCGCATCTTGAGCCCGTATTTCATCCGTGCCTTTCCCCGGCGCATTCTCAATATTCACCCGGCGCTCTTGCCGGCGTTTCCGGGACTCGACGCGCAAAAGCAGGCGCTCGAATACGGCGCGAAATTCTCCGGCTGCACCGTTCACATCGTGGACGAAGGCGTGGACACCGGGCCGATCGTTTGCCAGGCCGTCGTCCCGGTGCTCGATGACGACACGGCCGAAACGCTCGCGGCGCGAATTCTGAAAGAAGAGCACCGCATCTATTCGCAGGCGATTTGCCTGATGCTTGAAGACAAAGTCCGCATCGAGGGCCGGCGGGCACTCATCACTCCCTGGAAATATGGGCAAACCCCATGACCCTTGACGAACAACTCGCATACCTGACCAAAAGCGCCGAGGAGACGATCCGCGCCGACGAACTGCGCGCCAAGCTCGAGCGTTCGGCCAAAACCGGCAAGCCTCTGCGCGTGAAAGCGGGCTTTGATCCCACCGCGCCGGACATCCACCTGGGCCACACCGTCCTGATTCGCAAACTGAAACACTTTCAGGACCTCGGCCACACGGTGATTTTCCTGATCGGAGATTTCACCGGCCTGATCGGCGATCCATCGGGGCAGAACGTGACGCGCAAGCCGATGACGCCGGAAGAAGTTGCGGCCAACGCCGAGACTTATAAGAAGCAGGTCTTCAAGATTCTCGACCCGCAAAAAACCGTGGTGGACTTCAACAACCGCTGGCTGGGAAAACTCACCAGCCTCGATTGGGTAAAACTCTGTTCCAAATACACTGTGGCGCGCATTCTCGAACGCGACGATTTCTCGAAACGCATGAGGGAGCAGCGGCCCATCGCCGTGCACGAGCTGCTTTACCCACTCGCGCAAGGCTACGATTCGGTGGCGCTTGAAGCGGACGTCGAGCTCGGCGGCACCGACCAGAAATTCAATCTGCTGGTCGGCCGCGCCATTCAGCAGGAATTCGGCCAGGAGCCGCAGGTCATCATGACCATGCCGATTTTGGAAGGGCTCGACGGCGTACAGAAGATGTCCAAATCGCTCGGCAATTACGTGGGCATCAACGAGCCGCCTGCCGAAATGTTCGGCAAGCTCATGTCCATCTCGGACGAGTTGATGTGGCGGTATTACCTGCTGCTGACGGACATGACGCCCGCCGAAATCGAAGCGCTGAGGAAATCGGTGGCGGCGGGAACGGTCCATCCTCTCGAAGCCAAGAAGAATCTGTCGCGGCGCATGGTTGCGGATTTTCACGGCGCGCAAGCGGCGGCGCAGGCGCAGGCTCACTTCGAATCAATGGCTGGCCTCCGTCACCATCGGGCTGCGGAGATTCTAGGCGGTAAGGCGACACGCACACCAGAGGGCACCACCAGCCGGACGAGCCTCTATGAGTCGGCCCGACAAATCCTTGGCGGTAAAGAGCCGTCGGTGCTGCACAACGCTTGGGACCGCAAGCTGCCGCTGCTTCTTGTCGACCTTGGCTTCTTCAGGTCGAATTCCGAAGCGCAAAGGAAGATCAAGGAAGGCGCCATATTCATCTGCGTGCGTGACCCCTCCAAGCCAGCTCCGTGGCAGCGCGTAACTGATCCTGCGTGGAAGTTCGACCCGGCCTCGTACAGGGGCAAGACAGTGATCTTCCGTTTTGGCCACCGGATCGAGGAAGCTGAGCTAAAATGAGCCGGTCCCCGTGGACGACCGCGACTGCCGCGTGCGAGTTTCGAAATCGGGCGCAGCACTCATGCGCGGATGGTCACCCGGCTCATTTTAGGAATCCTTCACGGGTCCGCCGAGGTTGCGCAATAATCTCGCATTCCGTCTTCCTCCCAAAACGCTCTATCCGAGTGATTTGCAGGCTGGAAATTTAGGCGTCAAAATCGGATATCTTTCATCCAATAGGTTCAGCGAAACTAAGGTGGCACAAGGAGGTTGGCCGTGGGAAACGTCACCGAGAATTTCCTTCGCGATCAACTCATCGAACGCCGGCACCGTCTGGAAGCCGTCCTTCCGGGCTCGGCGGAGCACGCCCAGCTCAGCCAGCTTCTCAGCGAGGTGGATTCGGCGCTGGAGCGAATGGACAACGGCTCTTACGGGATTTGCGAGGCGTGTCATGAGCCGGTGGAAAAGGACCGCCTGCTCGCCGATCCGCTGGTCCGCTATTGCCTGGACCACCTCACGGAATCGGGCCGGCGTGCGCTTGAGCAGGACCTTGAACTCGCCGCGCAGATGCAGCGCGCCCTGCTGCCGGAGCAAAACCTGCGCCACGACGGCTGGGAAGTGTCTTACCACTACGCGCCGCACGGCCCGGTCAGCGGAGATTATTGTGACGTCATCGTTCCCGGCGACGCGGGCAGCCATCTCTTCTTTGCCTTGGGAGACGCGGCGGGCAAGGGCGTGGCCGCGTCCATGATGATGGCCCACCTGCACGCGATCTTTCGCACCTTAATCTCCACGCAGCTTCCCGTCCAGCAGATGCTGGAGCGAGCCAGCAGAATATTCTGCGAAAGCACGATGTCGCCTTACTTTGCAACGCTGGTGTGCGGCCGGGCCGGCGCGCAGGGCGAAATCGAACTCTCCAACGCCGGCCACTGCAAACCTCTGGTGATTCGCCGCGGCGAAATCACGCGCCTCGAAGCCGGCGGGCTTCCGCTCGGACTTTTCTGTGAAGGCCAATACGCGGCCGAGGCCGTTCAGCTTCAGCGCGGCGACAGCCTGCTCCTCTACACCGATGGCCTGGTCGAGGCGCAATCCGCAGCCGGCGAAGAGTACGGCGACCAGCGTCTAGGGCAAGTCGCCGCACGCCTGCACGCCCTGCCCCCCGCTGAATTTGTGCAGAGTGTTTTGAAATCGCTGCAGGAATTCCTCCGGACGGCGCCGATGCACGATGACCTCAGCGTGATGTTGATCCGGCGCGCCGCCTGAACGCAAACCCCGGCGCGCGCCGGCGGAAGAGAATCCTTCGGCAACGGGCCAGCGCGGGGTTATTCGTCTTTGGGCGGAGGAATCTGCAGATTCAGCCGGATGGTGTTGCGCGTGTCGAAAGAACTTGCGGTGCGGACATCCGAAGCGATTCCCTTGTAGGTGGCTTGAACTTTGTAATCGTGGTCCGCCTTGAGGCCGGAAAACTGGTAGTGCCCGCCGTCCTGCGAGTACATCACGCTTTTCTTGCCGGTTTGCACGTCCGTCATTTCAACCACCGCGCCGACAATCGGGGCCTCCGAGTCGTTATGGACGATTCCCATGACCGTTCGGGGCGGCTTCACTTTCTTTTTCCCCGCCAGCAGAACCGGCGGCGCCGCAAGCGCGCAGACCACGATCGCCACCACCAATTTCAGGGCGGCGCGGCGGCATGCTTCCTCGCCAGACTGAGCTTTGCGTTTACGCCTCAACTTCATCTTCGTCCTCATCCTCTCCCGGAATCACATCCAGTTCCAGCGGGTTGGTGCTGACCACCTCGAGCCGGGCGTTGCATTCGGGGCAGTCCAGGATTTGGCCCTCTTCCACATCGTCGCCGACATCAATCGAGGCATCACATTCCGGGCACAGCGCCATAATTCACCCCCAGCTTGATTTCCACCCTGTATGTCTCATCTGTATTCACTTCCGGGGCCGATGTCAAGTGCGTAAATCAATGCCATCTCAATAAATCGCGCCGGCGCGCCGGCCGGCCTTCCCTTCATAGGTCGTCTCCGGACGCTTTGCTGTCAGGACCTCGGCCATCCTGCCGGTTGGTCTCTTCGTTGGCTCTTGCTTTCTTCCGAAAAGTGGCCCTTCCCCTTAATGCCTCCGGCGCGGTATCGTAGTCGCCCATCCAAGTGCGTCTGATGAAAAGGAAGGGCGAGGTGTCTTATGAAAAACGGCCGACAATTCGCAACGCTCGCGGTTCACGCCGGGGAAGGCCCCTGCAAAGTCACCGGCGCGCTTGACACGCCCATTTACCAGTCCACGACATTCGTCTCCGCCGACTCGAACGAGATGGCGGCGGTTTACGGCGAGGAGAAACCCGGCTTCATGTACACGCGCTACGGCAATCCGACCATCCACGCGCTGGAGGAGAAGCTGGCCGCGATCGAGCAGGGCGAAGCGGCGCTCGCCACCGCCTCGGGCATGGCGGCGATTTCCACCGCGATTCTCGGCTACGTCAAAACCGGCGACCATGTGGTCGCGGCGCGGTCGCTCTACGGCGCGGCGTACAATTTTCTCAACAAAAAGTTGCCGCGCATGGGCGCCTCCGCCACCTTCGTGCAGTCCACGCGCGTGGAAGATTTCGAAAAAGCCATCCGCCCCAACACACGGCTGATTTACTTCGAATCGCCCAGCAACCCGATCCTCGAAATCCTCGACATCGCGGCTCTGGCGCGGCTCGGCCAGTCGCACGGCATTCCCACCATGATTGATAACACCTTCGCCTCGCCCGCGCTCCAGCAACCGATTCCGCTCGGCGTCACGGTTTCTGTCCATTCCGCCACCAAATACCTTTGCGGCCACGGCGACGCGATGGGCGGAGCGATCATCGGATCGAAGGACTGCATCTACCAACTGAACCACGAAATCCTGCGCGACTTCGGCGGCGTCATCAGCCCCTTCAACGCCTGGCTGTTGCTGCGCGGCATCCGAACACTGCATCTCCGCATGCCCGCGCACTGCGCGAACGCCCAGAAGATCGCCGAGTTCCTGGCCCAGCACCCGAAGGTCGAGCGCGTGAACTATCCCGGCCTTCCCCATCATCCCGGCCACGATATCGCCAAGAAACAGATGAAGGCTTTCGGCGCCATGATCAGCTTCGAGGTGAAAGGCGGATACGAAGGAGGCAAGAAGGTCATGGACGGCGTCCAGATTTTCGCGCGCGCCGCCAGCCTGGGCGACGCGCGCTCGCTGATTGTCCACTCCGCTTCCACCAGCCACCGCGCCGTGCCGCGCGAGCAGCGCCTCGCCATCGGCATCACCGACGGACTGGTGCGGCTTTCGGTGGGCATTGAAGCGGCAGAGGACTTGATCGCCGACCTCGACCAGGCACTCCACAATTGACTTGGGCGCGCCGCTAGAGCTTGCTGATCACCGCGTCGGTGAATTCCTGTGTCGTGCTCTTGCCGCCGAGGTCGGGCGTGCGGATTTTGCCTTCTCCCGTGACCGCGTGCAACGCCGCGAGGATGCGCGCGCCGGTCGCGGGCTCGCCCAGGTGTTCCATCATCAGCGAGGCGGCCCAAATCGTCGCGAGGGGATTGGAGACGCCCTGGCCGGCGATGTCGGGCGCGCTGCCGTGTACTGGCTCGAACATTGGCGGCCCGAGGCGCTCGGTCGGGTTCAAGTTGGCGCTGGCCGCCAGTCCCAGGCTGCCCTGCAGCGCCCCGCCCAGGTCGGTGAGGATGTCGGCGAAGAGATTGGACGCCACGACCACGTCCAGCGTCTCTGGATGAGTGATCATGCGCGCGGCCAGCGCGTCCACGTGATAATTGGCAACAGTCACGTCAGGATAATCGCGCGCCACCTTGCGCAGCACTTCGTCCCAAAGCACCATGGTGTATTGCATGGCGTTGGATTTGGTGGCGCTGGCCAGGCGCTTGCGCGGGCGGCGTCGCGCCTGCTCGAACGCGTAGCGGATGATGCGCTCCGTTCCCTTGCGCGTAAAGACCGATTGCTGGATGGCGACCTCGTCCGCGGTGCCGCGCTTGAACCGCCCGCCCAGGCCGCAGTATTCGCCTTCGGAATTTTCGCGGATGAAGAGCATATTGATGTCCCGCGCCGACTTGCTTCGCAGCGCCGGCTCGAGTCCCGGCAGGATTTCGATGGGGCGCAGGTTCACGTAAAGGTCGAAGCCGAAGCGGATGCGCAGCAGCAGGTCGCGCAGAGAAATGTGGTCCGGCACGGTGGGATAGCCGATGGCGCCGAGCAGGATGGCGTCGAAGGGCCGCAGCGTTTCCAGGCCGTCTTCCGGCATCATGCGGCCGGTGCGGAGGCTGTATTCGCAGCCCCACTCGAAAGGAACGAACTCGAAACGGAAGCCTTGCGCGGCGGCTTCCAGCACGCGCACGGCCGCAGGCACAACTTCTTGGCCGATGCCGTCGCCGGGGATCAAAGCGATGCGATAAGTTTTCATAAGGGGGCCGGGGATTGCTTTGCATGCGGCCGCTCTCATTGTACAATCCCTAGCCGCGTGCTGCGAAAGCCAATGTGAGAATCTTGCTTTCGCAGCGCGGCTGACGACGAGAGATTTCGAATGAAGCCCGCGATGCTTAAAGCGATTTTCACCGACAGCCAGTTGTGGGTGCCGGTGGCCGTGCTGGCTCTGGGCATCGCCCTGCTGATCTATCTGGGCTGAGGAGATCCAGCTGGCCACCCAAGCTGCCGAATCTCGAAACACCTCCCGTTCCCTCCACGCGCTGGGCGTGCTCTCAGGACTTGCTGCCGGCGCGTGGTTGGGCGCTGCCGAAGCTCCCACCAAGCTGGTGACCCTCGGCCTCTCCCCCTTCGTCATTTCACTCGCCATGGTGGCCGGGGTCTTCGTCGCCCGCTGGACGCTGCCGACGCTGCTCAAGGGCACCAGCTACGTCGTGGTTGACCTCGGCGAAAAGCCGCACCTGATCGTCTGGGCCGTCCTGGCGGGCGCGCTTTGGGCGGTGGCAAATACGCTGACCGTTTTTGCTATCCGCGACGTTGGGCTCTCCATTGCATTTCCGCTGTGGAACACCAACAGTTTGGTGGGCGTGTTCTGGGGCTGGTTTTTCTTCCGCGAATTGCGTGGGGCGGGCTGGCAGCCTTGGGCCAAGGTGCTGGGCGGCGCGCTGGCGATCTTTGGAGGCGCCACACTCCTGGCCCTGGCCACTTCGCACTCGACGTTCACGCCGCAGCGCTCGCTGAACGGAATCCTCGCGGCGCTGGGCGCGGCGCTGCTGTGGGGAACGATGTACATCCCTTACCGCAAAGCGTACCTCAGCGGCATGAATCCGCTCTCCTTCGTGACGGTGTTTACGGTGGGCGAGCTGGGCACGATGGGCGCGCTGGCTGTGGCATTCAGCGGCGGCGTTGGCCCTTTGATGGCGGAATTGGGCCGCGCGCGCCCAGCGCTCTTCTGGCTGTTTCTGGGAGGATTCTGCTGGGTGATGGGCGACCTGTTCCAGCAATTCGCCGCCAAGTACATCGGGATTGGTCGCGGCATCCCGCTCTCGAACACCAATCAACTCTGGGGCCTCGCCTGGGGCGCGCTGGTCTTCGGCGAGCTCGCGGGACAATCGGCCTCGACGCGCACGCTGGTCATCGCCGGTTCGCTGGTGATGATTCTGGGCGCGCTCGCCATTTCCACCGCGGTCGCGCCCGCAGGCGAGCAGGCCTCGCGCCAGGTGGCCGTCGAGCGCGAATGCAACCGCTACGGCCTCGACGTCTCACGCGCCTTGCGCGCTCTCGAAGGCGAGGACGAGCTGGGAGAACGAGTCGCCGCGCGCCGCTGGTGGGATTGGTTGATTATCGCGGGGGCGGTTGGAATCTTCCTCTGGCTCGCGCACGGTACCGAGCGCCCGCCCATCGCCATGAACGGCACCTGGGTTCTCGTTCTGGTCGCCGCCATGCTGGGCTTGATGGTCGTCTGCGGAGTCTCCCTCTGGAAGCGGACTCGCTTCTCGTAACCATTTTCGAAACAGGGTGTCAAGCGAGCAGGTGGCACGCGCTCGCTTTGATCAGGAGATAAACCGTAACTCCCGAAGACAAACCTAGCGCTTCAACCGCCTGTCCCGTCACCTTCACTTTAAGGTCCACGCCGCAGTCAATCACCAGTTCGACTTTTTCCTCGTCGTGGATCACGCGCTTCACAGTTCCACCGAGGAGGTTCCGCGCGCTGGTCTGCGTGATGCGTTCGCGCGAGACGATGATGTCGTCGGCCGGGATGCCGAGCGTCACCAGGCTTCCCACCGGCAGCGCGTTGTAGTAAGTCGCCAGCAGACAGCCGGAAGAATCCACCATGGTGATTCCCTCCGCGGCGCGTTGTTCGACGACGCGGGCGGCGAGGATGTTGTCGTCGCCCACCGCGCGCGCCGCCCGGGCGCTCGCGGGCGCGTTGAAGACCTCCTGCGGTTTGCCGCGCTGCACGATGCGGCCTTGCTGGAGAATCAGCACGGAATCGCCCGCGCGCACGGCGTCGGCGGGGGCGTGGGTGACGTAGAGGAACGGTATGCGCGATTTGCGCTGCGCATCAACGATTTCTTCGAGCAGGCGTGCGCGAGTTCGAACGTCCACCGCCGAGAGCGGTTCGTCCAGAAGCAGCGCGGCGGGGTCGGAAGCGAGTGCGCGCGCCAAGGCCACACGCTGCTGCTCGCCGCCCGAGAGACGGTGCGGGTAGCGGCCTGCCGCGTGTTCGATGCCGAGCAGAGCCAGCATTTCAAGGGCGCGCGCGCGCCGAGCTTTGTCCGTGCCCTCGCGAACCCCGTAGGCAACATTCTCGGCCGCGGTCATGTGCGGGAACAGAAGATAATCCTGAAAGACTATTCCCACGCGGCGTTCGCGGACCGGCACATTGATTTTCCCCTGGGAATCGAAATAGACGTTGCCGTTCACGCCCACGCGGCCTTCGTCCGGCGTCAGAATTCCGGCGATGGCGCGCAGGATCGTCGTCTTGCCCGATCCCGAAGGGCCGAAGAGCACCGTGATTCCCTGCTCAACCGTGAAAGCCGCATCAAGGGAAAAAGTGGTCTCGCCGCCCGAAACAAAACGCTTTTTGATGTTGACGTCGAGCATGGTTCAAGCCGTCTTTCGCGCGCGCGTCAGCACGTTGGTCAGATAGACCACCGCAACGGAGGTGGCTGTCAAGATCAGCGCTAGGTACATCGCCTGCCGGTCTGCGCCCGAGATCACTGCCTCGTAAATCGCCAGCGGCATGGTCTGGGTTCTGCCGGGAATATTTCCCGCCACCATCAGCGTGGCGCCGAATTCTCCCAGTGCGCGCGCGAAGCTGAGCACCACGCCGGCGAGAATCCCGTGCGAGGCCAGGGGCAGTGTTACGCGGAAAAAAGTTTCCCACTCGCCTTTGCCGAAGGTACGCGAGACCATTTCGTAGCGCGCGTCCACGGATTCGATGGCGGCGCGAGCCGACTTCACCATCAGCGGCATCGCCACCACGGAAGCAGCCAGCGCCGCGCCTTCCCACGTGAACGTCATCGTCCAGCCGGTCAGCGCGTAAAGATAGCGGCCCAGCAGGCCGCGGCGGCCCAGCAGCAAAATCAGGTAATAGCCGGTGACGGTGGGCGGCAGGACCATGGGCAGGGTCAGAAGCGAATCGAGCAGTTCTCTGCCGCGAAAATCGCGCTTGGCGAGCAGAAATCCCAGCGCCGTGCCCGCAACAGCAATGATGACGGTTGCGACGCTGACCACCAGGAGCGAGAGTCTGAATGCCGCCCAAATCATTTTTCACTTCACCGGAATGAAACCATATTGCTTGAGAATGTCCTGACCCGCGGGACTCAGAACGAATTGAACGAACTCCTGCGCGGCCTCGACGTGATGAGTGCTTTTGATTACCGCAATGGGGTAACGAATTGGGCCGTAGGTGCCTTCCGGCGCGCGCGCGATCACCTTCACACGCCCGTGCGCCACCGCGACGTCGGTTGAATAGACCAGCCCGGCGTCCACTTCGCCGTGGGCTGCGTATTCGAGCACCTGGCGCACGTTCTCGGCGAAGATCAACCGCGCGTGGACCTTGTCCCACAAGCCGGTCGCCTCCAGCGCCTGCCGCGCGTAGTGCCCTGCCGGGACGGTTTGAGGATTGCCGATGGAGATTCTTTTGACCGATGCGCTGGCGAGGTCCGAGAACGACTGGAGCGATGAAATCGAACTTGCGGGCACGACCAGCACCAAGACGTTGGCAGCAAAGTTTTGGCGCGACGGGTCGTCGATCAATCCCCTGGCGGCGAGCGCGTCCATTTCGCGCTCGCCCGCGCTGGCGAAGACGTCAGCCGGCGCGCCGAACTCGATTTGTTTTTGCAGTTCGCCCGAAGCAGCGAAGTTGAGAACTACTTTGACGCCGGTGCGCTCTTCGTAGCGATGCGCGATTTCGCCGTAGGCGTTCTGCAGGCTGGCCGCGGCGGAAACAACAATTTCACCGCCTGTGTTTTGCGGCGCGGACGTCCGCTTACAGGCGCTCACAATCGCCACGAGGACGAGCGCAACACAAGCCAGCTTGCGCGCATGAGAACCGAGGCTGAACGTTGCCTTCATCCGCGCCCGCCTGCCGGCCGGATGATCATGACCTCCGTGGCCTTGATCAACGCCGCGGCGGTCTGGCCGACCTTCAGCCCCAAGTCGCGGCACGCATCGCGCGTAATGATGGAAGTGATTTTCTGCCCGCCCACATCCAACTGGACTTTGGCGAGCAGGCCGACGATTTCCAGGCCCACCACGCGGCCCACCAGTTGGTTTCGACCGCTGATGACGTGCTCCAACCCCGCGGCCTGGGCCAGGGGAGGTGATTTTCGGATCACCGGCTGCTGTGCGCCGCGATGCGAGGCCGCCGCGCGCGGCCCTTCCTGAAACATCAACCGGTCCAGCTCCAGGCGGGGAATGCGATGATGCCCGCCGGGCGTGCGCACGGAGCGGAGCTTCTTTTGATAAATCCACTGTTTGAGCGTCGGATAGCTCACGCCCAACTGGCGCGCGGCCTCCGGAAGGCGGAGAAGTTCCATATACGATTCAACCTCATTTCAATACGGTTAAGCCAGCACATTGTATATGGATTAATGCGGATCGTCAAAGGGCGCAGGCAGGGCGGCAGGCAAACAAGAGCCCGGCACCGGCCCGCGGTCCCGGACTCCTGCTCGCCAGGAGGTGCATTTTGCTCGCGGGCTGCCTCAGAGGCCCGGCCCGGAAGGATAGGCCGGCAAGTCGGGCGGGCGCGCCGGCAGCTTCTTCGGGTGCTCCTCGATGTCCTTCATCACCAGTTCAATCGCCTTCTCCAGTTGCGGGTCCCGGCCTTTCATCACCAGGTCGGGGCGATTATCCACGACGATGTCAGGCTCGACGCCATGGTTTTCGATCACCCACCGGCTGTCCACGCCGTACATGGAGAATTCGGGCCGGGTGATGTAGCCGCCGTCCATCAGTGGGATGTAGCCTCGGATGCCGCGCACCCCGCCCCAGGTGCGGGTGCCGACCAAGGGTCCCAGTTTGTACTTCTTGAAAAAGTAGCTGAAGTAATCGCCGTCCGAGGCGGCATAGTGGTTGGTGACGCAGACCATCGCGCCGTAGAAGGTGTTTTCGGGAATCGTGTCGCTCTTGAAGTTCCGGGCGGCTTCCATCCCCACAAGGATGCGGCGCAGGCGCTCGAGGATGATCTGGTCCACGAATCCGCCGCCGTTGTACCGCACGTCGAAGATGATTCCCTCCTTGCGGATTTGCGGGAAGTATTGTTTGACGAATTCGTTCAGCCCCGCCGCCGACATATCCGGCAAATAGACGTAGCCCACGCGCCCGTGAGTGGCCTCGTCCACTTTGCGGCGATTGGATTCGATCCAATCGAGCTCCCGCAGGGAAAGCTCACTCGCAATCGGTTTGACGATGACCTGGCGCGCGCCGTCCTCGGAGGGTTTCGAGTTGACGGTGAGCGTCACGTTTTCATCCACCGTGTTGACAAACGGTTCGTACGGGTTTTCCGGCACGCGCAACGGCTTGCCATTCACGGCCAGCAGGTAGTCGCCTGGCTTGACGTCCACGCCCGGCTCGGTGAGAGGCGAGCGCAGGCTGGGTTTCCAGTTTTCGCCGGAATAAATTTTCTTGAAGCGGTAGAGCTGGTGCTCGGTGTCCGCCTCAAAATCCACGCCCAGCATGCCAACGTTCACGCCATGAAGGTCGGGAGAGTCTCCGCCGCCCACGTAGGTGTGGGAATTGGAAAGCTCGCCGATCATCTCACCGAGCAGGTAGGTCAGGTCATAGCGGTCGGCGACGTAGGGCAGCAGCGGCGCGTAGCGTTCACGCTCCTTCTCCCAGTCCACGCCGTTCATGGACGCTTCGAAGAAGTAGTCGCGTTCCTGCCGCCAAACTTCGTTGAACATCTGCTTCCACTCCGCGTGCGGATCCACCTCGACGCGCATGGAAGAAAGGTTCAGCGCGCCTTCGCCCACTTTATGGGCCTCCTTTTCGGGAGGCTTGGCGTCAATGATCCCATACGTGCGGGCGACCGGACCGCTCTCCTCCTCGTCCTCGCCTTCACCCGGATGCTTGGGAGCGGAATAGAGCAGCTTCTTGCCGTCGAAAGCAAGCGCGTAGTTGTTGGCGCCTTCGATCAGCACATGGTCCTTCCGCTTTTCCATGTCGAAGATGTGAATGGCCGGCGACTCGCCCGGCAAGGGGCCGGAAAGGCCGCTGACCGGCACTGAAACGTAATAGACGAAGTTGGCCGCCGCGTTGAGATTGCGCAGGCTTCCGGGGGGGATAGGCAACGCCACCACGCGGTCCTCGATGCCCGCCAAGTCAATGCGGAAATTCTTGGGAACCACGCGGCCCGGCTCCTCCGGCTTCTTCTCCTTCTCTTTCTCCTTGTCGGTTTCCTTTCCGGCCGCTTCCGGTTTCTTCTGACCCACCTCGTCGCTTTCCGGAGCGAAGGGTGATGGAAGGTCGGAGCGCAGCGTCACGACGTAAACGCGCGTGGCCTTGGGATTGGAGAACTCGAAATCGTAGACGCCCAGCACCTCGTTGTAATCGCGGTTGGAAAGGAAGTAGAGGTATTTCCCCGCCGGATCAAACACCGGGTTCCAACTGTTGGTGAAGCTGGTGGTCACAGGAGTAATTTTCTTGTCGGCCAGGGAATAGAGGTAAATTACTTCATTGTGATTCTCCGCCGCCTTGGCGTACGCCACCCACTTGCTGTCCGGTGACCAGGCATAGTCCGTCAGGTCGGCGTACTTCCCCTCGTCAATCAGCACCGGCTGCTTGCTTTCAAGGGTGACGTAATAGAGCCGCAGCGACTTGTCGGCAAACAGCAGCGCCTTGCTGTCGGGCGACCACACGGGGGGCAGGCGGAACACCTTGCCATCGAAAGTGATGCGTGTCTCCTTGCCCATGCCGTCCTGGGGCGTGATGTAAAGCTCGTATTCGCCGGTGCGGTCGGAGAAATAAGCGATCCACTTGCCGTCCGGCGACCACGCGGCGTATCGCTCGCGGATGCCGGGGGTTTCGGTGAGGTTGCGAATGTTGCCTTTCTCGGCCGGAACCGTGTAGATGTCGCCGCGCGCCGTGAAGACCGCGCGCTTGCCGTCCGGCGAGATGTCGTAGTCAGTGATCAGCCCGCTGACATTTGCCCAATGCTTGCGCGCCTCGTCCCGGTCACCCGGAAGGTAGATCGTAACTTTCTGGGTCTTCTCGGTTTTCAAATCGAACAAGTAAAGGTACCCGCCGTTTTCAAACACGATGGAGTCGGG
>JAHEKS010000320.1 GCA_024638215.1 Acidobacteriota bacterium | reverse complement strand
CACGGTAGTCACAATGCCACCTTGAAGCAGGGCGGACTAGAATCCATGGTCTCGTCCAAGCTTGTGGCAGCGATTCCAGTCGATGAGAGTTTCGCTCGTGACTCCAAACATTGGAACATGCCGGCGGGGCCGCTGCTAAAGGCCCTTCAGAAGAGGACGGCGGGCCGCATTCTTCGCGGCGATTCCGATTTTCCCAGAGATTCTGCAAAACCGGACGGACTGTCCGAGGCCGACTGGAGGGATTTTCAGCAGAATGTGAATGTCGAACCGAACTTCATCGAGTTCTACGTGCGCTAGTCCGATCTTATGTCCGTCCTGACCTTCAAGCGTCTTCCGACGATTTGGAGTGGCAAGACAATGACAGACTGAAAACGAACGCACCTCCACACGAAAGTGGCACCGCCAATCTTTGAAGCGCGCGCAATTAACGCCAAAGCCCGAACTAGAAATGCTCCCCCGGGTGGTCGGTTACCGCTGTTGCGCAGAAAGCTGCCAGTGGGATCGCGGGCCTTTACCGTGGTCAGCGCAAGAAACTTGGCCCCGGTAATGAGTAATATCTGAGCAGTTCCTTCAAGCACTTGCTTTCAACACTGAAGGACTACTGGTTGAGGGAGAGAAAACTCGCGCACTTTACCTCCAGAAGGCGCTTGATCAGGACTCAACCAGGGAAATTTGTCGAATATACTCCGACCAGTTCGCAATTCTTGGCTTTTTCATCGAAGGGCATTGCAGAACCTCGCTCCGGGAATGACCCGCGGGACCGTGGAGACCTGCGGCTTTGATGAACTCTCCTTCCGTCGCCAAAAACTAAACCGTCCAGAAAGGTGAGATTCGAGCACGGAGCAATGGGGCCGTGCACGCGTATCTGCCAAGCGGCAGCGGCACCTCATGAATGAATATCATCCCTGATATCTGAAGTCGATATAAGTAACAGCGCAAATAAATGGCAATTATTCTGGGCGGGCCAGCCCACTCCTCCTCGACTCTCCTCGAGCCCTCTCCGACACGTATGCAGTAACGAAGGACCGGGTGAACGGGTGCTAAGACAATCCCCATCACTGCTGTCCGGTCATTGAATTTAGAAGTCCTTGTAACTTACGTGCCGACATGAATTTGTTCTCCAAACCAGGCGTTTTCGATTTGAATTCCGAACCCGGTTTTGGCCATCCTTTCCGAGATTTTCGGGAGGGAGTGGCCGATGCATCCGGGCAAAACGGTGTTTGGGCAATTGATGGATTTCATTCCGGCGCACGAATTCCGTCGCTGTGTGGATCGTTATCAGGGCAACCGCAAGGTCAGCAGCTTTTCGTGTTGGGACCAGTTTCTTTCCATGGCCTTCGCGCAGTTGACCTATCGCGCGAAAGCCTGCGCGACATCGAAACCTGCCTGCGTGCTTTCGGGCGTCGTCTTTATCACCTCGGCATCCGAGGCCGCGTCTCGCGCAGCACGCTGGCCGATGCCAACGAGACTCGGGACTATCGGATCTACGCCGACTTGGCTCAAGCGTTGATCTCGATCGCGCGCCCCTTGTATGCCGGCGAGGACTTCGGCGTCGACCTCGAACAAACCGTCTATGCGCTCGACGCGACCATCATCGAACTCTGCCTTTCCCTGTGTCCCTGGGCTCGCTACCGCCCTTTTCATGCCGGCGTCAAGGTGCACACGCTGCTCGACCTGGAGGGCAACATCCCGGCCTTCATTACCATAAAACCCGCGAAAATCCACGAGATTCACATCCTCGACGAATTGCTCCCCGAACCCGGCTCGATATACATCCTGGACCGAGGGTATCTGGATTTCGCGCGCCTTTACCACTTGTATCAGGCTCTGGCCTTTTTCGTCATTCGCTCGCGCAAGACTTTCCGCTTTCACCGTCTCGCCGCCCGTCCGGTCGACAAACCTACCGGGCTGCGTTGCGATCAGACCATCCGCCTCAAGAGTTTTTATCCGGCTCACGGCTACCCCGAACCCCCGCGTCGCATTCGTTATCACGACGGCGAAACCGACAAGACCTTGGTCTTCCTTACCGACAACTTTCTCCTGCCCACGCTCACCGTTGCGCAACTTTATCGCTGCCGCTGGCAGGTCGAGTTGTTCTTCAAATGGATCAAGCAGCACCTGCGCGTCAAGAAGTTCTACGGGCTTTCGCCCAACGCCGTGAAGACTCAAATCTGGATCGCCATCTCGGTGTATGTGCTCTTGGCAATCGTTCGCAAACGCTTGGGGCTAGAACTCAGTCTCTTCCCCATGACACAAATCCTGAGCATCACCTTGCTCGAGAAAATGCCCATTCTACAGGCCTTTTCGAGTGCCGACGCTCCTTCCGAGTCGGCTGATTCTCGCAACCAAATCACTTTATTCACTTTATGACCGGACAGCAGTGGTCCTCCATGACCTCGTACACAATGGGATAGGTGGATGTGCGCTCGAGCGTCGCCATTGTGCGGAACACAAGATCTGGCTCGTAGAGATACGGATATCCGCTGCAATCGGCCGGGCGGTCCTCATAGACGCTGCAGCAGTTGTCTTTCAGAAATGGGCATGGCGCGGTGCGCGTCTGCCAGGGATTTCCGCTGGTAGATTCGGCCCGTTCCAGATAGCTCTCGATGAAATGCAAGGGCTCCATTCCGAGATGCTGCGCCAACCGATTGACCTCCGCTTCGCTAAACGTCGGCTTGACCTGCCGACAGCAATTGGCGCAGGAAGTACAGTCGATTTCGGCCCACACGCGGCGAGTCGTCTCAAAGACGAGTCGGTCGATCTCGTCCGGTTCTATATCGCCCCGACCTTTCAAAAACTCACGTAAAGCCCAGTTCTCGTCCGTTTTTTCCTTGGCCCGCTCGCGGATTTGCACAAGATCGAAGCCCATACCCATTGAGAGTGGAGATTCCGGGGTGCGGACGCAAGGGCTTTTCCACGTATGTCAACGGCGCACTCGAAAGTTGACAAAGGGTCGGTTGCAGGGTGGACTTTTGCTCTGCGGGCATTGCTCCTGTCTGACTGCATAATATAAAGCGAAGTCCCTCGATTTGTGGATCGTCGCATCGCCAAAAGAGGCCTCCCGATTTGCTCGCGAAAGCGTCGGCGGTTGGCGAGGGGTATGCCTCGATTTGGCGAAAGGGGGCTACGACGCTCGTTCTTAGCTTTGCCGACTGTGCTAGAAACGTGATATCAATCCCGGAAAGCTTCAGCCATTTGCGTCGAAAACGGTGCAAACCGCGGCAAGAGGGACTTGCACGCAATCTCCGCTAATCTCCTGATTCCCCTGGTTTGGCGCTGGTCCCGGCAAGGTTTGGCAAATTTGGTCTTGCGCTTTGCAACCAGGGGGTCGGGGTTCGAGGCCCGCTAATGTGCACCAGTCCTGTCCATTATTCGTACCGTGCTTGCGGTTTTCCGGCCAGACCGCTGTGGTTAAACCATACACACCCACTTCGATCAGTCGACCTGTTTGCCCAGAGGCTCCTGACGAAGAAGTTCCCCGGTACACGCATGATGATGGGACTACCAAAAGCAGGGTGGTTCGCCTCCTTTTCCGACTGCTGTACCAAAAATGTTCCAGAATTCAACTTGTTGAGCCAAAAAGGATTCTACTTTGAGCGAAAGCAGGTTCCCTGAATTGGGGTAAGGCCATGGAAAATATGGGAAAGCATGAAAGGGACGGGAAAGGTCGGTCTGCCTACGAAGCAAGGGGTCGGGTGTTCGAATCACCCCGGGCGTACCACAACCTCAATTAATTCAATCGGCTGACCTACCCTGAACAAGTTTTCGAGCCATTGCCAAAGAGCGAGAGGTAAGAGGCTCTTGCTGTCCGTCCCGCTGTTTGTTTCCCCTTTGTTTTCATCGAACTGTAGCGTCAGTCAAACCGAGCGCCCCTCAAGCAACAGTTGGATGGGAACAATTCACTCGAAGAATCGAACCGCCGGGCAATAAGGATACCAGCTGCGGTCCTCCGAGATTCTCCCATCAGACCGGACAAGGGCTTTCTGCCACCTGAAGCTGTGGCTTGGCCCGCCGAGAGCCGAGATGATTGCGGGCGACAAAATAACCGAATGTGGGTTGGGCATCTTCGGCAGATTGAGTTCACCAAAGGGCTAAAGGTTTCCCCTCAGGGGGCCGATATATGAAAGAACCTTTGCCATAGACAAACGTGGATGATCGCCGCGCGTTTTGTTGGTTTCTGGCTAACCAGCGGGAGGCAAGTTGCTGAGCAGCAGACTCTCTCAGGAAGGATTCCGGCTATCCGGACCATCCCTGCGCGGCTTGCCGGGATGAACGCCTCCGCCAGATCCGGGAACTGCAGAAGCTCTTCAGCCAAACCCCTTTGCCCAGATATGCACTTTGGATGGTCCCGCTTTACGCCGAGGAGGTTCGTGGGCGGAAAGCTCTCGAGTCGTTCTGGGATCAAGTCGGACAAATCAGCGAAGCCCCTCCCGCGGCGAGCCCACCAGCGGCGGTTCCGCCGCTTAGAGTAGAGGTAGGCGTCCAGTGGCCTCCGCCCGAGGCTACGCTTCTGATTTTTGCGGGCAAGGGTGGCGTTGGAAAGACCACTTTAGCTTGCGCTACAGCCCTGCAACTGGCCCAAGATGGTTCCGGGAGGAAAGTTCTTCTCTTCTCCACCGGGCCTGCCCACTCATTGTCAAGCTGCCTGGAGACACCGATCGACTCCCGGCCGAAGGTCGTAATCTCCGGCCTCACCGCCATTGAGATTGATTCGGAGGAGGAATTTCGGGCTTTGAAAAAACGCTATGCGGGGGATATTGAGGAATTCCTGGAATCGGTGTCGAGCAACTTTGATTTGACCTTCGACCGCGAGGTGCTGGAAAGAATTCTGGATCTCTCCCCTCCTGGCCTGGACGAGGTGATGGCTCTGACACGCGTCATGGCTCTGCTCGCCTCGGGCAACTACGACGTTCTGGTTCTCGACTCAGCATCGACGGGTCACCTGATTCGGCTGCTGGAGCTCCCGGAAATCCTTGACCAGTGGCTGAAGCTCTTCTTCGAACTCTTCCTGAAATACCAGCAGGTCTTTCGACTGACAAAGTTTTCGCAGGAATTGGTGACGATGTCAAAGAATCTCAAAGGGTTGAGACAAC